>NZ_JBVJIJ010000018.1:174624-294679 GCF_055586325.1 Dactylosporangium sp. NPDC051087 | reverse complement strand
GACCCAGCAACAACTTCAAGCAACAAACCCAACCTCAACCCGCCGCCGAACCCCACCCCGCAAGACGACAACGATGGTCTGGCCCTCCGGGCCAGACCATCGTTTAACACCAGTCACCTAGGATCTGTCGACCTGCTCTGTCGCGTGGCTCGCCAGTCCCGGCGGCTCGCTGGTGAGCCACGCCAGGGTCTCCGGCAGGATCTCCACAGCACCGAAATGCGCCGTGTGCAACTGCACCTGGACGTCGGCGCCCGGGATCCGGCCGGCCAGCCAACGCGTGTGACTGGCCGGCGTGAAGTTGTCCTCCGCGCCGTGCCAGAGCCGCACAGGCACCGCGATGTCCCCGAGGTCGAACCCCCATGGCGCCCGGAGCGCGAGTATGTCGTCGATCCAGCCGTAGGGACCGGCCTTGACCGCCTCGGTGTAGGTGTCCGTCAGCAACCGCCGGATCGCCACGCCACTGACGATCCGGCGGTCCGGGTCGGTCGATTCACTGAGCAGGGACTCGACGAGACTTTCCGGATCGCTCGCCGTCCGGTCGGCACGCAGGCGCAAGCGTTCCGTGAGCGCCTGCGAGTCGTTGCTGGCCTCGATGTACTCACCCACGTTGCTGTCGACCATCCCGCCGAACCAGTCCAGTTCGGCCGCGTCGACCGGCGCCAGCCCCACGAGCACCGCGGCTCGGGTGACCCGCTCGCCCACCTCGGCGCAGCAGGCGAGCGCGTGCGGGCCGCCGCCGGAGCGGCCGACGATCGAAAACGTCCCGATGCCGAGGGAGTCCGCGATGGCCCGGATGTCATTGGCGGCGTCCACGACCCGCCGCCCCTCGTGGGGATCGGAGCCGCCGTAGCCCGGGCGGTCGTAGGAGATCAGCCGGACACCGAGCCGGTAGAGCACACTGGACCGGGGACGCGGGCCGCGACGGCTGCCAGGAGTGCCGTGCAGCAGAAAGACCGGCAGTCCATCGTCAGCACCGGCGATCTCCACTGCCAGGTTCCGCCCATCGGCGGCGCGGACATTGACGGTTCGAGCGTTTACCGGTGACAACCATGCCTCGCTTCGTGGTCCCGCTCAGGGTGGCGGCGAATCAGGATCACTGCTGGCTCGGAGCGCGTCAGGTCGGTGTCCCCGGCCATTCACATATTGACGGACAAGAGTGGCCTTCAGCCTCCCGATCCCCCTTGACTCTCCCCTGCTGACGGCGGGAACAGCCGATCGACCCTGGCCCACCGGGCCCGCTCGAGCTCGACAAGTTCGGGGACACCGCCGTCCGGCGACGCCGCTGTCCGACCCAGGACGCCCAGCAGCGGCCCGTCGCTGTCCGGGTCCCGCCCGAGCGTCGCGAGCACGCAACGGACGACGTACGGCGCGACACCGGGCAGCCGCACCCGATCGGCGTCCTGCACGAAGTCGGTGAGCATGGCGGCGACATCGGCGGCCGGAACCGAGCCGTCGGCGGCGAGCCGGTCGAACAACGCCATCGCGTAGCGGGCGCGGGTCTCATCGTCCCAGGACGCGAAGTTCTGGGTGGCGATCCGCGCGCACAGCCGGTACACCTCGACGCGGTCGTCGACGGCGTCGTCGCGGAACGGGCGCAGCCACGCATGCATCAGGACGTGCGCCGCGCTGCGTGCCGAACCCTCTCCCCAGCCCACGACCGTATTGATCGTGATGCCGAAGGTCTCGGCGATCGGCTCGAGCGCGTGCACCGTGATGTCGTCACCGACCCGGGCCATGACATTGGCGCTACGGCGCAGCCAGTCCGGATGCTGTCCCGTGCTGACGAACGGCTCCCGTCTGCTCTCGTCGCCGGGTGGGCGGTTGTACGTCCAGTACAGGTCGATGTCCGCAACGGGCTGGACGGACTCCTTCAGCCGCAGGAGGAAGTCCCGGTGGCCGTCCGCCCAGATCCGCTCCAGGTCCAGCGACTCCATGATGCTCGCCCATCCGTCCGAGCCGAGCTGGGAGCGCCAGAGGAGCGTCTCGCTCTTCCACGCGCCGACCGGGTCACGGTTGCCGTTCGTCGACTGCCCGTCCCCGTTGACGGCAGGTGGGCGCCCGAGCAGCCGGGAGCCTCGCACGGTCGGCTCAAGACACACGGTGAGCAGGACCAGGTTCGCGGCGTAGGCGGCATGACGGGCCGGGACGGTGCTGCCGACGGGGCGGTAGCCGAGAAAAGCGCCACCGTCGCGATGGTGGTGCGCGGATCGGAACAACCGGATCAGCAGTTCGGTCCGGTGCCCGCGCTCCTCGTCGCTCTGCCGGCTCGCCATGCCGGCAAGGAACCGCAGGACGGGCGTGTGCAGGCTCAACGGCGCGAACGACAGCAGCGCGTACAGAAAGTCATCGTTGATCTTCTCGTTGACCATGTCGAACGTCGACGCCCGCTCCCGCGCGTCGATGTTGCACAGCACGCTCCAGGTCAGTCGTGCGACAAGGAAGTCCCCGAACGTGGCGTGCATGAACTCGTAGGTCCGCAACGGCTCGTCACTGTTCTCGTTCGCCTTCGCGCGGTGCAGGAAGAAGAATCGACCCAGCACGATCTCCGACGCCTTCAGCGCGGTGCGCATGTCCCGCTCCACCCGCGTGTGCGGAGCGAAGAGCACCGGCAGGTCACCTTCCAGCTCGTGCTCCGTCACCCATTGCCGGCGCCGGTTGGACATCGCGAACGCGACCACCGAGAGCCGGCGGAGCTCGAGCTCCGTCTCGCGCTCCAGATGCTCGGTGGAGATGTCCTTGCGTACCCGGTTGACCTCCCTGCTCGCGAAGAGCTGGAGCAGCCGCTCGTAGAGCTGATCTTCGTGCAGCCCGGGCCGGCGGCGCTGCAACGCGTTGCCGTCCGCGTCGTACAGGGCCATCATCAGCAGCAGCAGCGGCTGGCCCGCGAGATGCCTGAGCCGCCATACCGACTCGGCCGTCAGCGGGTTGCGGTTGCGGGCCAGGAAGTAGTCGTGGTTGATCCGGTTCCAGATCGCGATCCAGTCATGCACCCGCTGCCGGTCGAATGGCTCCAGTCGCAGTGCGATGGTCTCGTCGGGTGCGGTCGCCCGGTCCGCGACGCTGGTCCGGCTGGTGACGATGACCGTGACCGCGCGGTTGAGCTCCAGTTCCCGCTGCTGGAAGTGCGCGACCCGGACCAGGTAGTCGGAGCGGCTGACGCCGGTCGCCTGGAGCAGTTCGTCGAAGCCGTCGAGAATCACCACGGGAAGTGCGCCTTCGCCCGCACGGACCAGCTCAGGCCACGTCAGTCGTTCCCCAGTCTGCTTGTAGACGGACTCTTCGATCTGTTCCTGGAGGTCGTCGGAGGCCGAGACATGCCGCAGCGGCACCCGGACGGGCAGGTAGTCGACGCTCGTCAGGCGGGCGGCGAGGACCTTGGTGAACAGCGACTTGCCGGAGCCCGGCTGCCCCAGCACGATCAGCGGTGCCCGCAGCGCCAGCCCTGAGGTGAGGAACCCGACCAGGAACTCGTCGAGGTCCGACCGCATCGGCAACCGTTCCCACAAGGACTCGTCGCTCAGCCGCAGCCCGTAGGAGGCCGTGCCGACCCGAAACCTGGGCTCGATGTAGCTCTCCTCGACCGTCGGCAGCCGAGGGTCGTCGGGTCCGGTCTCCAGCGCGGCGATCGGATGTTGCAGCGCCGCGTGATACGTGTTGACGAGGCCCGTCCGCGACCTGACCTGTGCCGGTGACCGTGCCATCTCGGTCAGGATCGTCTCGATGCCCTCGAGCGCGGCACGCACCTCGACCCGCGTCGCCTGATGCTCCCGCGTGCCCGTCCAGAACGCCACTTCTGGAAACTCGCCGGCGAGGCGGCGCAGGAGGATCTCGTACTTGCCCACCGCGCGCCCCGGGACGGCGTCGAGTTCGCGGGTGAACCGCAGCTGCTCCGTCTCGCTCCACGTGTCCCAGATCGCGAGGCCGCTCACAAGCCGCGAAATGGCGTTGGACAGATCGGTGAAATGCCGCCGGAGCATTTCGATCTGATCCTCGTGCGCGATGTGCGGTTGCGGCACGAGATTGCCTGTCGACTGCAGCGCGGTGACGAAGGTCGAGCCCGCGGGCGGCAGCAACGGCTGCCGGCCCACGACGGCGACCTGCTGCGACGCGTCGAGTTCGAGGTCCGCGTACCTGAACGGGACGGACATGTCGTCCAGCGCTTCGAAGTAGGCGAGCACCACGAGGATCGTGTGCGCCGCCTCGAGGCGCTTCGTGCGGTCCAGGCGCGACAGCCCCCGCCGCCGTTCATAGACCTTGTTCGACAGCCGATGGCACGCTGCCACGAATTCCGTCTTCGCGTCCAGCAGGCTGAGGAGGCTGGCCAGCCCTCCGGTCGGGACGCTCATCAGCAGTCCGCCGCTGAGCCGGGCGACGACGTCGACCACGCCGCTTCTGCCACCCAGGATGCGCACCGCATCCGCATAGGTCAACGACCTGGCCAATGCCGCCCCCTCATTCACCATGTCCCTCGATGAGTAGGGTTGCATGCGCATACCGTGACCGGCCATAGCACGACCGGCTCGATCGGCAGGACCGGGACCGCACGACGACCAGCTGATCAGAGGGAATCCGCACGTGGGAAGGCCCCGGTCGAGACGAGCTCGACCGGGGCCTCAGCAGGCGGTGGTGCGTGCGGTCAGCGGCCCATGCCGCCGAACGGGTTGTTGCCCGCCATGCCGCCCTGGCCGAGGCCGAAGCGGCCGGCCATGCTGGTGCCGGCGAGGGCGTCGTACGGGGGCAGCAGCTCCGCCGGCTGGACGACGACGAAGCCTTCACCGGTGAACTGCATCTGCCAGCTCTCGCCGGTGTTGCCGCGGGGGCGCCACACCGAGGAGGACGTGACCGCCGCCTGCATGCTGACCTGCAGGCTCGAGGACCAGGCGATGACCGCGTCGGCGTCGGCGAAGTAGTAGTTGTTGGGGGTGACCCGCATGACCAGCGGCGCGCCGGTCGTGGTGACGGCGACCTTGCCGCGGCCGTTGAGGTCGATGTTGTAGCCGCCGGCGCCCGCGATCTGCACCTGCGAGTCGATGCGCACGATGTCCCAGCGCAGCGAGGTCTCGAAGGCGAGGACGTTGTTGCCGTCGACCGTGAGGCCGTCGCCGGTGAGGTCGAGCACGTGGATGTCCTGGGCCTGGTTGGCCAGGAACACCGTGCCGCTGCCGTGGACCTTCATCAGGTTCAGGCCTTCACCGGTGAAGTGCCGGGCGATGTGGGAGCCCCAGCCCTGGTACTGCGCGTCGAAGTTCACGCCGCCCTGGTAGGCGACCATCGCGCCCTTGCGGGCGAAGAACTCGCGCATGCCGGTGGCCTGGCCGAGGGTGGCCTTGAGCATCTTGCCGTTCTGCAGGGCGAAGCGCTCGGTGGTCTGCACTTCCTGGTTGGCCAGCAGTGAGCTCTGGTACATGTCGGTCTCCTCAACCCCGCGCCGAGAAAGCGGGGCGCGCGTCCTCGCTCGGCTGGACGATCACGAAACCCTGCCCGGAGAAGCCGAGCTGGAACGACTCGCCGGAGCCGCGGCCGATGAGGCTGCCGAAGCGGGCGGTGCGCTTGGGGCTGATGCTCAGCCCGTCGGTGAAGCCCACCAGCGCGTCGGTGTCCACGTAGGTCGGCGCCTCGCGGGTGTCGAGCACCACGGGCGTGCCCTTGCTGGTCAGCGCGACCCACCCGTTGCCGCGGATGACCACGTTGAACATGCCCATGCCCGACAACATGCTGACGCCCTTGACCCGTTCGATGGTCCACTGCAGGCCGGCGTCGAAGGCGAGGATGTTCTTGCCGTTGACGGACAGGCCCTCGCCGGCGAGCTGGATGACGACGACCTCCTTGCCGTAGTCGGCGAGGTAGAGCTCGCCCTGGCCGGTCGCGGTCATCAGGGGCACGCCCTCGCCGGTCGCCCAGGAGCGGGCCATCTGACCGAGCTGCGGCGGGTTGGGGTTGAAGTCGATGAGGCCCTCGTAGGCGATCATCGAGCCGGTGCGGGCCATCAGGTCCTGGCCCTGCATCATCATCACCTTGGCGATCTTGCTGCCGTGGAGACTCATCCGGTCCCGGACCTGCGTCTGGCCATAGTGTTGGAGCAGTGGACTCTGCACAGCGTCCCCTTTCAGACCTCGTAGGGCTGGACCACGACGAAGTGGCCCTGCATTCCCATGAACTGGAGCGCGACGGACTCGCCGCTGGCGCCGGCGTAGATCTGCCGGGACACCCGGACCTGCGTCGACACCGCGACCCGCATGCCGGCGGTCCAGGCGACGACGGCGTTCATGTCGCCGAACGTCGGGCCCTGGCACATCAGGGTCACGGGGGTGCCCTTGGTCATGACGACGACGGTGCCCTGACCGCGGACCTCGAGGTGGAAGAAGCCGCCGCCGGGGATGCCGGGGCTCTCGATCCGCTTGACCTCGGTCTGCAGGCTCGCGTCGAAGGCGAGCACGTTGTTGGCGTTGATGCACAGCGCCTGGCCCTGCAGCTCGACGATGTGCAGGTCGCTGGCGTTCTCGGCGAGGAACACCTCGCCCTGGCCCTTCAGCGTCATGAGCTTCAGGCCCTGGCCGGTCATCGCGCCCTCGAACATCGCCTTCAGGCCGCCGGAGCCCTTGTACTCGAACTCGACGTTGCCCTGGTAGGCGACCATCGACCCGCGCCGCGCGTGGGCGTCCGCGCCGAGGGTGACCTTGACGAGCTTGCCGTTCTGCTTCGACCAGCGGATGCCGGTGGCGGGCACCTCCTTGTACTTCTGGAGGCTGTGCATCACGCCGGGCTGCGTGGGCTGGACCTGCGACGGCAGCAGCTCACCCGGCTGCTGCGGGAAGCCCTGCTGCTGCGGCGGGTAACCGGGCTGACCCTGCGGCGGGTAACCGGGCTGCTGCTGCGGCGGATACCCGGGCTGACCCTGCGGCGGGTACCCAGGCTGACCCTGCGGCGGGTAACCGGGCTGCTGCTGCGGCGGGTACCCAGGCTGACCCTGCGGCGCGAAGCCGGGCTGCTGCTGCGGGTAACCCTGCTGCGGCGGCGGAGCGAACTGCTGGGTCGGCGCGGGCTGCGGCGGGGGCGCGAACTGCTGCGTCGGCGCGGGCGGCGGCGCGAAGCCCTGCTGCGGCGGCGGCCCACCGGGCGGCGGCGCGAAACCGGGCGCGGGACCGGCGGGCGCCGGAGCCGGCTCGTCGTCGACGTTGCCACCGTACGAGCGGATCAGGTCGGCGAGACCGCCGGCGAAACCCTGCCCGACGGCGGCGGCGCGCCAGACACCCTTGCGGTAGAGGTCGCCGATGATGATCGCCCGCTCGGTGCCGAAGTCGGCGCCGGTGAAGGCGTAGCGCATGACCTCCTGGCCACCGGCGACGATGCGCAGGTAGCCGGACTGCAGCTGGCTGGCGGTGCCGGACGTCTCGATCGCCGCGCAGAACGACAGCTTCGCGACCTTCTCCGGCACGGCGCTGAGCGTCGCCCGGAACGAGTCCGTGTCACCGGACTGCGGGCCCAGCTTCTGGATCGACCCCTCGGGCGACTTCGGCTGGTTGAAGAAGATGAAGTAGTTGTCGTCAACCAGCTTGTCGTCGGCGTCCAGGCCGAAGCACGAGATGTCCCACGTGATCCCGGGAGCGTTCAACTGGATGCCTACATACAGGTCGTCTCCCGTGGTGAAGTTCGAAATCGGGCTCTTCTGCCCCCGAGTGAAGTTCTGAGACACGTGATCTCCTCGGCTACAACGACAGCGCGTCTGCGATCAACTTATAGCGGCACCGTTCAAGTGGTGCCTGACAGATACGGATCATCGCCCGTCCGCCTGACGGGCCAGGCGGGCGAGGATCTCCTCGACGGCGGTGCTGCCCGTGGTGGCGTCCGGCGTGAACGTCCAGGTCAGCCCCACCCACGGGTCGCCCATGTGGTCCCCTGACAGGACGGGCAGGCGCGCCATCGAACGCCACACCGCCCCGACCATCGGGCCGAGCGTCGAGGAGTCCTGCGGGTCGGCGACCATCAGGATGTGCACGCCGGCCTCGGGCCCCTCGCTGAGCAGGTACTGCAGGCGCGCGAAGGTGGCCTCGTCGAACCCGTACGGGAAGTCGTGCAGCACCAGCAGCCGCCGCCCCCCGTCGATGTGCTCGTGCGACGGGTCCGTCGCGCCGGCCCGCATCGCCATCTGCACCAGGTCGACCCGCTCGACGAGGTGCTCCAGCATGTCGCTGAGCGCCTGCGGGGTCGCGGCGACCGGCACCGACGTGGCGGCGCCGGGGCCGCCCAGGTCGAACGCGCGGGCGGCGGCGCCGCCCCCGGCGAGGTCGGCGACGGAGACGCTGAGCTGGCCGGGCGGGTGCGCGGCGAGGAGCCGGACCACGACCGAGCGGGCCATCGCCACGGCGGTGTCGCGGTCGGCGCCGGTCGAGTCGATCCACAGCGCCCGCATCAGCGGCAGCCGGAACAGCAGCGGGATCCGCAGCTCCGGCGACTCCGGGACGTGCACGTCACCGACGCGGATGCCGACGGTCAGCGTCTCCGGCAGGCGCCAGTCGCGCCACCGCGGGCTGTCCCACGCGGCCATCGGCGCCGGCAGCGTCGCCGAGAGACCCTTGAGCTCGGTGACGAGCTGGTCGACGTCGCGGCGGCGGTCGGCCTCCGCGCGGCGGACGAGCTCGTCGTGGCGGCGGTCGGCCTCGGCGCGGGCCGCGGCCGTCTGCGGCGAGTTGCGCAGCCGCGGGTCGTTGAGCAGCTCACCGACCTCGCTGTCGCGGCGCTGCTCGGCGTAGCCGACGGCGGAGCGCAGCGCCGACGTGGACCGCGCCGCGTCCTGGAAGATCGACCACACCTGCTGGTAGAGGCGCTCCTCCAGGGGGCCGCCGACCTCCGGCAGCGGCTGCTGCGGCTGCTGCGACGCGGCCGGTGCCCCGCCGGTGCCGGGGAAGTGCGGCGACGACGTGACCGGGCCGGACGTGCCCGGGAAGTGCGGCGAGGACGTGACCGGGGCCGCCACCGGCTCCTCCTGCTCGACGTCCACGCCGTGCGCGGCGATCAGCTGGGCGAGGCCGCCGGAGTACCCCTGGCCGACGGCGCGGACCTTCCAGGCGCCGGCGCGGCGGTACAGCTCCCAGGCGATGACGGCCCGTTCCTCGCTGAGGCCCTGCATGGTGAACGTCCCCAGCTCCGCGCCGGTCGCCTCGACGAGCCGGGCGACCGGCGCGGCGCCGGACCCGAACGTCATGGTGCGGTCGTCGGGGCTGATCACCGCGATGACCCGGGCGACGTCGGCGGGAAGCGCGGACAGGTCGATCTCGACCCGTTGCGCCCCGCCGGCGCCGCCGGTCAGCCACGTCACGCCCGGCACCGCCGGCTGGTTGTAGAAGACGAAGTCACCGTCGGACCGGACGCGTCCCGTCTCCGCGAGCAGCAACGCCGACAGGTCCACCGCGACGGCGGCGTCGACCATGATCCTGAGCTGCTGCGCCGCCAGGGGTCCGTTCTGACCCTTGACGAAGACCTGCGTCATTGTTTGTCCTCCTGATGGCCGACGGACCCTGACTCGGTGACTGCTCGGTGCTACAGGAAGCGGCCCAGCGCCGGGATCATCTCCAGCGGCTGCTTGGCGTTCTGCGGCTCGCCGATCGCCGTCATCTTCCAGCCGCCGCCGTCGCGGTGCAGCTTCGCCATGACCATGCCGGTGCTCGGGGTGCCGCCGGAGAGCGTATAGCGGGTCAGTTCGGCCCGGGTCGTCTCGTCCACCAGCCGACAGAACGCCGCCTCGATCTGCGCGAACGTGTGCCCCTCGTACGAGGTGACCACGAAGATGATCGTGGTGACGTGGGCCGGGACGCGGTTGAGGTCCACCACGATCGACTCGTCGTCGCCGTCGCCCGCGCCGGTGCGGTTGTCACCGGTGTGCTGGACGGAGCCGTCCTTGCTGCGCAGCTGGTTGAAGAACGCGATGTCGACCGGCTGCTTGTCGGCGAACAGGATCGCCGAGGCGTCAAGGTCGACCTCGGTCTCCCGGTTGCCGAACAGGCCGCGCTTCTTGATCGGGTCCCAGCCGAGGCCCATCCGGACCAGGCTGAGCGACGAGCCGTCCTGCTTGCGCAGCGAGACCCGCTGGCCCTTGCTGAGGTTGACGGGCCCGCCGGGACCGCCGACGGGGGCGTCCTGCACGGGGGCGGCCGGCGCCGGCGGGACCGGCGGCATCTGCTGGGTCGGCTGCCCGTAACCGGGGGCGGCCGGCGGCTGCTGACCGTAGCCGGGCGCGGCGGGCGGCTGCTGACCGTAGCCGGGCGCGGCGGGCGGCTGCTGACCGTAGGCCGGGGGCGGCTGCTGCCCGTAGCCGGGGACGGCGGGCGGCTGCTGGCCGTAGCCGGGCGCGGCCGGGGGCTGCTGGCCGTACGGCGGCGGGTTGTGCTGCGGGGTGTTCTGCCCGTACGCCGGGGTCTCCTGCGGAGGCGCGACGTGCGACGGCGCGGTCTGCGACGGCATCGTGTAGACGGGCGCGGCCGGCGGCGCGGGCGGCTGCGCGACCGGCGGCGCGGGCGGCTGCGCCACGGGCGGCGGCGGCGCGACCGGCGGGGCGGAGGCGACCGGCGGGGCCGACTGCGGGGCCGGCGAGTCGTCGACGGACACGCCGTGGTCGCGGACCAGGTCGGCGAGACCACCGGCGTAGCCCTGGCCGACGGCCCGGACCTTCCAGTCGGCGCCGCGACGGTAGATCTCCAGCGCGATCACCATGCTCTCGGTGTCCAGGCCGGTGACCACGTACTGGATGAGCTCGGCGCCGGCCTGGTCGTAGACCTTCGCGACGGGCGGGGCGAACTGCCCGAAGCGCTGACCGGTGCCGTCGACGCTGACCACGACGCGGACCTTGTCGACGTCGGCCGGGATCGCGCCGGTGGAGACGGACGCCTGCCACTTGCCGCCGCCGGCGTCGCGCACGTTGACGCCGGGGCCGTCCGGCTGGTTGTAGAAGACGAAGTCGGCGTCGGTCCGCACCTTGCCGGCCGTCGTCACCAGCAGCGCGGACAGGTCGGTGGCGACGCCGACCTCCACCACGACGCGGACGTCGTTGGCGGTCAGCGCGGTGTTCTGACCCTTCACCAGCGTGGTGGCCATGCTCTGTTCTCCTCTTGTCAGATGTCCGTCAAGGCCGACCGGTCACCGGTCTGCGCCACGTACCAGTCCAGAATCTCGTCGCCGGCCGCCGCACCCGCGGAAGCCGTGGTCAGGCAGTGCGGCGACGTGAAGCCGGTGAGGTGGAGCTCCCCGTGCGCCGGTCGGATCGCCGCGTGCGCCGCCCGGAGCATGTCGGCGTCCAGCAGGGAGTCCCCGCCGGCGACGACCCGGTCCGCGCCCAGCCGCTCGGCGGCGTGCGCCACCGCGGCGGCCTTGTCCAGACCGGTGGGCAGAAGATACAGCTTCCTGCCCTGCAGCGAGACCCTCCAGCCGTTGATCCGTCCCCATGCGGCGGCCTCGCCGGCGAAGTCGGTGAGCCACGGCTCGCGGACCCGCACGGTGAGGTAGATGAAGAAGTCCTCGACCGCCCGGACGGCGTCGAAGCCGCGCTGCTCGCGCCAGCGCTGCGCCTCCTGCCACACCGTGTCGAAGGAGGCTCCGCCGTCGGTGAGCCGCTGCCGCACCGTGCGCTCCCACGCGGCGTCGGACTCGCCGTCGACGAGGATCCGGGCGCCGTTGCAGACGACCGCGGCCGGTGGGCGCTGACCGGGCAGCCGCAGCCGCTGGTACTGCTCCACCGAGCGGGTCGTGGCGGGCACCACGACGCGGGCGTCGGCGAGGCCGGTCCACTGCCGCACCACCCGGGTCGTCATGTACGCGTAGATCCGGTCCCCGTCGACGTCGACGGGCACCAGGTCCTCGTCGGCGGGGCGGACGGGCCCGTGCGACATCGCCTTCTCCGAGAAGATGACGGTCCCGTCCAGGTCCGTGGCGACGACGGTGGTCACTGCGTGGCCCCCTTCGCACCCTTCGGGCGGATCAGCCCGACGCAGGCGTAGGGCAGGTCGGCGACCTCGTCGACCGGGATGCCGGTGTCCTTCGCCAGCAGCAGGATGTGCCCGAGCTCGGCGCGCGCGTCGGGGCGGATCAGCACCCGCCACGGCGAGCGGCGCAGCAGCACCCGGGTCGTCTCGCCGACGCCGGGCTTGAGCAGGTTGACGTCGTCGAGGTCGTACTCCTCGCTGAGCCGCAGCGCGATCTTCCAGCCGCTCCAGTCGGGGGTGCGGTCGGTGGCGGCGAGGCCGGGCCAGTCGGCGGCGACCCGGGCGGCGACCGCCGGGAAGCACGCCTCGACCGCGTCCAGGAACAGCCCCGACACGTCGCCGGGGGCGAGCTCTTTGTAGAACTTGGCGCCGTGGAACTGGCCGGGCCCGATGTAGCGGTCGTTGAGGACGGTGCGCGACACCAGCCCCGACACCGTCGAGTTGAGGCAGGCCGACGGGATGAGGAAGTCGTCGCGGGTGCCGAAGAGCTCGGTGCAGCCGCCGGGGTCGGCCAGCACGGCCAGGGTCGGGTCGAAGGCGGTCCCCGCCAGGGCCTCGCGCAGCTCCCGGCAGATGGCGCCCTTGCCGGTCCAGCCGTCGACGAACATGACCTGCGCCGGGTCGTGGTGGCGGGCAAGGTACCGCATCGCCTCACCGTCGATGCCGCGCCCGCGGACGATCGACACCGCGTAGTGCGGCAGCTCCAGGTCGTGCGCGAACTTCGCCCACCGGCGCATGAGGATGCCGACCGGCGTGCCGGCCCGGGCCAGCGAGACCAGCACCGCCCCGGAGGAGCGGGCGGCGAGGACCAGCTCGGTGACGATCCCCACGGCGTGCGCGACCCGCTCCGCGGACAGCGCCAGGGCCTCGTGGAACAGGTCGAGGTACTCGGCCGTCGGCTGGTACTCGATCGGCAGCGACTCGGCGTAGTGCCCGGCCTTCGCCTGCATCATCGCCTCGCGCTCCGCCGCCGGCGCCTCCAGGGCGACGTGCGACAGGTCGGTCAGCAGCCAGCTCACCTCGGACGCGGCGTAGGAGGAGAACTCCGGGCCGTGCAGCGGTGGGGGTTGGACGTTCACCGGGTCCCTTCCTGCGGTTGCGTTGCTCGGACGACTGCCGGCCGCAGATCCGGGACGACCACGACCGTGACACCTTGGCAGACTCCGCGCAGCGCCGCCACCAGGCCGCCGTCCTCCCACAGTGCGGGAGTGTCACCGGTACGGTCGACGACGAGCACGATCCGGTCGAACCCGCGGACGTTGTAGGCGAAGCGGGGCTTGTCGGTGTCGGTGCCGTCGTGCGCGGCGAACGTGAGCCGGCTGCGGATGGCGTAGCCGGGCTCGTCGACCGGCAGGACCGGCGACCGGGTCGTCGAGGAGAAGCGGACCGGCCGGTGCCGGGCCAGGGCGCGGGCCAGCAGCAGCGGCGCGTACATGAGCTCCTCGCTGCCGAGGACCAGCACCGGACCGCCCTCGGGCAGGGCCGCCGCCACCTGCCCGGCGAGCCGGTCGGCGGTCTCCCACAGCGCCGGGCGGTGCGCGGCGGCGAACCCGTGCCGGCCCCCCTCGGGCAGTCCTGCCGGCCAGTCCGCGTCGATCCTGGTGACCCCGCCCGCCGCTGCCGCCCCTGGCTGCTGATGCTGCCCCGGAACGTCCAGCGACGCCACCAGCGCACGGCCGCGTTCGAGGGCGTCGGCCGGCACGACCGCCTCACCGGTGGCGAGGGCGACGACGTCGACGCGGGTGCCGAGCTCCTCGCCGAGGGCGGCGAACCCGGACCGGTCCGCGGCGGTGCGCAGGTCCAGCAGCGCGGCGACGACGTACCGCTCGCGGGGGCGCACGGCGTGCAGCTCACGGATCGTGGCCTGCGCGGTGCGGCCGGTGGTCAGCTCGTCGTCGACGAGGATCAGCGGGCCGTCCCGGTCGAGCCAGGCGGCGTCGGCGGGCAGGAGCAGGTGCTCGGTGGCGTGGCTGTGCGCCTCGTCGAAGCGGCCGAGCAGCGCGACCCCGGGCACGGCCCGGCGGGTCGAGTGCAGGTAGTCCGCGTCGGCGAAACCGTCGGCGACGACGTGCCCCAGCGACGTGGCCGTCTCCGCGTAGCCGACGACGAGGGGCGGGCCGCCGGGCAGCTTGACCTCGTCGAGGTCGTCGGCGTCCCAGGTCAGGTCGGCGTCCGGGACGGTCTCCGCGCCGAGGACGGCGGCGGCCCGCAGGGCGAGGAGCCGGCCGGCGGCGTAGATCGTGCGCGGCTCGGCCGGGACGTGCTTGCCGAGCACCTGCGACACGACGAGGTGCGCGCGCCGGGGGTTGCGCCGCACGGCGAGCCCCGCGAGGTCCGCGACCCGCGGCCCCTCCGCGGTGGCGTCGGTGAGCCGGACCCCGAGCCGGTCCGTGACCCAGGTGCCCGACCACACCGGACTGTGCCCGCTCAAGCGACGTGCTCCTTGCTGCTGCTGACCGAGGCGTCGAGGAAGTCGACGAAACCGAGGCCCTCGGCGGCCACCCCGAAGATGTCGGCGCGCACCAGCGTCCGCTCCGCCCACGACAGGTGTGGCTTCACCTCGTTCATCTTGTTCATGTACACGCTACGCAGGACCCCGCCCCCGCCGTCGCCCGCGTAGTCGTCGCAGATCGCCTGGGCGTCGCAGTACTCCTCGTGGCTGACGACGCTGAGCGCGTGCACGGCCGCCGCGTGGCTGGGGTGGATGACCGTCTTGCCGACGATGCCGTTGGCCTTGTCGAGCACGATCTCGCGGATCAGGCCGTCGAGGGCCTGGCGGACCAGCTTCGTGCGGAGCATCGGGTCGTGGTCCTCGAAGGGCGTGACCCGCAGCTGCGGCTTGAGCACGCGCTCGCCGCCGGAGAAGTACTCCCAGACCGGGCCCGTCACCTCGTACCCCCTGCCGTCCCGGCGGGCCAGCACGTTGACGATGTCGGTCAGGATGCCGGCCACGACGTTGACGTCCCACGCGGTCAGCTCCGCCGTCCGGCGCAGGGCGTAGATACTGCTCAGATCGGTCGCGCCGACCCTGACGGCCAGGACCCGGTCGCGGTTGCTCTCGAGCATGTCACGGACCGCGAGCAGGGTCGGCATCCGGGTCTCCGCGTACGCGATCTCCGGCGTCTCGAGCACCGGCATCGCGTACAGGGGCAGGCCGCTGCCGTCGGCGATCTCCCGGACCGCCTTCAGCCCTGCCTGGCCGGACTCGTCGGGCCGGAACTTCGGCAGGACGAACCCGCTGAGGATCCGCAGATCGTCGCCGAGCCGGTCGGCGAGTCGGTAGATTTGGTCGGGGTTGCGGACCCGCACGAAGACCAGCGGTCCACCGGCCTCCATGCGCGCGAGACGGCGCAGCTGGCTCGCCAGGTTGACCTCGGCCTCGTCGACCTCGCGGTCACGGATCGAGTCCTCCAGGCAGCCGACCATGCTCATCACGCCCTCGGCGTGGCAGCGGACGATGTCCTCGGCGAGACGCGGGCGCACCGCCGGTGAGTAGAGGGTGGCGCCGAGTGCCATCGCGAGGGTCTCGGGCGGGCTGTCCTGGGTGAACGCGACCGGCCGCCGGTGAAACAGCGCGTCGGCGGACCCGGGTAGGTGGGAGAAGTAGCGCACTCGGTGTCCTTTCTCTCTGACCCGGGCGGGGAAACATGTGCCGTGGCGTGACCTGGACGAGGTGTGGCCCGGCGGGGGAACCCTAGGTCAGGTTTGTGAATTCGAGCGGCATGGACTTCTTGATCCCCGTGGCAGATATCGGACTGTGTGAACGTGCCATCGCTGCCGGTAGTGGAGGTGCGGGTACGGGACCGCGGGCCGTCCGTCCGTATGGATGGGCGACCCGCGGCGGTGGTGCAGCGACCCTGACGGGTCAGACGTTGACGCCGAAGTCCCGGGCGATGCCGGCGAGGCCGGAGGCGTAGCCCTGACCGACGGCGCGGAACTTCCACTCGCCGCCGTTGCGGTACAGCTCGCCGAACACCATGGCGGTCTCGGTCGACGCGTCCTCCGACAGGTCGTAACGGGTGAGCTCGGCGCCGGTGGCCTGGTCCACGACCCGGATGTAGGCGTTGGACACCTGACCGAAGGACTGGGCACGCGTCTCGGCGTCGTAGATCGACACGAGGAAGGCGACCTTGCTCACTTCGGCGGCCATGCCGGCCAGGTTGACGTTGACCTGCTCGTCGTCGCCCTCGCCCTCACCGGTCGTGTTGTCACCGAGGTGCTGGACCGTGCCGTCCGGCGAGGCCAGGTTGTTGAAGAACACGAAGTGCTGGTCCGAGATCGACTTGCCGGACTCGCCACAGATGATCGCGCTCGCGTCCAGGTCGAACTCGGCCCCGGTCGTGGTCCGGACATCCCAGCCGAGACCGACGGTGACGGCCGTCAGACCGGGCGCCTGCTTGGTGAGGCTGACGTTGCCGCCCTTGCTGAGGCTGACTCCCACGAACTCCTCCAACTCGGTATGCGGGGTGACCCCCGCTGTTGCAGATACGGACCGGACCGTGCCGGACCATTTCCAAAGGCCGCCATGGACGTGCCGACCATCGCGGAAAGCGTCGCAGATCAGCGGAGCCTTTGACGACCGGGAACGAACGGTTGCACCGGAAATTCATGTGCGAGTGTAGA
This sequence comes from Dactylosporangium sp. NPDC051087, assembly GCF_055586325.1. Classification (NCBI taxonomy): domain Bacteria; kingdom Bacillati; phylum Actinomycetota; class Actinomycetes; order Micromonosporales; family Micromonosporaceae; genus Dactylosporangium; species Dactylosporangium sp. NPDC051087. The sequence goes on along the minus strand of NZ_JBVJIJ010000018.1, from coordinate 278,084 downwards.
GGCCGGTCCCAAACCGCTGATCAACCTCCGCGCGTCCGGGCATCTGGCGGCCCGGAAGCGGGCCGCTTCGCCGCAGGTCACGGCCGATTTTACCGATCCACGGCGGCCCGGCGGCCGAGCTTGGCGCAAGCCCGCGCACGTTGCTCTGAATTGGCTGGGAGCCGCCGGACGAACCGGGTCGCATCGGGTCAGGCCGGACGGCCCATGACGACCCGGGTCAGGCCGGGTCGGTGCCGCGGGCCTCGTCGTCCTGGGTGACCGGCGCCGGCTCGGGCGCGCCGGAGCCCGGCCGCCAGCCGGCGGCGTTGAGGCGGCGCATGCGGGCGACCCGCTCGGTCAGGTCCGCGGTGATCTCGTCGGGGCTGGACCCCTCCTCCATCGCCGCTGACCGTGCGGTGCGCAGCTCCCGGTGTAACAGCTCGGTGAGCCGGTCAGCCGGCGGGTCCGTGGGCGGAGTGGCCATGCCCCTATGCTCGCAGACCCGCGCCCGGAGCGCGCCCGACAGCCGCTTCGGGGGTCACCGGCAACCTGGTTCCGCCCATGGCATCGACCTCCGCGCTCGCGTCCCGGGGCGTGGTTGCACGACCCGGATGACTTTGACGGACCGCAACCATCCATCCACCGAACATCCGTTCACAGATTGATGTCAACCGATGGATTGTTCGCCCGTGACCACCCGGCGAAACTGGCCACACATTGGCCACTGACATGCCCTTTCCTGGCCACTGAGGACCGCGCGGCGGCGTTCGGACCGCACCGATGTCCGTATTCGCCCGCCCGGGCAGGGTCGTTCGTTCACAAGCGGTGCAGCGCGAAGCGTCACCATCGCCGTAACTGATCGACGGACGCCTCGGCCAAAAGGCCGATCCACTCCGGTCTGATCGACTTCCGATTCGACGGGAAGTGCCGTTCCCTTCCAAATATGCAATGCCAGACTGGCGTATGCGTTCGACAAGGCGATTCGGCGCAGTATCCAACCCGCGGTGTGCCCACGTCACGCAGGTCTCGAATTGGTGAAGGGAATCGTCATGCCTCGACGCAGTGCGACGGCGGCCGATGAGGTTCGCGGCCTGGCCAGGCTCGGGACACTCGCGGCGACCGTCGCTGACGCCGACGAGCCGGAGCGGCTCCGGCTGACCGGCGGCGCCTACTCCGTCGTCTACCCGGTCGTCTACACGGGCCTGACCCAGGGCCTGGAGCGCCGGCGCGGCCACCCGGCCTGCGCGGTCTCGGTGCGCCACCTCGCCGACGACTGCCTCGACCGCTTCCACGACGACGTCGAGGCGGTCGTCCACGACGTGGTACGCCGCGCGACGGCGCCCATCGACAACCTCGACGCCTGGATCTGCGGGCTCATCAACTCCGCGACCGTCGACGGGCACCGCCGCCGCCGCGGCGAGATCGGCGCCCTGCAGCGGCCCCGCGCCCCGAAGTGGCTGGTCAACGGCCTCGGCGGGGACCGCTGGCTGGTCCACCTCGCCGTGCAGATGCTCAACTGGGTCGGCAACCCGGCGACCGCCGGCTCCCAGGTGTGGCCCGTCGACAGCTGGACGGCGCTGCGCTGCCGGTTCACCGGCAACTGGGACCCCGCCGCCCAGGTCGACGTCCGCCACGACATCGAGACGGTGCTGCGGGTCATGCGGGCCAAGCGGGAATGGTACGAGCGGTACGTGGAGGGCCCCCTCGGCCACAAGCACGTGCCGGTGCCCCGCTTCACCCCGGAGAACGCCTCCGGCGACCATTTCGGCCCCGCGCTCAGCCTGATCGACGCCGGCGAGCGCGACGACCTGTACATGCGGGAGCTCGCGCACCTGGCGATGACCGCGATGCGGACCCGGCTGCAGGCCGGCGAGGACCCGCGCACCGTCGTCGCCGAAGTGATCAACGTCGCCTTCGGTGACGGCTCCGGGCCGGTCCTCGACGGCGGCCCGCACCTCAGCGCCGCCGACGGTGACCACGTCGGGCGGCTCCTGCGCGACCAGGACCGCATCTCCCGGATCGTCGTCGCCGTCCTCGCCATCGTCGAGGACCTGTAGCCACACCCCGCCCCATCCGCGGCGCCCGGGCGCTCTCTGACGGACCGGTCCGTCAGAGAGCGCCGAACCATGCCCGGGCCAGGATGGGAGCGACGGCATGCACGACGAGACGCGTCACGAGCGGACCGCGGCCACCGGCACGCCCCGGATCGAGACCCGCATCCACGTCGCGAACCGGGCGGACCGGACCGGCGCGGCGCCCGAGGTGCGCGCGTTCCCGCGGTACGAGCCGCCCGCCCCCGCCGGGCACGTCGCCTCCTTCGGGCACGTCGCCGACGGCGGTTCCTACGCCACGACGGTCCGGCGGCACACCGGCACCGCCAGCCACGTCGCCCACGGCATCGTCACCGGCGACCCCGCCGCGTACGGGTCGCTGCGCCCGGCGCAGCTGTTCGGCGCCCCGTTCTGGACCGGCGCGACCGAGGAACCCCCCGCCCGCGGGACCCTGACACCGGCACCGACGACCACGCTGACCCCGGCGCTGCTGCGTGAGCGCGTCCTGGCCCGGCCGGGCGGCGCCGCGATGCTGCTGGCGCTGGTGTCGGCGATGGACCGGACCGGCGAGCCCGGCGCACCGCTGATCGCCGTCGTCGGGTCGCAGGTCGCCCCGGTCGTCGAGTGGATCGCCGCGGGCACCCTGCTCCTGCCGCCCGGCAAGGCCCTCGCCCTCGGCTTCAGGGTCTTCGCGGCCGACCCCGCCACGGCCGGCGTGCCGGTCGTCGGCGTCCGGCCCGGCACCGACCTGCCGGACGGGTGCGCCGTGTTCGACCTGGCCGAGGACGCGTTCACCGAGACGGTGCCGACGCCGCACGCGCTGCGATGGGTCGGGCCGTTCCTCGCCGAGGACCCCGGCGCCGTGGTCGAGGCGCTCGACGTCGCCGCGGCCTGCGGCCTGGAGCCGCCGGAGGCGGCCGCCGCGCTCGGGTTCGCCGCCGTCATGCGCCTGGAGCCCGACCAGCGGCACGCCGAGGCCGTCGCGGGCTGGCTGCGCACCGGACCGCAGGACGTGCGCGAGACGTACGCCGGCACCGTCGCCGACGTGTTCACCACCTCGGTACGGGGCTGGCCGCTGCCGGTCCTGGAAGCGCTCGACGCGGCGGGCTGCGACGGGCTCCTGCCGGGCAGGGCCGCCGCGGTGCGGCTGGCGCTCGTGCTCGGCGAGACCGACGCCGCCGCGCTGCGGGCCGAGGTCGCCGGCCGGGTGCCGCCCGCGCTGCCCGCCGGCGAGTGGACCGCCCAGGACGCCTCCGCCGCGCGCCGGCTCGTCCTCGCCGCGCTGAACGCCGGGCCCGCGCCGACCGGGTCCGAGGCGCTGCTGAGGGTCGCGTCCCGCTTCGGCGTCGACGTACGGCTGTCCGACCTCGCCGACCGCGGGCGGGACCTCGTCGAGTTCTGGGCCGACCACCCGCACGCGGGCTTCGACGCGGACCGCTGGCCGTGCGGCGAACGGCTGACGCAGGCACTCGTCGACGAACTGACCCGCCGGGTCAGGGCCGTCCCGGTGCGGCGGCACGGCATCGGCACCGGCTGGTGGCGGTGGCTCATGCCGCGGATCGACGATCTGGAGCCCGCGCTCGTCGAGGCCGTCCTCGCCGGGGCGGTCCTCGCCGGTGACGACCGCGCCGGGCTCGTCGAACGGCACCTGACCGCGGTGTCCCACGACCCGGACCGCTTCATGTGGACGGCCACCGCGCTGTGGGGCATGGCCGAGCCGACCGCCGGCGAGCTGCGGCTGATCAAACGGCTCGCGCCGGAAGGCACGGTCCTGCCGCCGGCGGTCCTGGACGGGCTCGTCGGCAGGCTGACCGGCGACGACCCGCTGACCGCCGAGGACCTGGCCGCCGGGCACCTGCTCGTCGACGCCCGGCTCGTGCCCCGGCACCGGCGGCTGTTCCAGCTGCTCGCCGACGACCGGGTGCTGCGCACCGTCGTCCAGCGGCTGACGACGGCGACGACCCGGGCCGACGGGGGCACCGTCGCGCTGCTGCACGAGCTGGAGGAGCTGCCGGCCCGCCTCGTAGAGCTGCACGCCGACGGGGTCGCCGCGGCCCTCGCCCACAGCGCGCCGCCCCGGGAGCTGCTCGCCGTCCTGCGCCGCCACCCCGGCGTCGTGGAACACTACGTCGCGCTGCTCAGCGACCTGCTGCGCAAGCCCGGCGACGAGCGGCACGCGGTCGTCGCGTACCACCTGATGCACAACTCGGAGAGCCGCGGCCTCCGGCCGGTGCTGACCGCGCCGGTGCTGCGCTGGGCGACCCGCGCGTCGAGCCGCCAGCTGCACCGCGTCGGCGAGCTGATCGCCGCGTTCGGCCCGGCGTGGTCGGCGTCGTGGGAGGCGTACCTGGAGCACGTCCGCTCCCAGCGGCGGCTGAACCGGCTCATCCACCCGTTCGGCGGGCACTGACCACTGCTCAGGCCCGCGTCGACCTCCGGGACGGCTCCGCGGGGCGCCGTCCGGCGGCGCGGGCCGCGTGGTGCGGGCCGTCGGTGGCGCGGGCCGCGTGGTGCACGGCCCGCGCCCGGTTCACGGCCCGGCGGTGGCGCGGCGCCGGCGCAGGAATATCGCGTTGCCGGCCGCGAGCAGTGTCAGGAGGACCGCGGCGAGCCAGAACCCTGGTCCGGTGCCGACCATGTCCGCGGCCGTCTTCCCCTCCGGCAGGCGGCTCTGCGCGGCGACGGCGGCGGCGAGGCGGTCGGTGACGATGAGCTGCCCGGCGGCGAGGACCAGGACCGCGAGCGCGGCGAGGGCGGCGGTCACCGCCCGGCGGCGCCGGTCGTGGGCGAGCCCGGCGGTGACGGCGAGGATCGCGGCGATCAGCAGCAGCGCGGCGATGTGCGGCGGCTGCGGGTCGAGCCGGTCGGGGTGCCGCGGGTCGGGCGGGCGCCGCTGGTCGTCGGGGCTGACCTCCGGGGCGCCGCCGGCCGCCAGGTCGAACCCGGTGTACTGGGTCGTCCCGCCGCGCTGCGCCCGCCCGTAGCCGTCGAGCGGCTCGCACGAGACGGTCGCGAACGGCAGCGCGAAGCAGAGCAGGATCAGCAGGACCGTCGCCGGGCTGCGCCACCTGCGCCGCAGCGGCGTCACCGCGGCCCGCGCCGGCGTGGCCGGGGCGACGGGCGGACCGGCCGGTGCGGCAACGCCGGGCGCGGCCGCCGAGCGCAGGGCGCCTTCGGCCACGACGGTCTCCGGCCGTTCGACGGCCACGGGCGGCACGCCGAGCCGGGCGTGCAGGATCCGTGCGAGCAGCGGCAGGCGGCTGCCGCCCCCGACGAGGAACACGGCGGCGAGGTCCGGTCCGGTGAGGTCCGCGGCGAGGTCGGCGACGGGGGCGAGGAGCGGGGCGGCGGCCGACTCCACCTCCTCGCGGGTCAGGTGCGGGTCCGACGGGCAGCCCGGCACGTGGACGGGCGCGACGGTGAGCCGGGACAGGCTCTCCTTCGCGGCCCTGACCTCCTGCCACAGCAGCAGCCGGTCCCGGCGGTCCGCGGCCGTGACCGGGGCGTCGAGCCGCTCCCACACCTCGCGCGGCAGCACGGTGCGCAGTACACCGACGAGCGCGGCGTCGATGTCGAGGCCGCCGACGTCGAGGCCGCCCTGCGCGACCACCTGACCGTCGCGGACCACGGCCAGGTCGGTGGTGCCGGCGCCGAGGTCGACGACGAGCAGCGCCGCGCCCGGCGGCAGGTCGTGCTCCCCGGCGAAGTACGCGGCGGCGGCGAGCGGCTCGCTGACCAGCTCCACCCGGCCGAGCCCGGCCTTCGCCGCCGCGGCGGTCAGGACCGCCCGCCGCGGTGCGCCCCACCCGGCCGGCACCGTCAGCACCACGGGCGCCGGCGCCGCGGGGACCCGGGCGGCGACGGCGGCCAGGACCGCGGCGAGGGCGTCGGTGACCGCGACGGTGTGCCCGCCGAGCAGGACGGTGCCGTCGTCGACGCGGCGCTTCGGGTTGGGCTCGAACGCGGCCGGGTCGGCGCGGGCCAGGCGCTCGGCGTCGGGGCCCGCGACGAGCGCGCCGCCGGGACCGGCGTGGACCGCGGACGACAGCTGCTCATGGCCGTCGAACAGGACCGGCCGGGCGGTGCCGTCGCCGTCGCGCAGCACCGCGACCGTGTTGGAGGTGCCGAGGTCGATGGCCAGCCGGTGCACGTCCGCAGCGTACGCCCGACGCCGGCCGTCCGCCTCCGGTCGCCCGCCGGGCACAGCGCCCTCCCAGCGGCCGCTGAACCGCGACGGGCCAGGGCGGCCGTCGCGTCGCGGTGGTCAGGCGTGCGGCGAGCTCGAACGCTGGATCATGGCGGCCAGGTGCGCGGCGACCTCGTCCGGGTGGGGGCGGGCGGCCATGCTGTCGCGGAACCGGGCGGCGGTCATCCGCAGGCCGTAGTCGGACAGCAGGCGGTGCAGCTGGTCGGCGGTGATCGCGGCGCCCGACATCGACCAGCCGGCACCTGAGCGCTCCACGACGCCCGCGTTGTGCCGGCGGTCGCCGGGGCCGGGCACGGCGAGCTGCGGGATCCCGGCGGCGAGCGCGCCGAGGACGGTCCCCGCGCCGCCGTGGTGCACGACGGCGTCGAGGAACGGCATGAGCGCGTCGAGGTTCAGCCAGCCGGTGGTGTACACGTTGCCGGGCAGCCGGTCCGGCAGCCCCCGCTCCGGCCGTACGAGCAGGATGTCGGCGTCGACCTCGGGCGCGACGGCCACGATCGCGCGCATGATGCCGCCGCTGCCGGGTCCGTCGATGGTGCTGCGGGTGACCGCGATCCGTGGCCGCCCACCGGCGGGCGGGAGCGGCGTGACCGGCTCACGACCGCCCCCGAAAAGGTCGCGCGGCACCGAAGCGCCCCCCAATTGGTCGCGTGGCACCGAGCCGGCACCCGATTGGTCGCGCGGCACCGAGCCGGCACCCGATTGGTCGCGTGGCGGCGGGCCGGTGGCCGGGCGGCCGAACGGCAGCGGGGCGTTGGTGCGGGTGTCGCTGCTGACCGGCAGGCGGCGCATCGGCAGGCCGGGCCGCTCGCCGACGAGCTCGGCGGGTGCGAGCTGCACGGCGGTGACCGGGTCGGGCAGGGCGTCGACGCCGTGCCGGCGCAGCGCCGGGCCCGCGGTCACGCCGGCGAGGACGGCGCCGTCGAAGAGGTTGTTCTCGTGGCGGACGGCGGGGATGCCGCGCCGGGCGGCGGCGACCGCACCGGCGACGGCGAGCGGCTCGTAGACGACGAGGTCGGGGCGGAAGCGGTCGGCGACCGCCGCGACGCCGTCGACGAGCTGCTCGTTGACGGCGCCGAACAGCAGGGCCACGCCGCGCGTGCCGCCGGTGCCGGCCAGCTCGGCGCGGGCGATGAACGGGTGGCGCAGCATCGTCCGGCGGGCGATCCGGTCGAAGGAGAAGCCGGCCGCGACGTCGACGACGGGCAGTTTGCGGGTCCGCCCGGCGGTGAGCGCGTCGGCGGCGGTGGCGACGAGGACGTCGTGCCCGGCCCGCCGGAACGCCTCCGCGAGCGGGACGAGCGGCATGACGTGACCCAGCAGCGGCGCGGACACGAACAGCACACGCATGAGGTGGACTCTAGTCGATCTCCGCCTGCAGCTCCCGGTTGATCCGCAGGGCCTCTTCGAGCTGGTCCTCCAGGACGATGATGCGGCACGCCGCGTCGAGCGGGGTGCCGCGGTCGCACAGCTCGCGGGCCCTGGCCGCCAGCCGGAGCTGATGCTTGGAATACCTGCGGTGGCCGCCGTCGGACCGCAGCGGGGTGATCAGTTTGAGCTCGCCGAGCCGACGGAGGAAGTCGTGCGAGACGCCGATGATCGCCGCCGCGCGGCCCATGGTGTATGCGGGAAAATCGTCGTCGTCCAGCGGATCGTCTTGTTGTGCCACGTCACCTCCACGTCGAGGGCCCCGGCGCTTGTGCACCGGGGCCCAGGGTATTGGGTCTAAACACCATCTACCGACACGAATGCCGGAGTGTCATGTCCGCATCTGCCGCGACAACCGTCGCCGCGTGCGGGGATCGCATCAGCCAGACCGGAGACCACCTCTCGTTCGATGGATACTGCGGTGCTCGCCGGACCGTGCAGCACGGTCGCCAGCGGGCGATCCAACGGTGTGAACCCTCCCCTTCCTCTCGTCGTGACTGACCAACTGTGCCGAACGGAGTCGCAGCCAGTCGCGCGGCTCTGTCCCTTCGCCCTCTGTCGGGGCGGCATCGTCAGCGTCGTTTTCCAACTCTCTTGACCCCAGAAACGCTACTCCCCGCCCCGGCGAAAATCTAGCTCCGCCATACCAGTTTTTCGGGTTCACCCAGGTGGGTTCTCTTCCGGCGAAACCCCGTCAGCCGGCCGCCCGGTATGCCTGACCGGCCGGGGTCGCGGTGGTGCCGTCCTTGTACAGGCCGTAGGCGACGGAGTCGCCGACCGCCGGCAGGGAGAACCAGGCGTACCGCTCGATCCACGACGTGGCCTGCATGCGGGTGGTGGTGGCGGTGATGAAGGCGGTGATCTGCGCCGTGTTCGGGTACTTCGGGGTGCCGGTGAAGTTCATCAGGCCGTACTCGGTGACCCAGATCGGCAGGCGGTAGCGGTCGTACACGGCCTGCAGGTAGCCGGCGAACTGCCCGGCGGCGGCGTCGCTGAAGTCGGAGCCGTACCAGTGCAGGGTGATGAAGTCGACCCGGCGGTTCTGCTGGCGCGCGCCGGTCATGAAGCGGTCGAGCCAGCCGCCCGGGGTGTTGCCGCCGTACGCGACGGCCGGGCTGCCCAGGCGCATGCCGGTCGACTCCAGGCGCGGCCACAGCGAGAGGGCCTGCTCGACGCTCATGTTGGCCTGCCCGGCGAGGTCCGGCTCGTTGAAGCCGAGCAGCACGGTGCCCTCGCTCTTCGCCTTCGCCAGGGTGGCGTCGGTGACGTTGGCGGCGCCCCAGATCATCGGGACGAACTCGGCGGCGGCGGGCATGCTGTCGTTGTTCGGCGACCAGTTGTAGTACCAGCCGGCGCCGACGTTCGTGACCGCCTGCGACAGGCCCGGGAACTCCCAGGTGCTGACGCCCTTCTTCTTCGCCGAGGGCGCCGGCGGCGGCGTGGAGGTGGGCGGCGGGGTGGTGCCGCCCGGGAGCTTCCAGGCCTGGTTGGCGCCGCCGGTGCAGCCCCAGATCTGCAGCCGGGTGCCGTTGGCGGAGCTGTTGCCGGAGGCGTCCAGGCACTTGCCGGAGCTCGGGTTGACCAGGCGGCCGGAGCTCGCGGTCCAGCGCTGCGCGCCGGTGCCGTTGCACGCCCACAGCTGCACCTTGGTGCCGTCCGCGGTGCCGGACGCGGCGACGTCGAGGCACTTGCCGAGGGCCCGGACGCTGCCGTCGGACTCGACGGTCCACTGCTGCGCGCCGGTGCCGTTGCAGGTGTACAGCTGCACGGCGGTCCCGTTGGCGGAGTTGGCCCCGGCCACGTCGACGCACTTGCCGCCGATCCCGGTGATCGGGCCGGCGGTGGCGGCGAGGGCGTTGGTCAGCCCGACCACGCCGAGCGCCGCGACGGCGGCGGTCGACACGATGAGCGCGAGGGTCCGGCGGCGGACGGTCCGATGGAGCTTCATGGCACTCAAGCTCGCCGATGCGAATAGGCACGTCAAGCCGGAGAACCCGACTTCATCAAAGTCTAAGACAAACTTGAGAGAGCGCTCTCCCGCCCGGTACGGCACTGCCCGGCGCCGCCGCCGCGATGCCGGGCAGTGGGCCCATTCCTAGCGCCGCGGCCGTTGCGCGATGCGCTGCCGGACCAGCGGCGGACCGGCCGCCACCAGGTCACCCTGGACGGTCCGCAGCGACTTCTTCGGGTTGTACGCGGCGTCCCACAGGCAGCCGAGGCCCTCCGGCGGGTTCTTGAACCAGCCCGGGATCCAGGAGTGCCGGTCGGTGAAGCCCCACACCGTGAACGACAGGCAGTGCTGGTTCATCAGGCACGCCTGGAGCAGGACGTGGTAGTTGTACGCCGCCGCCTGGTCCCGTGCCGCGACGTCGGCGCCGTTCGCCGCCAGCGCTGGGTCGTCGGCGTTCTGCGTGAGGCTGCGCGCGTCGACCTCGGTGAGCGCGACGGCCAGGCCCAGGTCGGTGAAGCGCCGCAACGCGTCGGCCACCTGCAGCACGTCGTAGTTGCCGTACCGCGTGCTCAGGTGCCCCTGGCTGCCGACGCCGTCGACCGGTACACCTTCCGCCCGCAACCGCTTGACCAGGTCGTAGACGAACTGGGTCTTGTCGCCGGGGCCCCCGTCACCGAACGCCTCGATGTTGTAGTCGTTGTAGAACAGCAGCGCCTTCGGGTCGGCGGCCCGCGCGGTGCGGAACGCCTCGGCGAGCCAGCCGGGGCCGACCAGGTCCGCGAACTTCTGCTTGAACGACCCCACGTCGCCGCCGAGGTGGATGGTGCCCGGCGTCTCCCACGGGTCGCTGACCGCCTCGTTCGCCACGTCCCACTGCCAGATCCGGCCGCGGAAGTGCGTGACGACGGCGGTGATGTGCTCCTTGAGCAGCGCGCGCAGCCGCGGCCCGTCGACGGACCCGTCCTCGATGCCGGCGACCAGCCAGCCCGGCAGCTGGCTGTGCCAGCTCAGCACGTGGCCGCGGACCAGCTGGCGGTTGCGGCGCGCCGCGTCGACCAGCGCGTCGGCGGGTCCCCAGTCGTACCGGCCGCGGACCGGCTCCAGGCTCTCCCACTTCACCGCGTTCTCGGCGGTGACGGTCGAGAACTGCGTGTCGACCATCGACGCGTACACCGGCTCACCGGCGTAGGCGGCGGCGTCGACGGCGGTGCCGAAGTACAGCCCGTGCCGCGCGGCGAGCGACCGCAGCGTCTGGTCCTGCGGCTGCGGCGGACGGCCGTCGTGCGCCGACGCCGCGACGGTGCTCAGCGAGCCGACCGCCACGATCGCGAGGACACTCGCGTGGACCAGTCTTCGCAATCTCATCCCTGCTCCGTTTCTCCAGGTGTACCTGCATGCGACGGCGGGGCGACGGCACGGCCGGAGGTGGCGCTGATCATGCCGGTGCGCAGGCCCCGGGCGGCGAGGCCGGCGACGATCCGCGGCACGGCGGCCACGGTCGCCCGGTGGCCGTCGTGCATCAGCAGGACGTCGCCCGGCCGCAGCGCCGACGCGGCCGCCACGATCTCCTCGGTGCCGGCCCCGGCCCAGTCCCGCGAGTCGGCGTCCCACAGGACCTCGGTGAGGCCGAGCCGCGCCGCCACGGCACCCACGACGGCGTCGGTGTCGCCGTACGGCGGCCGGAACAGCACCGGCACGCCGCCGGTCGCGTCCCGCAGCGCCCGCTGGGTCCGGGCGAGCTCGGCGGTGATGCGGGCGGCGCTCAGCCCGGTGAGGCGCGGATGCGTCCAGCTGTGGTTGCCGACCCACATCCCGGCCGCCCGCTGGGCCCGGACCAGCGCCGGATGCGCCCGGGCGCGCCGCCCGACGTTGAAGAACGTCGCGCGGGCCCCGGCGGACCGCAGCGCGCCGAGCAGCGCGGCGGTGCTCCCCGGGTCGGGGCCGTCGTCGTACGTGAGGGCGACGTACCCGCTGACATCCATCACGTGCTGTTGATAGCCGCCGATACCCGGGCCGGGAACGAATTTCGGAAGCTTTCGAAAGGCATTGACAGCTACGGCTTGATGACCGTGCTCTCGTCGATCAGCGCGATCAGATCCGTCCAGTCCTCGACGAGCTGCGCCCGGTCGACGCGGGCGAGCTTGCGCAGCGCGGCCCGGCCGGCGACGGCGTCGTCGAGGTGCCGGCGCAGGACGTCGTCGACGTGGTCGATGGTGGAGTGCTCGCCGAGCAGGTCGTCGGCGCCGTCGAGGTCGAGGTAGACGACGAGCTGCGCGCACAGGTCGCGGCAGCGGCAGACGAAGCTCGGCAGCCAGCGCTCCGGCGGCCCGCCGAGGTGCTCGAGCAGCAGCTCCAGGTCGAAGCGCAGCTCGTCGGCGCCGTCGTTGCGCACCTGCCACGGCGGCGTCGCGACGAGCCGGTCCGTCCGGTCCGACGCGGCGTGTCTGGCGAGCGCGGCCGTGTCGGCGAAGACCAGCAGCCGGCCGTCGGCGTCGGCGGGGAACACGGGCTCGAACACGCCGTGCCCGCCGTGCAGCCGCCCGCGCAGCGTCACGCCCTGCACCACCGGCGTGACGATCTCGATGAGCTCCACGTCGCCGATGACGGTCCCGTCCCCGCCCACCGCCTGCGGCCCCCACTGCTGAGGCTGCGGCGCCGGCCGGGGCGGCACCCAAGGCGGCACCTGCTGCGACGGCCAGTGCTGATACGGCTGCTGCGGCGGCGCCTGATACGGCGGCTGCGGTAACGGCCGCGGCGGCGGCGACACGTGCTGCGGCCGCGGGGAGAAGGGCTGCGCGGCGAGCGGCGGGACCGACTGCGGCGGGTGCGGCGGCGGGACCTGCTGGGGTGCGTAGGACGGCGGCGAGTAGGGCTGCGGCGCGAGCGGCGGGACCGACTGCGGGGAGTGCGACGGCGGGGCCGACCGGGGCGCGTAGGGCGGGGAGGACGTCGGCGGCCCGCCGGACGTGTCGCCGCCGGAGATCGGCACGGGGCCGGTCCAGCCGATCGGCCGCCGGTCGGTGGCAGAGGCGGCGGGAGGGGCGGTGGGCAGGCCCGTCGCCATGGGGTCGGTGCTGCCCGCGGCCACCACCAGCTCCGGCTGGTCGATGACGGTCGGGGCGATGCCCAGCGCACGGTGCAGCATCGTGGCGACCAGCGGCATCCGGCTGGCGCCGCCGACGAGGATGACGGCGCCGAGTGGGCGCAGCGGCACCGGGCACTCGGCGAGCGTGGCGGCGACCGCGGCCACCGTCCGCTGGATCAGCGGCGCGGCGAGCGCGTCGAGCTCCTCGCGGGTGAGGATCTGGTCGGTGTCCAGCAGCGGCAGGTACAGCAGCGCCGAGCTCGTCCTGGACAGCATCTCCTTGGCGTTGCGGACGTCGTCCCACAGCTGCCGGCGGGCGGCCCGGTCGGCGACGGTCACGGGGTTGTCGAGGCGCGCCCACGGCTCGGGCGCCCCGGACCGGCGGCGCAGCAGGTCGACGATCGCGGCGTCGACGTCCTGCCCGCCCGTCTCGTCGAGCCCCGCGCTGCACAGCACCTGCATGCCGCCGGGCACCCCGGCGTGCCGGACGACGGCGACGTCGAAGGTGCCGGCGCCCAGGTCGTACACGAGGAGGTCGGCGGGCGAGGGACCGTGCCGGCGCAGGTGGAACGCGGCCGCCGCGACCGGCTCCGGGACCAGCCGGACCGTCGCGGGCAGCCCGGCGGCGGCCGCGGACCGCAGCAGCGTCGCGCGGCGGGCGGGGCCCCACGCCGCCGGGTGGCAGATGGTGGCGCCGGTGACGTCGGTGCCGCCGACGCGCCGCGCCTCGGTCACGACCCGGCCCAGCAGCGCGCCGAGCAGCGCCTCGACGGTCACCTCCGCGCCGAGCAGGACCGTGCCGTCGTCGATGCGCCGCTTCGGGTTGCCTTCGAAGCGTTCCGGGCGGGCGCGGGCGGCATGCACGGCGTCCCGGCCGACGAGGAACGTGCCGCCGTCCTCCGCGTAGACCGCGGACGGCAGCAGCGGCGCGCCGTCGAACAGGACCGGCTCGGGCCGGCCGTCGTCGCGGCGCAGGAACGCGACGGTGCTGGACGTGCCGAGGTCGATGCCGAGCTCCACCGCACCTCCCCTGTCCCCGGATCATCGAAGTCGGGTGCCCGCGGGCTGTCAAGCGACCCACCCTTGACCTTGCCGTAGCGTCAACGTTTTTACTTGGGCGATGCGGATCGGCGAGCTCGCCGCGCTGGTCGGGGTCTCCACCCGCACCGTGCGGCACTACCACCACCTGGGCCTGCTGCCCGAGCCGGAGCGCCTGGTCAACGGCTACCGGGAGTACCGGCTGCGCGACGCCGTCGGGCTCGCCCGGGTCCGCCGGCTCGCCGAGCTGGGTCTGTCCCTCGACGAGATCCGCGACGTGCTCGCCGACGACCAGGGCCGGGAGCTGCGGGAGATGCTGCGGGAGCTGGACGACGACCTGGCCCGGCAGCAGGCCGCCCTCGCCGCCCGGCGGGAGCGGCTCGCGGCGCTGCTCGCCCGGCCCGACCTCGGTCCGGACTCGACCGTCTCGCCGGAGATGGCGGCGGTACTGCGGGACCTCCCCGCCGGCGACTCGGCCTTCGGCGCCCTCGACCGCGAGCTCCTCGCGTTGATCGACACGGGCACCGGCGACCCCGGCGTCGCCGACCTGCTGCGCCCGCTGACCTCGCCGGAGGCGCAGGCCCGGGGCCGGGCGATCTACGCCAGGCTGGACGAGCTCGCCGGCGCGGACCCGGCCGACCCGCGGGTCGCCGCGCTCGCCGCGGACCTCGCCGGGTTCCTGCCGCCGGCGATGGCGGCGGCGATGACCGGCGCCGACCCCGGCCGCTGGATGGACACCGTCACCGCGGAGATGTCGGCCGCCCAGGCCGAGGTGTTCCGCCTGGTGGTCGACCTGCTGCGGAAGGCCCCGTGATGCTGAGGACCGCGCGCGCCGACCTGTTCGCCGCAGCTGGGGGAATGCCGTGATGCTGAGAGTCGCCCGCGCCGCCCTGTTCGCCGCGCTCCCCGCGGAGCTGCTGCTCGTGGTGCTCCTGGTGGCCGGGGTGCGACCGCCGGCCGCGCTCGTGGTGGCGGTGGAGATCCTCGTGGTCGCCGTGCTGCTGCTCGAGCTCGTGACGGTGCTCCGCCTGTACACCCGCGAACGCCGCAACGGCGGTGACCGTCGCGCCGCCGTGCGCGCCGCCTGGCAGACCCTCGTGCCGGTGCAGGTGCGGCGCCTGATGGGCTTCGACGCCAAAGGCATGGTGAGCCTGCTGCTGTGGCTCGCCCGCCGCCGCCACGGCGTGCCACCGGGTGCGGTGCCCGTGCCGTACTTCGGCGCGCAGGCCCCGGCACTGGTCGTCTTCGTCGGCGCGATGGTCGTCGAGCTCGTCGTCGTCGAGATCGTCCTGCGCTCGCTCGGCGCGCCCCTCGCGGTCCGCGCGGTCCTGCTGGCGCTGGACGGGTACTCGATCCTGCTCGCCCTGGCCGTCATCGCGTCCTGCGTGACCCGGCCGCACGTGGTCGGCGGCGCCGAGGTCCGCATCCGCTACGGCGCGTTCTTCGACCTGCGCATCCCCCGCTCGCGGATCGCCGCGGTCCGCCGGATCCGCACCTACGGCGAGCAGGGCAGCGTCCGGGTCGACGGGGACACCGTCACGGTCGCGGTGTCCTCACAGGCGAACCTGCTGCTGGAGCTGTCCTCCCCCGTCACCGCGGTGCGCCCGCTCGGCGCCACCTGCGAGGTCGGCACCGTGCGCTGCTTCGCCGACGATCCGGAGCGCTTCCTGGACGCGTTCGAGGCGCAGGCCGCCCGGACCGGGGACCGGGCGGCCTGAGCGTCACGTCACGCGAAGGCCCACCGCTGGTTGGTGCTGGCGGCGCAGTCCCAGATCTGCAGCGGGGTGCCGCTCGCCGAGGACACGTCCTTGGCGTCCAGGCACTTGCCGAGCGCGCGGACCGTGCCGTCGGCGTTCGCCGTCCACTTCTGGGCGGCGGTGCCGTTGCAGTCCCACAGCTGGACCTTCGTGCCGTTGGCGGCGCTCGCCGCGTTGACGTCGAGGCACTTGCCGAGGGCGCGGATCGTGCCGTCGCCCGGGCGCGTCCACTTCTGGGCGCCGGTGCCGTTGCAGTCCCACAGCTGCACCTGCGTGCCGTTGGCCGTGCCGGAGGACTTGACGTCGACGCACTTGCCGCCGATGCCGGTGATCCGGTTGCCGGTGGCGGGCGGGTTCGTGGTGCCGGTGGTGTACGCGTAGACCCGCACGTAGTCGACGGTCATGGTCTGCGGGAACACGCTGCTGCCGTCCGGCGGGCCGGGCCAGTTGCCGCCGACGGCGACGTTGAGCAGCATGAAGAACGGGTGGTCGTAGACCCATTTGTTGCCGCGCGTGTCGGCGGGGGTCTGCCGGAAGTACTGGACCCCGTCCAGGAACCAGGTGACGGAGTCCGGCGCCCAGTCCACGGAGAAGGTGTGGAAGTCGTCGGCGAGGGCGCGCCCGCCGGACAGCACGGTGCTGCCGGTGAGCGGGTTGCCGCCGGAGTACCCGGGGCCGTGCAGCGTGCCGTGCAGGGTGCCGGGCTCCTTGCCGACGTTCTCCATGATGTCGATCTCGCCGCTGTTGGGCCACGGGTTGGTGCCGATGTCGTCGCCGAGCATCCAGAACGCCGGCCACAGGCCCTGCCCGCGGGGGATCTTGATACGGGCCTCGAAGCGGCCGTACTTCTGGGCGAACTTGCCCGCGGTCAGCAGCCGGGAGGAGGTGTACTGGCAGCGGCCGTACCAGCAGTTGTAGTTGCCCGGGTTCTCCTTGCGGGCGGTGATGACGAGGTGCCCGGCGCCGTCGAGCGCGGAGTTCTGCGCGCCGTCGGTGTAGTACTGCAGCTCGTTGTTGCCGAAGCCGCCGCCGCCGACGTCGTGCTTCCATTTCGACGCGTCCGGTCCGGCGCCGGCGGGTCCGTCGAACTCGTCGGACCAGGTGAGGTTGCCGATGCCGGCGGACGCCTCGGGCGTGCTGTTCAGGGTGGTGGCGACCAGACCGGCGACGGCGATCGCGAGGGTGGCCACGATGACCGGCAGCGGGCGGTTGGTCCAGCGCCGTTTGAGGGACGTGCTCACGGGTGCTCCGCTCTGTGGATTGATCGTCTTCCACGCTATGGAGAGAGCGCTCTCACCGTCAATCGCCGCACCTCAACGCCCACCTACCTGCGTCTTATCATTTCCTTTCCTCGTCGGTCCGGACGGTGAAGAGGTCCCCCGGCTGGCACCGCAGGGCCTCACACAGGGCGGTCAGGGTGCTGAAGCGGATCGCCCTGGCGTGACCGTTCTTGAGCACCGACAGGTTGGCCAGCGTGATGCCCACCTTCGTCGCCAGGTCGGTCAGGGTCATGCCGCGCTCGGCGAGCAGCCGGTCGATGTGCACGTCGACGCGGTGGTCGTCGGCGGGCGGCATCAGATGACCTCCGCGAGCTCGGCCTGCAGCGCCCGCCCCCGCCGGATGATCTCGGCGAGGGCGAGGAAGCCGAAGCCGCAGAGGAACCACACGAACGGCAGGTCGGCGCTGGTGCTGGCCGGGTCGGCCACCACCGACGTGGACAGCTCCAGCCCGGCGAGCAGCTCGACCTGGAACGCGGCGATGCTGCCGAGCAGCACCGTCCAGCCGAGGGTCCGCAGGCGCCGGACGTTGGCCGCGGCGAACGGATCGCCGCGCCGGGCGGTCCGCACGACCAGCAGCAGCATGACGAGCACGAACACCACGATCACGAACCACGGCGCGGCCTGCGCCGCGTGCAGGACGACCTGCCGCGTGCTCGGGTCGTCGACGATGACGCCGATGTCGGCGCCGGGGTCGAGCCGCACCCCGGGCCGCATGCCCGTCACCCCGCTGGGCCGGATCTCCACGCCCGCGCCCACGGCGACGCTGATCGGCTCGCGGACGGCGATCGCCCTCAGGTCGACCACCGCCACCGCGGCACACACCACGAGCGCCACGACGAGCAACGTCTGCAGCTCGCCCAGCCAGTCACGGCGGCGCAACCGGGCCAGGATCCACGGCATCACGATCTCCCCCTTATCGTTTTTCGATATACCGATAATCGATAAGACACGCCGTGTTGTCAAGGCCGCTACGATGAGCGTCGTTGCGTCCACCCCCCTGCCCCGCCGGGAGGCTCCACCGTGCCGACGAGCGACCTGGACCACTCCGCGCCGCAGCAGGACCCGAGGCTGGACGCCGGCGTCGTGTCGCCCGCCCGCCGGTGGAACTACTGGCTCGGCGGCAAGGACCACTTCCAGGTCGACCGG
This sequence comes from Dactylosporangium sp. NPDC051087, assembly GCF_055586325.1. Lineage (NCBI taxonomy): Bacteria > Bacillati > Actinomycetota > Actinomycetes > Micromonosporales > Micromonosporaceae > Dactylosporangium > Dactylosporangium sp. NPDC051087. The sequence continues at coordinate 260,162 of NZ_JBVJIJ010000018.1, read as the reverse complement.
GACTCCGGTGACCGGATCGCCGCGGCGTATCCCGCGATCCGCATCGCCGCGCAGGAGGGCCGCGCCTTCCACAACCGCACGATCACGTTCCTCGCCCGCGAGGCCGGCATCCGGCAGTTCCTCGACATCGGCACCGGCCTGCCCGCGCCGGCCAACACGCACGAGGTCGCCCAGGCGATCACGCCGTCGGCCCGGGTCGTCTACGTCGACAACGACCCGATGGTCCTCGCCCACGCGCGGGCCCTCATGATCGGCTCCCCGGAGGGCGCCACCAGCTACATCGACGCCGACCTCAAGGACCCGGCCGCGATCCTCGACGCGCCGGAGCTGGCCGCGACCCTGGACCTGCGCGAGCCCGTCGGCATCCTGCTGTATGCGGTGCTGCACTTCATCCGCGAGGACTCGCACGCCCGCAAGGTCGTCGCCGACCTCCTCGCCGCCGTCCCGGCCGGCAGCTACCTGGTCGCGACGAACTCCACGAAGGACTTCGTGCCGCCGGAGGTCGCCGGCATGTACGACCAGATGCTCGCCCGGGGCCTCGTCGACGCGTGGCCCCGGGACCGGGCGACGTTCTCACGCTTCTTCGACGGCCTGTCGCTCGTCGACCCGGGCGTGGTCGCGATCAGCGAATGGCGCCCGGCCGCCGCCGAGCACGCGAGCGCCGCCGAGGTCTCCATGTTCGGCGCCGCCGGCAGGAAGTAGCGCCGCCGTCCGGTCGCCCGGGCCGCGCCGGCCGGCCACGGCGCGCCGCCACAGGAGCACCGTGACCGCCACCGTCACCAGGGTCCACAGCGCGAACCGCGCGCCGCCGGCGGCCGCGACCGTGTTGTCCGCGCCGACCAGTGGCGGCAGCCGGTCCACCGGGGCGCCGAGCAGCTCCGCCGTCCTGGCCAGGGGCGCGTTGACAGGGCTGCTGAGCCAGTGGAACCGTTCCAGCGGGTGCGCGTCCGACAGCAGCGACATGACGTAGGCGTACCCGGTGAGCACCTCGGCGGCGACCAGCACCGGCCAGGCCGGCAGCCGTTGCAGCAGGACCGCGGCGTAGCAGGCGAGCAGCGGCGCCGTCACCGACAGCAGCCGACCCGGCGGCGAGAACCCGCCGGGCCAGTTCGGGTACGTCGCGATGAGCAGCGTGTACGGCACGATGAAGCCGAGCAGCACGACGTTGGTCCGCCGGGCGCACAGCAGCATCCCGGCGAACGCCAGCACGAGCACCGGGAAGTTCGGCAGCAGGCCGAAGCGCCCGTCGAACGCGAGATACAGCACGCCGCGCAGCGGCGACTGCCGCAGCAGCCCCTCCCCGAGCGCGTCGGTGCTGCCGGGTGCCGGGCTCAGCGACCGGTACATGACGACGTTGAACACCTCGAGCCCGACCGCGAGCACGGTGACCGGCACGAACGCCAGGAGCCGGCGGCAGCGCACGAACGCGAGCCCGGCGAAGATCACCGGGAAGGCCGCGTACCGGCCGTGCACCCAGGGCAGCCAGCCGATCCCGGCGGACGCCAGCGCCAGCTGCCACCGGGCGGGCCGGGTGGCGAGCAGGATCCGGGCGGCGTAGACGACGGCCAGCATCCCGAGCGGCTCGACGAAGAGCATGGAGGCGTACACGTACAGCGGCGAACCGAGCGTGAAGAGCGCCGTGGCGAACCCCGCGAACGGCGTGCGGACACCCAGCGAGCGCTGCAGCCGGTAGACGTTGACGACGGTCAGCACCCCGGCGGCGAGGGTCACCAGGTGCGCGCCCGCCCGGCCCCAGAACAGGAACGGCAACGCGAACAGCAACGGCGCGCCGAGGTTGTGGAACGGCACCGGGCGGCCGTCGACGACCGCGACGTGCGCGTCGATCTCCGCCGGGTAGTAGGACCAGTAGTCGCGGTGCTCGTAGACCGGCGTCGGGTCGAACGTGTGGTATTCGAGCATCGCCTGCGCCAGGGCCAGGTAGTGCGGCTCGTCGCCCATCGGCAGCGCCGGCAGCCGTAGCCGCACGGCGACGCCGAGGACGAGGGCGGCGAGGGTCACGAGACCCGCCAGCACGGTCCGGTCGGCACGGGTCATCGCGGTCATGCCGGCGGACTCTGCCGATCCGCCGGTACGAGCACCGTCAGTGATCTTTTGACCGGGCCCTTACCGCGGGGCTGGCATGCTGGGGCGGGACGACTGCTGGGAGGAGTGGGCATGCGGGTCCTGGTGGCCGACGACGAGCGGCTGATGGCCGACACGATCGCGGCCGGGCTGCGCCGCCAGGCGATGGCGGTCGACGTCTGCTACGACGGCGACGGCGCGGTCGAGAAGCTCGGCGTCAACCGCTACGACGTCGCGGTCCTCGACCGGGACATGCCGGGGCGCACCGGCGACGAGGTGTGCCGCTGGATCCTGGGCTCCGCGGCGAGCACCCGCGTGCTGCTGCTCACCGCCGCCGGCGGCATCCGCGACCGGGTCGAGGGCCTCGGCCTCGGCGCCGACGACTACCTGACGAAGCCGTTCGCGTTCGCCGAGCTCGTCGCCCGCATCCAGGCGCTCGGGCGGCGCTCGGCGCCCGCGCTCCCGCCGGTCCTGGAGCACGCGGGCGTCGTGCTGGACGCGGGCCGGCACACCGCGGTCCGCGACGGGCGGGTGCTGGGGCTGACCCCGAAGGAGTTCGCGGTGCTGCACGTGCTGCTGCGCGCCGGCGGGCAGGTGGTCAGCGCCGAGGACCTCCTCGAGCAGGCGTGGGACGAGCACGCCGACCCCTTCTCGCACGTGGTGAAGGTGACGGTGATGACGTTGCGCCGCAAGCTCGGCGACCCGCCGGTCATCCACACCGTGCCGCGGGCGGGCTACCGGATCGGCGGCGCGTGAGGACCCCGCGCAGGAGGGTGCTGCTGCTCGTCGCCGCCGCGCTCGCCGCCGGGTACGCGGTGCGCGCCGCCGCCGACGCGTACGCGCTCACCCCGACGACGTTCCGGTTCCTGGCGGTGTTCTGCGACCCGCGGCTGTCGCTGTGCGCCACCGCCCGCGAGGAGGCGTGGTGGCTGGTGCCGTACGGGCTGGCCCTCGTCGCGGGGCTGGCGCTGCTGCGGTTCGTGGCGCCGCGGGTGACCGGCTGGGCGCTGCGCCCGATGCGCGACCTGGTGCCGGTCATCGCGCAGGTCGGCCCGCAGAACCTCGGGCACCGCATCCGGGCCGGCGGCAGCCGCCGCGACGAGTTCGCGGCGCTGTGCATGGCCGTCGACGACATGATGGACCGGATCGTCGCCGGCTACGAGGGCCAGCGCCGGTTCGCCGCGAACGCGTCCCACGAGCTGCGCACCCCCCTCGCCGTGCAGCGGACGCTGATCGAGGTCGGGATGGGGCAGCCGCTGACCGACGAGCAGTTCACGCTGCTGACCGCGCAGCTGCTGCAGACCAACGAACGCAACGAACGGCTCGTCGACGGGCTCCTCGTGCTGAGCGAGGCGGACCAGGGGCTCGCCGTACGGCTGCCGCAGCGCCTCGACACGATCGCCGCCGCGGTCGTCGCCGCGCACGGCGCGCGGGCCGCCGCGGCCGGGGTCACGATCACCACGGCGTTGCGGCCGTGCACCGTCCGCGGCGAGGAGGTGCTCCTGGAGCGGCTCGTGACGAACCTGGTCCAGAACGCGGTCAAGTACAACCACCGCGGCGGCACCGTGCACGTCACCGTCGGCGGCGAGGTGGAGCTGGCGGTCGCCAACACGGGACAGGACGTGCCGCCGCACGCGGTCGCCGAGCTGTTCGAGCCGTTCAAGCGGCTCGCCGCCGACCGGATCGACCACAGCGGCGGCGCCGGGCTCGGCCTCGCCATCGTCCGGTCGATCACCCAGGCGCACGCGGGCACGGTGACCGCCACCGCTCAGGAAGGTGGCGGCCTGCTCGTGGAGGTGCGCCTCCCGGCCGGCGACGACTAGCCGAGATACGCCTGTACCGCCGCCGCGAACGCACCCGGTGGCAGCGTCAGCGGCGGCGCCGGCGGCAGGGCCGGCAGGACGGCCGGCGCCGCCTGCCCGGCGGGGGTGAGCCAGTAGCGGTCCGCGGAGGGGTCGCACCCGGCGAGGCCCGCGGCGACGAGCCGGCCGACGGCGCCGGTGAACTCCTCCTCCGTCGGGACCGCGTGGTTGAGGTAGTCGGCGACGCCGATCACGCCGCGCAGCGTCGATCCCGTCGCGGCGATCGACCGCAGGATCCACCCGTCCGACGTCCATCCGGAGTCCACGCGCGGCAGCGTACCGCCGTACCCCGCAAGGGGCCGGAAATGGGGTGATGCGCGGCGACCCGCGCCCCGGCACCCGGCCACCGGGACCACGCTGGGCACATGCGTCGCGTCACCGAAGTCCTGCTGCTCGCGTCCCTGGGTCTCACCGCCGGCACCGCCGGGTGCTCCAGCTCCGCCGGCGGTGCCCAGCCCGGCCCGTCGCCGCGGGTGGCGTCGGCGACGGGCACGTTCGCCGCGTACTCGCCGGGCGCGACGGCGGTCACCTACGACCCGGCGCTCGTCCCGCCGGGCGCGGTCGCCACGGTCAGCATCACGCAGACGTCGTCGGAGAGCCGGGTCTGGTTCACCGTCGCGGGGCTGCTGCCGAACCGTGGCTACGGCGTCCACCTGCACACCGAGCCGTGCGGGGCGACCGGTGACGCCGCCGGGCCGCACTACCAGCACCGGCACCCGCCGGTCCCGCCGACCGCGCCGTCCCCGCCGGGGCCGGTCTCGGCGCCCGCGCGCGCCTCCGCGCAGCCGGCGGTCTCGTCGGCGGCGTCGCCGATGCCCGCGAACCCGTCGTACGTCAACCCGCAGAACGAGGTGTGGCTCGACATCACGACCCGCGCCGACGGCCGCGGGTCGGCGGTCTCCACCCACCCGTGGACGTTCGACCCGGCGCCCAGGTCCCTCGTCATCCACGCGTCGCCGACGAAGACCGGAGCGGGCCAGGCGGGCGACGCCGGCGCCAGGGTCGCCTGCCTGACCCTGCCGGAATGACCACGAACCCCTCCGGGACGAACACCGACCCCACCGCAGCGGACACCGGCGCCGACGGGACGGGCACGGAGACGGACGTCGACGGGGCGGACACGGACCCCGCCGGAGCGGACACCGGCGCCGACGGGACGGGCACCGCGGAAGGTCAGGCCGAGCACGCGGTGCCCGACCGGATCACCGTGCCGCTGCCGGCCGGGGCGAGCGCGCTCGTCTGCGGCGACCTGCACCTCGCCTCCCGCCCCACCCCCGCCTCCGCGCAGGTCGAACGCGACCTCACGGCCCGCCTCGCCGGCTGGGGCGACGCACCCGGCGCGGTCGTGCTCAACGGCGACGTCATCGAGCTCTGGGGCGAGCCGGGCGGCACCGTCGAGGCCGCCCTCGACGCGCACCCGGACCTCACCGCGGCCCTGCTGAAGTTCGCCGGGGCGCCCGGGCGGCACGTCGTGGTGATCGTCGGCAACCACGACGCGGCCGTCGCGTGGGACGGCGTCTCCGCGGACACCTTCGCCCGGCGGATCGGGGCCCGCTGCGCCCTGTCCGCCGACCTCGACGTCGAGACCCCGGCCGGGAACCGGCGCGTGCGGATCGAGCACGGCCACGCCTACGACCCGGCGAACGCGATGCGCGACCCGCGCAACCCGCTCGACTCGCCGCTCGGCCAGCACATCGTGCAGGAGGTGCTGCCGGAGGTCCGCCGCAGCCCGCTGCTCGCCGACCTCTCCTCCATCGCCGACCCGAACGCGGTCGGGCAGTACATCGCCTCCCGTCTCGTGTACCGGCGCCTCGGACCGCGCGCCTGGTGGCTGCTGCTGCCGTTGCTCGCCGCGCTGCTGTTGCGGGTACCGGAGCTGATGACGCACGCCCACGCGCTGCGGGCACTGCCGACGTGGACGGCGCTGGCGGGCACGGGCCTGATCGCCGAGGCGGCGCTGCTGGTGCTGCTCGCCGTCCTGACGTCCCGGGTCGTGTACGCGGCGATGGCCGGCAGCCGACTCGGCCCGCGCGGCATGCACCTCAACGGCGCGCCCAAGGCCGTCGCCGCGTCGCTGTGCGCCGGCGGGGTCGCCGGGCTGATCACCGGGCACACGCACCAGCCGGAGCTCGCGGCCGTGCCCGGCGGCATGTACGCCAACAGCGGCTGCGGGACCCGCTGTGTGGAGTCGCGGCCCGCCCGCTGGTTCCTGCCGCCCGTGTTCGCCGCCGTCCTGCGCCGCTCGTGGGTCGAGGTCGACGCCGATCGTGACCTGCGGATGCGCCTGTACGTCGCCGAATCGCCCAGCGGGGAGGAGACCCGGCTCGAGCGGCTCGCCGCCCGGGAGAAGCCCAGGGCACTGGAGGTGATGGCGACGCTGCCGGGCGAGGCCGGGTGGCCGCTGCAGACCACCGGGCTGCGCCGGCGGGTCCGCGACGAACGCGTCCGCCGGGTCTCCGCGTGGGCCGTCGCCGCCGTCGCCGTGCTGAGCCTGCTGTCCGCGCTGACGACGCCGCTGCGGGGCAGGCTCGCCGCGCTGCTGGGCGCGCTGCCGGTGGAGGTACCGCAGGCCGCCGCCGCCACCGTCGTGTTCTCGGCGGCCGCGCTGCTGCTGCTCGCCTGGGGGCTGCGGCGCGGGCGGCGGCTCGCGTGGGCGATCACGGTGCTGCTCCTTGCCGTCACCGCCGCCCTGCACGTGCTGAAGGGCATCGACGTGGAGGAGGCCGCGTTCGCCGCCGTCGTCGCGTGCTGGCTGCTGTGGCACCGGTCCTCGTTCCCGTCCCGCCCCGACAGCCGGCAGCTCCGCCTCGCCACGGCCGCGCTGCTCGCCGGGGCGCTGCTCGTCGCCGCCGTGTCCGGCGTGCTCGTGCTCGTCGCCGGGGCGCGCGGCGCCTCGGGCCAGACCGCCCGCGCCGTCGCCGAGCGGCTGGTCGGCGACCGGGCCGTGCCGCTGCCGTCGACGATGCCGCTGCTGGCGCCCGCCCTGTACGCCGCCGGCCTGAGCCTCCTGCTGGTCGTCGGCTGGCTCCTCGTCCGGCCCAGGCTGCACCGCCCGCCGAGCGCCGCCGAGCACCGCGCCGACCTGGAACGGGCCCGGCGGATCGTGGCCGAGCACGGCGGCGACACCCTCGCCTACTTCGCGCTGCGCGAGGACAAGTCGTGGTTCTTCACCGGCGACTGCGTCGTAGCCTACGCGGTGCGCGACGGCGTGTGCCTCGTCTCCCCCGACCCGATCGGCCCGACCGAGCAGTGGGCGGCGGCGTGGGCGGAGTTCACGGCGTTCGCCGACCGGCACGGCTGGCCCGTCAGCGTCGTCGGCGCCGCCACCGGCTGGCTGCCCGTCTACCGCGCGGCGGGGCTGCGCCCCGTGTACCTCGGCGACGAGGCGATCGTCGACTGCGGCGCGTTCACCCTCGACGGGCGGGCCATGAAAGGGCTCCGCGGCGCGTGCAACCGGGTCAGCCGGGCCGGCTACACCGTGCGGTTCTACGACCCGGCGAAGCTCCCCGCCGACCTCACGGCCGAGCTCAGGGACCTGATGACGCAGAGCCGCCACGGCGAGGTCGAACGCGGCTTCTCGATGACGCTGTCGCGGCTGTTCGACCCGCGGGACACCGGGCTGCTCCTCGCCGTCGCGCACGGCCCCGACGGGCGCGCCGGCGGCTTCTGCCACTGGATCCCGGCCGCCGACATCTCCGGCTGGTCCCTCGACGTGATGCGCCGCGGCACCTCGCCCGACCTGCCCAACGGGCTCACCGACTTCATCATCGTGGAGACCATCAACCGGCTCCGGTCACTCGGCGCCTGGGGGCTCGGGCTGAACTTCGCCGTCATGCGCCAGGTCCTCGCCGGCGACTGCGACAGCGAGCACGGCGGCGGCCGCCTCAGCGACCTGCAACGCCGGCTGCTGCACCGGTTCTCCGACTCCATGCAGATCGAGTCGCTGTGGCGGTACAACGAGAAGTACCAGCCGCTGTGGCGGCCCAGGTACCTCGTCCTCAGCGGCCTCGGCAACGCCCCGGCGCAGGGCGTCGCGGTCGCCGACGCCGAAGGGGTCGCCGAGCTGCCGGTGATCGGCCGGCTCCTCGGCCGTCCGTGAGTCCCGCGGTCGCGCTCGCCCTCGCCGCCGCCGGCGCGATCGGTTACGGCGTCGCGTCGGTGCTGCAGGCCGTCGGCGCCCAGCGCGACCCGGGGATGCTCCGGACGCTGGGGCAGCCGGCGTACCTCGCCGGGGTCGCCCTCGACCTCGTCGCCTGGCTGCTGTCGGTGGCCGCGTTGCGGACCCTGCCGGTGTACCAGGTGCAGGCGGTCCTCGCCGGGTCCCTCGCCGTCACCGTCGTCGTCGCCCGGCTGGTCCTCAAGGCCCGGCTGCGCACGGTGGACGTGGCGGCGGTCGCGGTCACCGTCGTCGCCCTCACCGCGCTCGCCGCCGCGTCCGGGCCGCAGGACCCGGCGATGCCGCCCGCCGCGACCCGCCTGGGGCTGGCGCTCGCGGTGGTGCCGGTCGCGCTCGCCGGGTGGGCCGTCGCGCGGCGCGGCTCGCCGAACCTCACCGGTGCCGTCGCCGGGCTCGCGTTCGGCGGCGCCGCGTTGTGCGCCCGCGCGGTCACCTGGCCCGGCCCGCTGCTGACCGAGCCGCTCGCCTGGGCGCTGGCGGGCTTCGGGTTGACCGGGACGCTGCTGTACGCCCATGCCCTGGAGCACGGGCAGGTGGGTCCCGTCACCGCGCTGCTGTGGATCGTCGAGGTGCTCGTGCCGTCCGGCGCCGGGGTCCTGCTCCTCGGCGACGACGTGCGGGCCGGGTGGGCGCCCGTGGCGGTCGTGGCCGTCATCGCCACGGTCGCCGCGGCCGCGGTCCTCGCCCACGCGCCCGCCGCCGCCTTCGAATGAGCACAGAGTGAGCGGGCTCCCGCGGGTGTCTACTTCGCGCGGGTGCGGACGTAGGCCGCGCAGTCGGCGGCGACCGCGGCCCAGTCGGTCTTGAGCGCGGTGGGGGCGGCGACGTCCGGGGAGGTCCCGTCGCGGACGACGGCGGCGAAGAAGTCGAGCATCGCCGGCTCGCCGAACCGTTCCGCGAGGCGGGTCACGGCGAGCAGCGCGATGCCGTACCGGGCCTGCCAGTCGTCGTCGGTGGCCCGTTCCGGGATCGCGCCGAGCGCCACCGAACCGTCCCACCGGCCCTTGCGCACGTACTGGCGCACGAACGGCAGCCGGGCGCGGACCCAGGAGCCGTCGCGGTTCGCGGCGTACTCCGCGAGCCCCTCGACCAGCCACCAGTCCTGCTGCCCGCGGGCCCGCCTGCCGAGGCTGACCACGTGCGTGAACTCGTGCGCGAACAGCTCGTACGACCCGACGCCACGGTCGACGCGTTGCACGACCTCGCCGCCGCGGGCGAACGCGTCCGCGGCGTTCTCGGTGTGCCCGTCGAACCACGACTTCCACTCGGCGGGCCCGGCGAGGTACACGACGTACCGGGCCGGCGGCTGCCCCCAGTGCGCGAACCGGTCGGCGATGTCCGCGCCCCGGTCGGCGGCCTTGACCGTGGCCGCGAGCTTGCCGGCGTACTTCGCCGGGGCTGCCACGACCACCCGGCGGCCGGTGGCGAACCGCAGCTCCGTCGCGTCCCACGGGGCCGTCGACCGCTTCGCCGCCGTCAGCACCGCTCTGCCCTCGGCGACCGTCCAGGTGCTGTCCACGAACAGCTGCTGGGTGCGGCAGTCCGCCGTGCCGAAGCAGTGCGACGTCTCCAGCAGCAGGGTGAACTGCCCGTCCGGCTGGACCGCCGGCGCGTCCGCGGCCCGCGACGAGAACAGCGCCACCCCGAGCGTCCGCAGCGACGTGAACCGCGACGTGAACCAGCCGTGCAGCGCCGGGTCGACGGGCGCGAGGTATCCGGCGAGGTCCCCGGCGAGCAGCGCCTTGTCCTGCGCGGCGAGGGTGAGGTCGACGGTCTCCCGCGCCGTCGGCGGCCGCGACGGCGAAGGCGACGGTGCGGGGCTCGCCGACGGTGACGCGACGGCGGCGGCCGGTGTCGCCCGCGGCCCGGTGACGGCCGGGACGAGGAACAGGCCCGCGGCCACGGCCCCGGCGACCGCCGCCGCGACCGCGAGCCGGACAGATCTCCGCCGCCGCACCGGCACGCTTTGCGCCGTCGTGCCTTCCGCCGCGAAGGGCGGCGGCTCGGCGGACGGTGGCGCTCCTTGCGCCGCGACGGGGAGCGGCCCGGCCGGTCGAGGCGGCGGCGGCGTCATGTCCGGGCCGCGCAGCGGCGCCTCGTTCTCCCCGTTGGCCACGCCCGCACCGTACTGGACGGGAGTCCCCCTCAGGTTCAGCCGTTCAGCGCAGGCTTGACGGACGAGGTCAGCCGGCGATCCACGGGCTGACGCCCATCTTGCCCGTGTTGCCGGGGTCGGTCATGAGCGTCAGCGTGTGACGTGGTTGTCCCGCGGCGGGCGAGACGCTCACGAACGCGCCCTTCGCCACGGTCGCCGCGTCGGTGGTCAGGTTGCGCCACACCAGGACCGCGTGGGCGCTGCCGCCCGGCGGGACCTCGACGCGTTTCGGGGCGACCTCGTACTGCTCGATCGTCGCGACGTTCGCGGTGCCGTCGAGGACCTCGACGTCGAGGACCTTCCCACCGGCGTCGAGGATCTCGACGGCCGGGTAGCCCCGCACGGTGTAGACGGCCGTGCCGCAGTTGCGCAGCGTCACCCCCAACGCGCGCAGGCCCATCGCCGCGTCCACCTCACCGACCGACAGCGACACGCCCGGCTCGAGGCACCCGGATGTCGTCTGCGGCGCCGGTACCGACGGCGACACCGGCTCCACGACGGCCGGGACGGACACGTCGGGCCGTGCCGCGACCGGATGGGCGGGGGTCGTGCCGCACCCGGCGAGCGCCGCCACCAGCGCCGTCACCGTCAGCCACCGTGCTCTCATCCAGCCGATGATGCCGTACCCCCGTCACCGGAACGTGGGGAACCCGTGGAGCTTTGGTGAACCTGCGGCCATCTTGATGCCGCAGCATCGGCGGGATGGACGCCACCGCGCTGGCCCGGTCGCTGCTGGATCCGATCCCGGCGCACCGCACCGTGGGACTCGAGGTCGTGCGCGCGGTCAACGGCCTCGGCGTGGTCGCGGTGACGGCGCCGCCCGCCCTCGCGAACGTGATCGGCTCGCTGCACTCCAGCGGCCTCGTGACCCTCGTCGACGCGGCCGGCCTCGCCGCGATCATCTCCGCGTGCCCGACCGGCGAGGCGTTCCAGGGCGTGACCCCGCTCGGCGCGGCCGCGACGCTGCGGTTCCTGGCGCCGGCCCGCGGCCGGCTCACCGCCACCTGCCGCGTCGACCCCGACGCCCGGGAGGCCCTCGCCGAGGTGTTCATCGGCGCCGCGACCCGCGTCCGCGTCACCACGACCACGGACATCACCGACGAGACAGGAGCCGTGGTGTGCCAGGGCAGCTTCGACTGGAGCGTCCGGCGGGCACCGGCCGCCTGACGCGGGTCCGCCTCGCGGCCGAGTTCGGCCTCGTGTTCTTCGTCCTCATCGCCGTGTACGCCCTGCTGAAGCCGCCCGGCGGGCCGATCCCGGTGCTCGTGGTCCTCGCCGTCGCCGCCGCGATCCACCTGCGCCGCCAGGACGGCTTCGACCGGCGTGACCTGTGGCGCCCCGGCGCGCTGCGCGACTCGTGGAAGCCGATGCTGGGCCTGTGGCTCGGCACCGCCGCCGCGATGACCGGCCTGGTCGCGTGGCTCGCCCCGGACCGCCTCTTCGACCTGCCCCGCGAGCGTCCGCTGCTGTGGGCCCTGATCGTCGTCTTCTACCCCCTGGCGTCGGTCTACCCGCAGGAGCTGCTGTACCGGGCGTTCCTGCTGCACCGCTACGCGCCGCTGTTCCCCGGGCCGCGCTCCGCAGCGCTCGCCGGCGCCCTCGCGTTCGGCTTCGCCCACGTCATCTTCGGCAACGTCCTGGCCGTGGTGCTGACCCTGGCGGGCGGCTGGCTGTTCGCCCGCCGCTACCAGACGTCCCGCTCACTGTTCACGGTCTCCGTCGAGCACGCCGCCTACGGCCTGCTCATCTTCACCGTCGGGCTGGGCGGCTTCTTCTACCACGGCGCCTGAGGGACCGCCCGCCCCGGCGCGTAGCGCGCGGCGCCGCCGGGTACGAGACCGCTCATGCGCCTCGCGACGTTCCTCACCGTGCTGCGGCAGGCCGCCGTCCGGCTGCTGCTGCCGGTGCTGCTCGTGTACGTGGCCCTCGCCGGCCTGGGACTGCTCGTGACGAGGGCGCTGCCCGGCGTGTGGCCGCTGACCGTCGAGGACGGCGTCAACCGTGCGCTGGAGGCGCACCGCAGCGGCGCGCGCAACGACGTGTCGCTGGTGTTCAGCACCATCGCCGGTACACCGGCCGTCGTCGCGGTCACGGCGGTCGCCGCGGCGGGTCTCGCCCTGGTCCTGCGCCGGTGGCGCGAGCCGCTGTTCCTGTGCGCGGCCGTCAGCGCCCAGGCCGTGATCTTCCTGTTCACGACCATCGCGATCCACCGGCAGCGGCCCGCGGTCGAGCGCATGGACGGCTCGCTGCCGACGTCGAGCTTCCCGTCGGGGCACACGTCCGCCGCCGTCGCGCTCTACTGTGGACTGGCGCTGCTGCTCAGCGGGCTCGCCACCCGCCCCGTGCCGCGGGCGGCCTGGTGGCTGCTGCTGGCCGTCCCGCTCGGTGTCGCGGCGACCAGGATGTACCGCGGCATGCACCACCCCAGCGACGTCGTCGCGTCGTCGCTCAACGGGGCGGCGTGCCTGTACATCATGAGCCGCGGCATCCTCGACCGGTCCGTGCGCTGGGGCCCGGACCGCGGCGCCGCCGTCCCGCACCAGCGCACCGCGCCGCAGCCGACCCGCACGGTCACCCGCGCTGACTGACCGTCCCGTCGGCGGCGATCCGCAGGGTCGCCTGCGGCACACCGTCCGTGCACGGCGACGCCCGCGGGTCCCGGCAGACGAGCGGCGCCGTGACCCGGAGCTCGGCGGAGACCGCCAGCGGCGCGCCCGGCGGTGTCGTCACCGTCACCGTGACCGGGTCGGCGGTCAGCTGCGGCACGGGCGCGTACCCGTACCCCGGACCGGCGCCCGGCAGGTGCACCACCCCGCACACGTCACCCGCCGCGCCCGACGGACCGGTCCCGGTCGCCGTCGCGCAGGGCGCCGCGCTGGTCGGGCCGGAGATCATCAGCGGCACGTCCTGCTCGTGGCAGCCCCAGCCGCCGCAGACCCGCAGGTGCACCGACGGCACCCGCGGCGCCACGGCCTCGTCGACGGCGACCGAGAACCCGCGCAACGGCTCGGCCCCCGTGCCCCTTTGTTCCGTCCTCGCCGGGCTCACCGCGGAGCACCCGGCGAGGAGCAGCGTCACCAGCAGCAGCGTTCTCACGTCAGTACCGACGCCGCGGCCGCCCGCCGGGTTCCCGCTCATCCCAGGGTGACGACCTCGCGCCGCTGCGCCGAACGCCGGGCGGCCGCCAGCACCGCGAGGGCCGCCACCGGTCCGGCCGGGTCGACGGGCGGCGGCGCGCCGTCCCGCAACGCCCGGACGAGACCGCTGTAGAAGTCCTGGTACGCGCCCGGCGCGGTCGGCACGGCCCGGTCCTGCCCGTCGACGGTCAGCGTGCCGTGCCGGGCGGGGTCGTCCTCGCCCCAGCCGGCCTCGGTCGGCAGCCGGCCCGCCTTCAGCGCGTCCTCCTGCACGTCCATGCCGAACTTCGTGTACGCCCCCTTGTCCCCGAGCACCCGCAGCCGCGGGCCGGGCGACGCCGCGAGGGCGCTCATCCACAGGTGCGACCGCGCGTCGCCGTGGTGCCGCAGCGCCACGAACACGTCGTCGTCGGCGTCGATCCCGGCACGGCGGGTGTGCACCTCCGCGTACACCTCGGTCGCCGGTCCCAGCAGCTGCAGGGCCTGGTCGACGAGGTGGCTGCCGAGGTCGTACAGCAGGCCGCCGGCCTCGGCCGGGTCGCCGCTCTCCCGCCAGCCGCCCTTCGGCACCGGCCGCCACCGATCGAACCTCGACTCGAAGCGCAGCACCCGCCCCAGCGTCCCCTCCTCGACGAGCCGCCGGGCCGTCAGGAAGTCGCCGTCCCACCGGCGGTTCTGATACACGCTGAGCAGCAGCCCGCGCTCGGCCGCCAGGCTGACCAGCGCCGCGCCCTCGTCGGCGGTCGCCGTGAGCGGCTTGTCCACGACGACCGGCAGCCCCGCCTCGAGCGCCGCCCGCGCGAGCGGCGCGTGGGTCCGGTTCGGCGACGCGACGACCACCACGTCGACGCTCCCCGCCGCCGCCCACAGCTCCTCGGCCGTCCCGAACAGCTCGGCGCCCGGATGCGACGCGGCCGCCGCCTGCCGGCGTTCGGGGTTGGCGGTGACGATCGCGCTCAACGTCAGCCCGGGTGTCGTGCTGATCAGCGGCGCGTGGAACACGGAGCCCGCCGTGCCGTATCCGACCAGCCCGACGCGAAGAGAGGTGTCGCTCATGCCCTGCAGTCTCCCCCACCCGTCGCCAGCTCCCGCACCGAAGCCACACCCCCGGGCGAAAACCGGGACCGGCTAGCGTGGAGATCATGTTCAGTGTCGCCCTCGGCGAGGGAGCGCAGCTGCGGCCGTTGGAGCCGTGGCAGGCCGCCGAGTTCCTCGCCCACATGGACCGCGCCCGCGCCACCGTCGACCCGTGGATCCCGTGGGCCGGGATCAGCACGGACCTGGACTCGGCGCGGGCGACGCTGCAGCGGTACGCCGACCTCCAGTCCCGCGACGCCGGCCGGATCTACGGCATCTGGCTGGACGGCACCCTGGTCGGCGGCACGATGTTCGTGACCTTCGACGCCGGCTCCGGCCACTGCGAGATCGGCTGCTGGCTGGAGCCGGCCGGCCAGGGCAAGGGTCTCGTCACCCGGGCCGTGCGGCGGCTGATCGACTGGGCGTTCCGTGCCCGTGGCATGCACCGCGTCGAGTGGCACTGCCGGCCGGACAACATCGCGAGTGGCGATGTCGCCCGGCGGCTCGGCATGCGGCGGGACGGGTTGCTCCGCGAGGCCTACCTCTACCAGGGCATCCGTCACGACCTCGAGATCTGGTCGCTCCTGGCGTCCGATGAGGCGTTGTCCGGCGAGGCGCCCGGCGAGGCGTCCTCCGGCAGGGCGTCCGCCGCGGTGGCCGGGGCGCCCTCCAGCTCGTCCTCCGGCGGGTGACGCAGGCTCAGGATCACCGAGCCCGCCAGCACGACGACCACGACCGCCAGGCTGACCAGCGACGGGATCTCCGGCACCGAGGTGCTGATCGTCTTGTGCGCCGCCTGCAGGATCAGCTTCACGCCGATGAAGGCGAGGATGATCGCCAGGCCCTTCGACAGGTACCGGAACTTGTCCAGCATGCCCGCGAGCAGGAAGTACAGCGCCCGCAGGCCCAGGATCGCGAACGCGTTCGACGAGTAGACGATGAACGTGTCGTCGCTGACGGCGAGCACCGCCGGCACACTGTCGACGGCGAACACCAGGTCGGCGGCCTCGATCGCGACCACGACGACGAGCATCGGGGTGGCGACCCACTTGACGCCCTGCTTGACGAAGAACTTCGCCCCGGAGTATTCGTCCTGGACCGGCAGCACCTTGCGCACCAGCCGCACCGCGATGTTGGTGCTCGGGTCGTAGTCGTCCTCGTTGTCCTTGACCAGCTTGTACGCGCTCCACAGCAGGATCGCCGCGAACACGAACAGCACGACGGTGAACTTGCTGATGATCGCCACGCCGGCCGCGATGAAGATCGCCCGGAAGATGAGGGCGCCGATGACGCCGTAGAACAACGCCCGGTGCTGGTACTGCTTCGGTACGGCGAAGTACCCGAAGATCAGCGCGAACACGAACAGGTTGTCGACCGACAGGCTCTTCTCCAGCAGCCACGCGGTGGTGAACTCGACACCGGCCTCGGCGCCGAGGACCGCCCACACCAGACCCGCGAACGCGAGCGACAGCGCCACCCACACGGCGCTCCACCTGGCGGCCTCGCGGAAGCCGATGACGTGTTCCTTACGGTGGGCGAAGAGGTCGACGGCGAGCATGACGACGACACCGATGCCGAACGTCGCCCACAGCCAGATCGGCACATCGAGCATGATGCCTCCACAGATCGCAAATCGTCTGGGTCAAGCCTCGCCCGGAGGATGGGGTCCCGTCCGCGTCCGCCACTGGACAATCGGCCCGGTGTATGTTGCCGACGACCGGCAATCACTCGAGCGGCGTCGAGGGCCAGTCGAGGAGCCTGGCGGCCGTGACGGCCGCGTGCAGGGTGAGCCGCTCGGAAGGGTCGGACGGGTCCCTGCCGGTCAACTCTGCCACGCGCGCCAGCCGATACGTCACCGCCCGCACCGACAGGTTGAGCCGGCTCGCGGTCTCCGTCGCGACGCACCCGGTCGCGTAGTACGCGTCGAGGGTCTCCACCAGGTGGGCGGCACCGCCCCGCGCCCGCGTCAGCGGGGTCAGCGTGCTGCGGACCAGGTCGTGCACGGCGGGCAGGTCCTGCAGCAGCACCCGGTAGATGGTGAGGTCCCGCGCGTCGACCACGGGCTGCTCCAGGCCCAGCCGGTCGGCGAGGTCCAGCGCATACCGCGCCTCGTCGTGGCTGGTCCGCACCGCCGCGGCGCCGATACGGGGGCTGCTGACCGCGCCCCGCCAGGCCGACCGGACGGCGAGGTCCAGCTCGCGGGTGACGAGGTCGCGGACGGCCTGCACCGCCGCGGCGTCGGGCGCGGCGAACACGCAGACGACCTCGCCGGAGCGGATCAGCACGAGCGGCTGCGCGTCGCCGTGCCGGCCCTGCAGCGCGCGTTCGAGCCGGCCCGGGGTGGCCGCCGTGTCCGGCCCGCCGAAGCCGGCCGGCCGCCGGGCGACGAGCACCGCGACCGGCCCGGTCAGGGTGAGGCCGATGTCGGCGGCGGGGCCGGTCGCCTCGATCGCCTGCTGGCCACCGGCAAGGAGTGCCTCCATGACGTCGTGCTTGACGGCCTCCTGGAGCCGGATCACGTCGGCCCGCGCGAGCTGGAATCCCTCGACCAGCGCGGCGACCCCGTCGTCCGCGGCCCGCAGCACCGCCAGGGCCGACCCGCGGACCCGGGCGGCGTCCCCGGCGGCCACGTCGGGCGCGTCCCGCCACAGCCGCCACGCCGCGGACAGGTACAGGTCCACCAGCGCGCGCAGCGCCACACCCTGCACGGCGGCCCGGCGCCCGGACGCGGCGCACGCCTCCAGCTCGCGGCGGCGCAGCCGCCGCCCGTCGGCCGTCGCCGCCACGACGGCGGTCAGAAAGCCACCGAGCAGCGACGGGTCCACCCCGCCGGCATCACTGGACGCGGCGGCGGCGATCCGGTCCAGACCGGACAAATCCTCACCATCCTCCCGAAGCAGAAGCAGAAGCAGAAGCCGCCGCCGGAGCGGAAGCCGCCACCAGGGCCGAAGCCACCGCCGAAACCGGAGCCGCCACCAGCACCGGAACCGAAGGCGAAACCGCCACCGAAACCGAGGCCGCCACCAACGCCGAAACCGAAGGCGAAACTGCCACCAGCGCCGAAAACGGTGCCGCCGCCAACGCCGGAGCCGAAGGCGAAGCCGCCACCGAAACCGGAACCGAAGCCGCCACCAACGCCGAAACCACCGCCGAAACCGAAACCGCCACCAGCACCGAAGCCGGAGCCGAAGCCGCCACCAACGCCGAAACCGGAGCCGAAACCGCCACCAGTGCCGAAAACGGTGCCGCCGCCAACGCCGGAGCCGACGGCGAAGCCGCCACCGAAACCGGAGCCGAAGCCGAAGCCGCCACCGAAACCGGAGCTGAAGCCGCCACCAACGCCGAAACCGGAGCCGCCGCCAGCACCGAAGCCGACGGCGAAACCGCCACCGAAGCCGAAGGCGAAGCCGCCACCAGCGCCGGAGCCGAAGCTGGAGCCGCCGTCGAAGGCGAAGCCGCCACCGGAGCCGAAGCCGCCGCTGCCGGAGCCGCCACCGAAGCCGAGGTCACAACGCTAGCCGCGGGCGACGCCGATACCGAAGAGAACGGCGATCCCCAGGGCGCTGCGCGGCGCATACGGCTGCCGCCACAGCCCCCCGTGCGCCGCCGCGAACGCCTCGTCCTCCCACGGGTGGGCCGCCGCGGGCCGCACGACGTGCAGGTCGTGGACCAGCAGCGCCGCCATGAGCGTGTTGCTGGTCGCCGGCTCGAAGATCTCGATGCCGAAGCGGTGCGCCCCCGCATACGCCGCGGCGAGCAGCCGGTTCTTCAGCACGCTCCGCGTGCGGGTCGCGGGCGCGACGGTCAGCGACACGGTCGCCCCGGCGGCGCGCTCGTGCGCGGCCCGCCACCGCTGCAGCCGCTTGGCCAGGGCGTAGTTGGGCCCCTGCTGCGGCACCAGGCTGTCGTTGATCCCCGGACGGGTGCCCGGGTAGTTGGGCGCGAGCAGGCGCCCGCCGCTGATCACCCGCAGCGGCCCCCGGAGCCGCCCGATGCCCTTGGCGGTGGCATAGCGGTGACCGGACTCGTCGACGGCGTCGTCGGGGACGGCGAAGACGTCGGTGGGCGTGGCGAGGAACGCGAGGGCCAGGTCGGGTCGCGCCTGCCGCAGCCGCACGGTCAGCGCGTCCACCGCCACGGCCACCCGGACGTTGAGCGGCCCGTCGGCATACACGTAGTTGCCCAGCACGGGCGCGCCGTCGACCTCCCCGAGCCAGTCGGCGACCCGCCGCAGGTCGTGCAGCAGGTCGGCCCCGGCGTGCCTCGATACATCAGGCACATCAGACGCATCAGACACATCAGACGCACCTGACGCGACCGGCACGTGCAGGCGCCCGCCCGAGCGGTGCGCGACGTCCAGGAGCCGCTCCCAGATCGCGGGTCGCGGCAGGTCGACGGCGACGACGTCGGCGCCCCACCGCAGCAGCGCCGTCAGCGGCCCCATCTCCGCCCCGGCGCCGAGCACCATCACGGGCCGCCCGGCAAGGGCGAGCCAGGACGGGTTGGCGGCGACGGTCCGCACCGCCTCCGCGCACGACGGCTCGATGACGCCGCCGGAGACCCACCGGTCGAGCTGCCGCAGGAGGCTCTCCCCTTGCAGCCGCTCGCCCCGGTAGGGCACGACGAGCTCCCGCCGCACCTCACCGGTCCCGGTGACGGTCACCGTCCGCAGCGGCGCACCGGACGGTGCGTCGAAGGCGTCGTCCAGGGGCAGCTCCTCGGCGGCGGGCCCGGGCCGATACCGCATCCGCGACCGCAACGACGCGAGCCCGTCCCCGGCGATGGTCAGCGCCGCCTCGCGGGACGGCAGGCCGGCCTCGACGAGCCGGTGGAAGTGGCGCAGGTAGTCGCCGCGCCAGTCCTTCGTGGTCTCCGCCTCCCGGGCCCAGCCGGGCGCGACGGACCGCAGCGCGTCGCCGACCACCCCCCGCCCGAGCGCGGACGTGCTCGCCGCGCCGTCGACGGTGGGGATGACGATCCCGGTGGGCGTGTCGCTCATGGGGGCAGTCTGCCAAAACAGCAGCCGCCCCGGGCGAAAGGCCCGGGGCGGCTGTGGAGAACGAGGCGGTTGTGGACAACCGGACTACAGCTTGACGTCGAAGCGCGGGTCGGCGGCGATGCGCTTGAACGCGGTCAGCGCCTGCGGCGTGTCGTCGACGCGGATGTCGTGGCCCGACTGGTCACGGGCGGTCTCGAAGTACACCAGGCCCTTGATGGCGGGCATCGCGGCGAGGTTCTTCAGCACGGTGTCGAACGTGTTGGCCTTGTTGACGCCGTTGACCTTCGCGGACGAGTCGTACACGCCCCACTCGGCGACCATGACCGGCTTGCCCGGGTGCTTGGTGGTGGCCCACGTGTAGAAGCCGGGGTACTGCGACTTCTGGTTGCCGGTGGTGCGGTTCATCAGCGAGGTGAAGTCGCCGCTGTGGAAGCCCTTCGGCTGCGCGTTGAGGTAGGAGTCGACACCGATCCAGTCGATGACGTCGTCGCCCGGGTACAGGTCGGCCCACCACGGCGAGTTGTTCCACTTCTCGTAGTTCATGTACGCGATCGTCGAGATGGCGTTGGTGACGCCCTGCGCGCGCAGCCGCAGGATCGTGTGCCGGTACATGGCGGCGAAGTCCTTCGCGGTCATGCCCGAGCCGGCCTTCGGGTTGACGTCGTTCTCCGGCTCGTGGTGCAGCACCAGGAAGAACGGCTTGGTGAAGTTGGCCTTCAGGTAGGCGGCCTCACGGTCGATCCGGGCGTCCTGCGCGCCGGCGGCGACCTTCGCCCACGTGGTGGCGTAGGCGACCTTCCAGTTCAGCATCAGGGTGCGCGGCTTGGCCGGGTCCGCGGTCATGGCCATCTCGTCCTTGGTCGGGAAGAGCTCGTTGCCCTTGTGGTACGTGTGGTAGATGGCGGCGGTGCGGCCGGTCTTCTGCTCGAACGTCTTCAGCGCCTGGTCGCGCGGCACGTCGGAGAAGCCGCCGGCGGCCGCGCCCCACAGCACGCCGCAGGTCGGGACGAGCTTGGCGTCCACCGTGCACTGGGGACCCGCGGCCGTGGCGTCGGCGGCGAACGCGGCGGTGCCGGTGCCGGCGCCGGCGAGGACACCCGCGGCGAGCACTCCGATCGGCAGCAGGCGGCGAACGACGCGACGGACGCGGTCGGAGTTCAGCGTGGCGAACGTCAAAAGATCTCCCCGGTTTCTGTGTGCCAGGCCCGTGCGGCCTGACACGAACAAGATTCCGGGGCGTGCGGAGCGCCCCCGGTTCGCCGGCGGTTGCCGTTTCGGTGTCCACCACCCGGCCAGGTGCCGTCGGCCGACCGGCGTTCACCGCAAGGGCGGTAACGTTGCGCGGGTGCACATCCGATTCGATGTCCCGGCCGATCCCGCGTACGCGGCCCGGGTCGCCACCGTGCTCAGCGACGTCTACCTGCGCAAGTACCGGTACATCGGCTTCGCGCTGGTCGCGCTCGGGCTGGTCGGCCTGTGGGTGCCGATCGGCGGCCGCGACTTCGACGCGAGCCCCTTCTTCACCGTGATCCTGGTGGTGGGCGTGTTGTCGATGCTGTTCCCGGTCTGGGCGCGGTATGCGGCCCGCCGCCGCCTCGACGGGCTCGCCGTCGACGGCGGCTACGACATCAGCGACGACACGGTGACGATGCGCAGCGGCGACGAGAGCGGTGAGCTCGACTGGGACGACGTCACCCGCGTCACCGAGTCCCGCGGCTTCTTCGTGCTGTTCACCGGCCGCGTGCCGTACACGGTGATCCCGCTGCAGTTCATGACGGCCGAGCAGCAGGGCACGCTGCGCGGGTTCCTCGTGGACCGGGGCAGCCTGCCGGCGGCGCCCGCCTGAGTCACACCCGCCGGGTGCAGGTGAGCACGACCGTCGTGCTCGTCGGCACCTTCGCGCCCGCGGCGGCCGACTGCTTCGTCACCGTCCAGTTCTGGGGCAGGACGACCTCGGTGTCCCCCTGGTCCTGCGAGCCGAACCGCACGTCGCCGAAGCCCAGCTGCTCCAGCTCGATGCGGGCCGCCGCCGCGTTCTTGCCGACGAGGTTCGGCACCGTCACCGCGACCGGCGCGGCGGAGGTCGCCGAGGGCGGCGCCGGAGCGGTGGTCGCGGGTGCCGGAGGCGCTCCCGTGGTGGTCGCGGCCGCCGATGTACCGCCGGGAGCCGCCGGACCGCTCGCCGCCGGCGCCGGGGGCGCGGCGGTGGGGCCGTCGTCCCCGCGGGTGATCGCGAATCCGGCGATGCCCGCCACGACGACCGCCGCGAGGGCGACCGCGCCGATGATGATCGCGCGCCGGCGCCGCGACGGCTGAGCTGGTGAGGTCACCGCCGGATTCTGCCCCGCCGCCCGCGTCACGGCAACGTGGGCGCGGGCCCGCCCGGCAGCCCCGGCGGCCGCTGCGGGCCGAGGCCGCGGGTCGTCGCCCACCACCGCGCGTACGCGGCGACGGCGTCAGCGGCGACGGGCCGGATCCGGTCGTTCGGGTGGTGCTCGTCGCGGAGCCGGTAGCCGGCGGCGGTCCCGTCGTGGTGTTCGAGGACGCAGTCACGGCCCGGGTGGCGCCGGATGCGGTCGGTCACGCCGGGCAGCCGGCGCTCGTGCCAGTCCGCGGCGAGCGTCGGGGCGGCGGCCGGGTCGCGGTAGGCGGCGACCCACGTGGCCTGCAGGCCGAGCAGCAGCTCCACCACCTCGCCGTGCAGCATCCAGCACTCCGGCAGCGACTCGCGGGCGGCGTTGTGCCGGACCAGGATCCCGGTGACCCACTCGGCGAGGTCCTGCAGCATGACGGCGGCCCGGTCGGCGTCCACCTCGAACCAGCTCGGCGCGGCGGCAGGCCCGGCGCCTGCCGCGGGGCCGGTGGTCAGCCGCGTGCTCAGGGCGGTGACGTCGTCGGCGATGCCGGCCAGGTCCCGCACCGCGCCGATCACCGTCGCCAGCCGCCGCTCGACGTCGTCGAGGCGGCCCAGCAGCCGGGCGGTCTCGTCGTCGCTCACATGTACCACAGCGGCTTGCCGTCCTCGATGGTGACGTTGCCGCCGGCGGAGATCGGGACGGGCTCGCTGAACGGCTTCCAGTCCCGGGGCTCCAGGATGTCGAACGTGTAGTCGTAGCTGATCACCGCCTCGCCCTCGGTGACCGTCTTGACGGCCGCGAACCGCCCCGGCAGGGGCGACAGCGCCAGCTTCGGATAGCGGGTGATCCTCCACGTGATGTTCCGGGTGCTGGTGTACCGGTCACGCGCCGAGAACGGGCAGTCGTTGCCGCTCAGCAGGGCCGGGTCGACGTCGGGCCGGACGGTGGCCTGTTTCGCGCAGGCGTCGATGCGGGCCTTGACCTGCTTGTCGATCTCGGGGAGGAGGTCGTCGCGGAGCCGCGCGGCCGGCCGCACCGTGGTCTTCCCGGCGTCGCCGCCGACGGCCAGGCCGACCGGGTCCGCGGTGTAGATCGGGTCGCCGTCGTAGGTGAAGGTGTACATCCCGGGCGGCGCCCACACGGTGGCGGTGACCGGCGAGTCGCCGACCTTCTGCTCGGGGTGCGCGGTCACGGTGGCGGCGGCGACCCGCACCTCGGGCAGCTGCTCGCCGTCGACGACGATCTCCCAGCCGGGCGGGTGGAAGATCCGCCAGCCGGTGAACCAGCCGTCCCGGCCCAGGCCGACCGTGTCGGTGAAGGTCTTCCCGCCGACCTCGTACGTGACGTCGACGCCGGCCCGGTCCCGGTCCGGCAGCTGGGCCAGCTGCTCGTCGGTGGCGGCGCCGATCCGCACCTCCTTGATGGTCAGGCCTGTCGGCGGCGCGTACCCGGACGCCAGGGCGCCGGGTTCGCACAGCGGCCCCTGGGAGCACCCGGCCAGCGACGCGGCGGCGCCGGCGTCCTTCCTGGCGAGGGCGTCGAAGTACGCCCGGACGACCTGTTCGGGCCGGTTGGCGATCCGGTCGGTCACGCTCGCGGCGAAGTACCCGCCGACCAGCACGAGCACGGCGACCCCGGCGACGACGATCCGCCGCCGCAGCTTCGGCCGTTCCAGGTCCAATATGGACGGCGCCGGTGCGGGCGCCGCGGGCCGCGGGCCGGTGGCCAGGGGGCTGCCGCAGGTACGGCAGAAGCGGGCCGCCGGACCGACGGCCGCGCCGCAGTGCGGGCACACCGGCCCCGGCACCGCGACCGGCGCAACCGGCTCAACCGGCGAAGACGGCGCGACCGGCGAGGACGGCGCGACCGGCGAGGACGGCGCGGACGGCCCGGACGGCGAGGACGGGACGGGCGGATCGGGCAGGGTCACCGTGGCACCTCCGTGCCGGGCCGGGCGTCCCACGGCAGGTCGGCGAGCTGCCGGTACGGCTCCATCAGCCCCGCCGGCCGGGTCTCGACCAGCAGCGGCGCGTCAGAGCGGTAGAACAGCCACGCGTGCAGCGGCGGCAGCCGCTGGATCGCCTCGACGGGCAGCACCGGGCGGTACAGGCCGCTGACCGCGTGCTGCCTGCCGATGACGTCGTCGCCGGCCAGCCCGCCGCCGGGCCGCGGCCCGCGCAGCATCGCCGGGGTGGGTTCGCCGCCCGCGTAGTAGGTGACCTGCGGGTCGCGGAACTCGCCGGCCCAGCTGGAGATGTTGCGCAGGTCGTCGCCGTTGCTCATGCCGCCGTAGATGAGCTTCGCGGTGGTGGCGGCGAGGATGGCCTGCTGCTCGTCGGTGCCGTACCGGGCGCGCAGCTGGGCGAGGGACTGCACCGCCCACAGCGTGATGATGCCGCGGCCGCCGCCCTCGCTGACGAGGCTCGGCAGGCTGCGCAGCGGCGCGATGTTGGCGACCTCGTCCAGCGCCAGCAGCAGCGGGTCGGCGAGCCGCCCGCCGGGGCTGCGCGCGGCGAGCTCGGCGGCGCGCTGCGCGACGGAGTCGACGAGCCCGACGATCAGCGGCGCGATCGCGTCCTGGTGGTGTGACGGCCCGACGATGAACAGCGTCGAGGAGGTCGCCAGGAAATGGTCGAGGTCCAGGTCGGTGACGGCGGTCGAGGCGAGGACCGTCGGCTCGGCGGTCGCGTCGAGGCAGTTGCGGGCCACGGAGAAGAAGCTGCCGCGCTCGCGTTCCCCGATCAGCTCGATCGCCTGCAGGTCGTCGCCCCAGCCGGCGGCGGCGCCGTCCGTGTGCCGCAGGATGTCCGCCGGGGTACGCACGTCCTGCTGCGCCAGCCACCGGCGGACCTGGGCGAGGTCGGCGCCGGCGACGGCCGCGGCGTGGAAGACGCCGCGCAGGATGACCGCGGCGCCGGTCCGCCAGTGCTCGCCGTCGGTGACGCCACGGGCGGCGACGCCGGTCATCGCCGCGACCCGCCGGTAGCAGACCGCCGGATCCGCGCAGCCCGCGAGGGGCGACCAGCGCAGCCCGCCGACACCCGGCTCGGAGCCGAACGGGTCGTACACGTAGATCCGGCCGCCGCGGGCCGCGGCCAGCTGGGCCCGCCGGCCGCCGCAGAAGCGCAGCAGGTCGCCGCGGGTGGAGGTGGCGACGGCCGGCCCGGCCCAGCTCATCAGCGCCGGGATGATGAGGCCGGACGTCTTGCCGTACCGCGGCGGCCCGATGACACCGACGGAGTCCTCGGGACCGGACCAGCAGCGGCGCAGCCCGTCGCCGGGGTCGAGGCCGAGGTAGACCTGCCGGCGGGGCTCGACGGTGAACGGTGGCAGCGGCATCGGCTGGGTCATCGTGGTCACCGGTCCCGGTCGACGGTCGAGGACGGCGCCCAGCCCGGCAGCCCGCGCAGCATCGGTTGGCGGCTGCTCAGCGGGTACCCGCGACCGGGTTGCTCGAGGGCCTCCAGCCGCAGCTCGGTCGGCGGGTGGGTGGCCAGGATCGCCGCGTCCCAGCCGGACCGCTGACCGTCGAACGAGTGCCGCAGGTAGGTCAGCGCCTGGTAGAGCCCGGCGCCGTAGCCGGCCCGGGCGGCGGCCGCGTCGGCCCGGAACTCCGCGGCGCGCCACGTGCCGGCCTGCACGGGGATCACGAAGTACCGGGTGGTGGCGATCACCGACCAGAACAGGAACCGGATCATGTAGTGCAGCGGGCGGTTCCGCACCGTGCGCAGCAGCCGGGTCGCCAGCTCGTACAGCAGGTAGAGCGGCAGCGTGACGCCCTTGGCCCAGGCGAGCGCGATGGCGTCGCCGTCGCGCCAGTGCGCCAGCTCGTGCGCGATGACGCCGCTGACCTGGTCGCGGTCGTGGTCGAGCTGCTCCAGCAGGCCCTGGTTGACGACGATGTGCCGGATGCCCGCCGCGGCGTTCGCCTCGCGGCGGTCGTCGATCAGGATCCGCGGCACGGTGCGCAGCCCGAGCCGCGCCGCCGCCTCGTGCACCATCGGCATGAGCCACTCCTCCTCGCGCCGGGACAGCCGCCGCGCCCCGGACACCCGCAGCCGCACCGCCTCCGTGGCCGTGGACCAGGCCACGTAGAGCGCGCCGACGAAGACCGCGACCAGCACCTGACCGATCGCGAACGACACGGGCCACAGGGCGTCGGCCTGGTACATGCGCCGCCACGGCTCCGCGAACGCCAGCCAGCCGAGGGTCCAGCCGCCGTTGACCGCGCCGAGGATCCCGCCGATGATGCCGCCGATCTGCGCGCTCGCGGTCGGCAGCAGCTCCCCGGCGCTCATCGGCAGCGGCAGCACCCACTGCAGCACCCTGTCGACCCGCGCGACGACCTGCGGCCCGGCGAACGACCCGTTGAACAGCCCGACGATCCCGCCGACGAACGCCCCGACCGCCGCCATCATGACCGTGAACGGCACGTTGAACCACGCGCCGAAGATGCCGGCCGCGGTGCCGCGCAGGTTGCGCACGACGACCGCGCCGAGCCACGCCCGCACTCCCGGCCCCCGCCCGAGCGGCCCGGCCGGCACGAACGACCGCTCCACCGGCGGCCGCTGCTCCGGCACCACCGGCGGCGCCGGCACCACCGGCGGCTGGACGGCCGGCGGATGCGCGAGCGGCGGCCGCTGCCGCGGAATCGTCGGCGGTGCCGGCTGCGGTGCCTGCTGCGGTGCCGGCTGCGGTGCCGGCTGCGGTGCCGGCTGCGGCGTCGTGGCGGGCGGCACCGGCGCGCCGCAGCGCGGGCAGCTCGCGGCCCCGGCGGGCAGCAACAGCCCACACTGATCGCAATACATGTCGATCGCCCCCGTCGTCGACTGTAGTGATACACGTAACGGCATCGATGCGCCAGCTACACAGCGGTACGATGCGGGCACGAAGCGCGGATCCCGGGGGGATGCCATGTCCGACTTCTCAACCGCCCGAGGGCTCGAGCCCTTCGAGTGGAACCACGACGAAGCCGTCCGCTACGAGGTGGCGATCGAGCTCATCGGTGAGGCCACGGCCTGCTGCACGGCGCTCATCGACCGGGCCCGCGCGACCGGCGACGAGGACGGGGCGCAGCGGCTCCGGGCGGAGCGGTCCAGATGCGCCGCGGACCGTCGAGAGCTGAGCTCCACGGACCACGACGGCATCGCGCGCGCGTCGCACGACTACGCGCAGCTGATCCGCGAGCTGCGGGAGCGTCTCGGTTGACCGGGCCGGTCGACCCGCGCCGGCACCTGCTGACCGACGAGGAGTCCCGGCGGATCTTCGTCGAGGACATCGTCCCGGACGAGCTGGCCCACGGCGTGCCGCAGGCCGAGCCGACGGTGATATTCGTCGCCGGCCAGCCCGGCGCGGGCAAGACCAGGACCACCGAGATGGTGCGGCGCCGGCTCGGCGAGCGGGGCGCGGTGGTGGTCAACTCCGACTTCTACGAGCCCGACCATCCGCGATATCAGCGGTTGGACCCTCCGGCCACCGCCGACGCGGTCGCCGCCGAACGCGCCCGCCCCTGGACCGCCGAGGAGGCGGCGGCCTTCACCGCGACGGTGCGGCGGCTCGCGGACCGCGCAGGACCGGAATGGCACGAGGAGCTCGCCGGCATCGGCCGCCTTGCCGAACCCCTGGCCGAACCCCTGGCCGGTCCCCTTGCCGAGCCCCCGGCCGAGCCCGTTGCCGAGCCTTCTGCCGAGCCCTCCGCCGAGGCCGGCGTGGGAGCGCCGGAAGCGGCGTCCGGTGGCGGACCCGCGGCGGGAGCCGGGACGCAGGCGCCCCGGCCGCGCCTGAGCCCCGAGACGCTCGGCGGCGTCCGCCGGGCCGCCGAGGCGGTCAGGCAGGCGCGGCAGACCGTCGAGGCCCCGTCGCCAGCCGACGACGAGCCCGGGGCGCCGGCGCCCGACGCCCGGCGGACGGACGCCGAGGCCGGGCGATGACGGAGGGGGAAGGTCCCGTGTGGCTGACGGTGGTGCGGCACGGGCAGAGCGAGGCGAACGCCGCGTTCGCGGTGGCCGAGGCGGCCGGGCTGCTCGACAGCGGGGTCAGCGGGCCGGACGACCGGATCGCGTTGACCGGGCTCGGGCGGGAGCAGGCGGCGGCGATCGGGCGGTGGCTGGCCACCGCGGACCCCGGGCAGCGGCCGGAGGTCGTGGTGTGCTCGCCGTACGTGCGCGCGGTGCAGACCTGGCGGGTCGCCCGCTCGGTGGCCGCGGCGCACGGCGTGGCGCTGCCCGACGCGACCCTCGACGAGCGGCTCGGCGACCGGCGGATGGGTGAGCTCCAGCTGCTCACCGGCGCCGCGGTCCGGGCCCGCTTCCCCGCGGAGGCGGCCCGGCGCGAGGCCGCCGGCGAGTTCGGCTACCGGCCGCCGGGCGGGGAGTCCTTCCACGACATCGCCGCGCGGGTGTCGGGTGTTCTCGCCGACCTGGAGCGCGACCATCCGGGGCGGCGCACGTGGGTGGTCGCGCACGACGCGATCGTCCTCGTGCTCCGGTTCCTCCTGGAAGGTCTCACCGTCGAGCAGGTCACCGCCGTCATGGCCGGCGGGCCGGTCCTCAACGGCTCCATCACGCAGTTCGACAACACCGGCGGCGCGCGGCGGTTGCTGCGGTACAACGCCGTCGACCACCTCACCGAGGCAGGGGGCACCCCGTGACCACACCCGAACCCGACGCCGACGCGGTGCTCGCCCGCCTCACCCCGGGACCGTACGACCCCGACGCCAACGAGGAGTTCGAGCTCACCCGGCGGTTGCTGCTGCAGGTCCTCGGCGTCCACTCCGCCCGGATCTGGGACCTCGAGCACGCCGACCCGCGGGACCCCGAGGCCCTGGCCGCGGCGCTCGCCGCGCAGGCGGAGACGGCCCGGCTGGTGCGGACCCTCGACCCCGGCGACCGGGCCCGCGTCGCGGAGGTCCAGGCGGCGAGCGCCGCCTTCCTGCGCGAGGCCCGGGCGCGGTGACCGTCCCCCCGCCCTCGCAGCTTCCCGAGGAGATGAACGAGGAGATCTTCCGCACCAGGATCGTCCCGGCGTTCCTCGCCGGCCCGCCGTCGAGGGACCACCCGGTGGCCGTCATCGTCGGCGGGCAGACCGGCGCCGGGAAGACCGAGATGACCAAGATGGTCAGGCGGGCGCTGGGCGGGCCGGGCGAGTACACCAACATCGACATGGACCTCTACAACCCGATGCACCCCGGCTTCACCCGCTGGCAGGCCGAGGACCCGGCCACCGCGAGCGCCAAGGTGCGCCCCGACGGCGAGCTGTGGTGGGCGAAGGCCCAGCGGTACGCCGTCGAGAACCGCCAGAACGTGGTGCTGGAGTCCGCGATGCGGGACCCGTCGGAGTTCGAGGACATCGCGGCCGCCTTCCGCGCCGGGGGCTACCGGGTCGAGGTGGCCCTGGCCGCCGTCCCGCCCGCGCTGAGCCGGCTCGGCGTCCTGTCCCGCTACCACGACGAGGTCGAGCGGTCAGGGCAGGGCCGGTACGTCTCCCCCGCCGGCCACGACGCGTGCGCCGAGGGGGTGCTCCGCGGCGCGGCCGCTGTCGACGCGGGTGGTCTCGCCGACGCCGCGTTCGCGTTCCGCCGCTCGGGCGAGGCCGTCTACGCCAACCACGCGGGCGCGGACGGCGGGTGGCAGGCGCCGGCGGGCCTCGCGGCGGCCGTCGAGCAGGAGCGGACGCGGCCCTGGACGGAGCCGGAGCGGGCCGCGTACCGGCGGGCCATGGCCGGGGAACGGGCCCGCAGCGGGCAGGAGTGGGGGCCCGAGCTCGACGACATCGACCGCCTGGCCGGGCCGCTGCTGCGCGACGACACCCGCGGCGCCGGGCCACCGGCGGACGCCGCACCGCAGCGGGCGCTCGACACCGCGGACGCCGGACCGGCGCGGACGTCCGACACCGCGGACGCCGTACCGGCGCGGCCGTCCGACGTGGCGGAACCCGCGCCGGAGCAGGGCGTCGACGACGCCGATCCCACCGGGCAGCGGGCCCTGGACGATGCCGTCGGACGCATCCGGCTGGCCCGGGCGGCGCTCGACCGGATCCAGGCCCACGCACAGGACCTCGACCGGCCGCGACCCGAGCCCGGCCCCGGCGCCGAGCCGCCGGGGCCCGCCCCCGAACGTGCGGCCGAGCCCGGCTGACGCGGCGCCGCCGAGCCGCTCAGGGGCAGCTGATGGAGATGACGACCTGGCGGTTGAGCTGGTCGTACTTCGGGTCCGGCGGGGCGGTCGGGTTGGGGTGCGGACCCCAGCCCATGCCCTTCGCGGTCATCGGGTTGTGCACGCCGAGCGAGACCAGCTCCTGCTTCACCCGGTCGGCGCGGCGCTGCGACAGGTCGCCCTTGCCGTAGTGCGCGACGAAGCCCTGGATCTCCACGACGGCGCGGGAGTTGGCGGTGAGGAAGCCGGCGAGGCCCTTGAGGACGTTGCGGGCCGCGTCCGGGTTGCGGAACTCGGCCTGGTCGGGGATGAAGCCGACCTCGCCGTCGTCCGGCAGGGTCGAGTTGGCGTTGCACTCCAGCAGGATCGCCCCGGCCGGGAAGGCCACGACGCCGACCGGCGGGTTGGACTGGACCGCGGCGCTGGTGTTGGGGTCGGGCAGGACGACGGGGTCCTTCACGCCGGCGGCGATGACGATCTCGCGCCACAGGTCGCGCAGGAAGTTGCGGTTGCGGTCGTCGAGCGGGGCCTGCGGCGCGGCCGTGTAGCCGATCCCGGACAGGATCACCGTGCGGCCGGTGAGGTCCGGCAGCAGCTTGTCGCGGTGCAACGCGTCGGCGATGACCTGCGGCTTCTTCGCCGGGAGGTTGCTGGTGCGCAGGTCCATCGGGTCGGTCGTCTGCACGCCGGAGTCGATGAGCACGACGGTGCCGCCCTGCCCGGCGGCGCCGGCGGCGACGCTGAGCGCGCCGAGCACGTTGGCCTCCGGCTCGACCGCCTTGGCCGCGGTCGTGAGCAGCTCCCCGACGCCTTTGAGGAACTCGGCCTGCTCGATGTCCGAGTTCTGCTTGGTCTTGGCCGTGGGCGCGAACACCCGGTCGCCGGCGACGCTGGGCCGGCCGTCGACCCGGACGACCGTGATCTTGCCGCAGCCCTGCATCGTCTCCGCGATGAGCTTGCGGACCTCGGCCGACATCGCCGGCGCCGGGCTGTTGGCGCGGGCGCCGACCGCGATGGCCAGCCCGGCGTGGGCGGGCTTCGGGCACGTGAACGTGGACTCCTCGCCCATGACGGCCTTGCGGAGCTCGCCGCAGCCGGCGGTGACGGTCATGCCGAGCGTTGCGCACATCGCCAGCGCGGCGAGTCGCAGGGACCTGGGTAGCCTCATGGCCGTCTGCTGACGGACCGCATCCCCGCGTCCGTCAGAACAGCCCATGGCGACCACCGAGGACACGACGTACCCAGCCCTGCTGCGGCGCGACGACGAGCTGCGGGGCCGGCGCGACGGTGAGCAGCGGATTCCGGCGCTGTCCGAGGTCCGCCGCCTGACGCAGGACAGCGGCGGGCAGGTGACCGTCGGCTATCAGAAGAAACTGCTGGCGGACAGCGACGGCGAGATCCACGCCCTCTACCCGATGTTCCAGCGCACCGGCCGCGAGGCCGCGCAGCAGCTCGCGCAGCTCGCCGGGCACATCGTGGAGGCGCGCGACGACCTGCGGCGCCGGCAGGAGGACGTCACCGCCGCCGGTGCCGCGCTCACCGACGACGAGCTGCGCCCCCGCAACCCGGAGGAGCAGACCTGGGACCAGCGGATGCTGCGCGACCGGCGCGAGGTGGCCCGGTCCCGGCGGATCAAGCTGGCGCAGGAGGCCGCCGACGCCGCCCGTGACCTGCTGCGGCAGCGGCGCGCCCAGCACGCCGACGCGGCGCGGCGCCGGGACGAGGCGCTCGCCGCGTTCGTCGTGCAGGCCCGCCGGATCGCGGAGCTCTACCACCGGCGCATCGCGACCTACCTCGACGCGCTGGCCCGCAACCACCCGGACGGCAAGACCCTCTACCCGCTGCTGACCGTGTCCGAGGTCCCGCTCCCCGCGTGGGTGCGTGACCTGGGCCCGACCGACGACCCGTCCCGAGAGCTGGAGCAAGCGTGAAGCACTGGCAGGAGTGGCTGCGATCCGTGAAGCTCGCGCGGATCGGCCGTCAGCTGACGAAACTCAACAAGCCCCGGGTGCTGCCGATGACCGGCGAGGCGGAGCTGCGCACGCGGGTGGAGCGGCTGGTCCACAGCGGGCGCCAGCGCAACGACCCGGCCACCATCGAGGCGATCGGCCAGGTCATCGAGTCGCACATCATCGAGCTGCAGGTCGGGATCGACCGGCAGCGCAAGGCCGAGGACGTCGAGCTGGGGAAGCTGGAGGCGAAGCTCGGCGGGTTGCGCGCGCAGTGGAAGGACGAGTCGGACCGCCTGGACGAGGCGATCAACCTGCTGGCCTACCAGCGTCGCGGTGCGATGCGGGAGGTCGAGGACCGGGACACGTCGATGCCGGCCGGGTCCGACGGCGTCGAGGAGGACGGCTACCAGCACGGCAACGTCGGCGAGTTCGCCGGGCGGAACTGGGGCGGCCGGATCATCCTCTACGCCGTGCTGATCCTGGCGATGGTCGCGGACCTCATCACGTTCCGCCAGGTCGTCGAGCGGCTGACCGACGACACCATGGTGCTGCCGCTGGTGGTCGCGCTGACCGGGGCGACGACGTACGTCGCGCACCTGGCCGGCACCTTCTTCAAGAAGAACCGGCTGCGCCGGCGGCGGCTCAGCCAGAGCCTCGGCGGCTGGTCGCTCACCGGGACGTGGGCGGGGATGGGCATCGGCGCGTTCCTCGTCCGGATCTTCGCCCCGGCCCCGGTCGCCGTCAGCGCCGTGGACGCCTTCATCGCCTCGGGCACCGCGACCGCCGCCGACGACAAGGCGCTGCTGAACGCCTCGATGATGGGCCTGCTGTACCTGCTGACGGGCGCGATCGCCCTCGCCGCCGGATACCTGGGGCCCCGGTCGGAGATCGAGCAGTTCAAGCGGGCGGACCGCAAGATCCGCCGGCGGGGGCCGCGGCTGTCCGGGCTCCGGCGGGACGCCGCCGAGGCCGACGCGCTGCACACCGAGCTGACCGCGCTGCGGGCGGCCCGCGTCGACCAGTACACCGAGGAGATCCAGCGCTCGAAGGCGGCGGCGATGCGGCTGAAGGCCGAGGTGGTCGTCATCGCCCGCAGCCTCCTGCACGACGGCGAGCAGGGCTGGTTCCGGCGGCTCGTCGGCGGTCGCGGCGCGTCGGCGGACCCGATCCCCGGCGAGTTCAAGGTCGAGACCCCGCTGGAGACCGAGCCGGCCGGGCCGGGCGCCGGCAAGCGGGACAAGGGCACCGCCAAGGTGTATCCGACGACCCGCTGGGACGGCGGCGCGACCTACTCGGGCAAGCGGGGCTACGACGACCGGGGCGGGACCGTGTACCACCCCCGGCGGCCCGCGGACGACGAGCCGACGGTGGCCGTCAACCGCCTCGACGACGAGGCCACGGTGCACATCCACTACCCGGACGACGAGGGCCGGGGCTCGCACCGCGCGGACTGAGCCGCGGACTGAGCCACGGGCAGGGGCGGCGGCCGGTCTCAGCGGACCGGCCGCCGCCAGCTCACGGACTCGACCGAATACCCGTACGCCGCGAGGGTGGCCTCCACCGCCCGCTTGGTGTCCGGGTTGTTCGGCACGCCCACCCACCACGCGTGGCCGTCCGGCGACGTCTCGATCTGGATCGGCGGCTCGGCCGGCTCGCAGTCCACATAGGACGCGTAACGCTCCCGCGCGAGCGGGGTCTGCAGGCGCAGCCGCTGGTTGGCGGAGCCGCGCCAGATGAGCTTCGTCGGGGCCGTGGCCACGTACCGGCCGGTGACCAGGACGTCGGCGAGCGCGGCCGTGCGGCGCTGCGCCGCGTCGAGCTCCGGCGGCTCGTAGCCGGTGTAGAGCATGACGTCGAACGCCGCCGCGGCGGCCGTGCGCAGGTCCTGCACCCCGCGCAGCAGGTCGCCGAGCGGCTCCGCCTGCTCCAGCGGCTCGCCGCCGCTGATGGTGATCCCGTCCGCGCCGGCGTCGATCGCCCGGCGCACGTCGCGCAGCAGGGCCCCGACGCCGACCTCGAGCCCGGCGCCGGGATCCCAGGTGTCCTTCGCGATGCAGCCCGGGCACCGCAGGGGGCAGCCCTGCACCCACACGCCGAGCCGGACGCCGGGGCCGAGCGCCGTGACCGGGAAGTGCGAGCGGGTGACCCGCAGGGTGGCGCTCACGCCGCCGCACCGTCCTCGACCGGCTCCGGCCCGGCCGCCGGCACCGGCGCGGGTTCCGGAGCCGGTGTGGGCTCCGGCGCCGGCCGGGGTGCCGGAAGGGCGGTGCGGCGGTTCCGGCGGCGCATCACGGCCTCGGTGAAGGTCGGGTCGGCGACCGCTTCGATGAGGCCCTGGTAGTAGGCGTCCTCGGCGGCGAGGTACGCGTGCTGGATGGCCAGCTCCCGGTCCGGTTCCGGCGCCGGGGGCTCCTCGTCGGGCTCGTCGCCGATCCCGCCCCGCATCGGGCCGACCGTGGTGGCCCGGTAGTCGCCGTTGATGCGTGTCCCCATCCGCTGGCTCAGGTGGACGGTCCGGTTGCGCATCTGCCGGCTCCGCGCGAACGCCTGCTGGAACGGGTGCCGCTGGGCGAGCCCGAGGATGTACGCCATCGCGCACGCCAGGAACAGCACGACGTCGAACACGACGATGAGCGTCGCCGGGGTGAGGCCGAGCGCCGCGGAGCGGGACGCGCCGACGATCCCGCCGTCGGCGGTGACGCCGTGGTCGAACAGCCGCGCCGCGAGCAGGCCGAAGCCGAGGATGATCGCCAGGGTCGGCACCAGGAGCAGGAACGTCAGCGCGCCCATGACCCGGTCGTAGCCGGTCGCGTGCCGGTTGCGGAAGAGCTGGCCGGACACCAGCGGCCCGACGATCGTCAGGCCCGCCATCGCGAGCGTCATCAGCAGCGTCGTCGTGCCGCCCAGCCCGGTGACCGGCAGGTACGTCTCCGTGACGTAGTGCTCGATCTCGAAGACCACGGCCGTCAGGAAGAGCACGATGAGCACCCGCCAGATCAGCGGCATCGGCGGCGCCTCCCCCTCCCACACCGGATGGTCGAGCGGCGGCAGGTTCAGGGCGTCGGCGTTGATGTTGCGCCGGTGCAGGAACGCGCGCAGCGAGTCGTCCTCGCCGAGCTGGTCGCGGGCGGCGACGCGGGCCATCCGGTCCCGGGCCGCGCGCATGGTGCGGTCCGAGTCCCGCACCACCAGGTGCAGGTCGGCGAGGCGCGCGTCGGTCAGCTTCTGCCGGTCGCGGTGCTCGTGCACGGCGGACTGGCACTGGTGCCGCAGGCCCAGCACGTACTCGGGGTCCAGCACCGCGTCCGGCGGGTCGTTGTCGTGGCCGAACGACCAGCCGTCGAAGAGGTACTTCCGGCCGTCCGCCTGCCCTTGCCGGCGGGCCTCCTCGGCGAGACGCCCGGCGTTGACCCGCGGGTCGACGGCCGGCTCGGGCAACGGCAGCAGCAGACCCGCGTCGGGGTCACGGAACACCGCGAACGCCTGCCGGAGCCGGCGCGCCAGGAGCTGGAGTGGGTTCACCTGTCCGTCACTTTCTTTGATGGAGGCACGTACGTGTCACCACAGTTCTGGCGGACCGGAAATGCCGCGGCTCGATGACGGGAGGTGGGGGCGGCGCATGACTGAGCCTGAGCGGGCGGGCGGCCTCGCTGAGACACTGCTCGACGCGGGGAGGGTCCGGCGGTTCCCGCCACGCGCGCCGCGCGACGACGCCGACCTGGCCGTGACACTGCTGGACGAGGGCCGCGAGTGGCCCGACGCGGCCGCGGACGCGCTCGACTGGCCCGGCGGTGGCCTGCCGGACGCGCTCGCCGCGCGGTACGAGCTGATCCGCCCCCTCGACGGTCCGTCCAGCCAGGCCGACCTGTTCCTGGTCAGGGAGCGCGGCAGCGGCGCCGAGCGGGTGATCAAGCACTACCGCGCCGCCCACCGCCCGCACCCTGACCTGGTCGCGTTCCTGACCGCTCCGCAGGACCACGTCGTGCGGTGCCGCGAGTTCGGGCCCGGCTACGAGGTGATGGACCACGTCCCGGGCGGCAGCGTGCTCGGCTACCGCGACACGCACCCGGGCGGCTTCGACTTCCCCGCCCTGCACGCGGTCGCGCAGCAGGTCTCGGCGGCCCTCCAGAGCCTGCACCGGCGGGGGCTGGTGCACCGGGACGTGAAGCCGGCCAACCTCCTGCTCGGCCCCGGCCCCGGCGACCCGCTCGACGTCACGCTCGTCGACTTCGGCCTGGCCGGTCCGCCCGGACAGATCCCGCTGGACGATCGGATCAACCTCGCCTACCAGGCGCCCGAGTCGATCCTCGTCGACGAGGTCGCCGAGGCGGCCGACTGGTGGGCACTCGGCATGACGATGCTCGAACTGGCCTCCGGCCAGCACCCGTTCGCCTACCTGCCGCAGGCCGTGATCCGCAGGCACTTCGGACGGGCGCGCACCGTCGACGTGGGTGGTGTGCCCGACGGCCCGCCGTCGGGCAACTCCGGGCGCCACGACCGGGTCCGCATGCTCTGCCAGGGCCTGCTGTGCTCCGACCCCTCCCAGCGCTGGGGCCGGGACCAGGTCGCGCAGTGGCTCGTCGGCGAGGACCCGCAGCTGCCGCCGACCGCGGCGACGTGGCCCGCGACGACCGCCCCGGACGTGCCGGACGCGGCGAACCCCTTCGTGTTCAACGACGGCGAGTACCGCTCACGGGCCGACCTCGCGCAGGCGATGGCAACCGCCTGGAACCACTCGGTCGAGGTGCTCTTCACCCACGACGGCGCCCTCGACCGGCTGCTGGAGTGGCTGGAGCAGTTCACCGACGCCGAGGCGGAACAGACCCGCCGGGTCGTCGACGGGGTGCGGCTGGAGACCGCAGAGACCGCGGAGCCCGGCGACGTGCGGCTCCTGCGCGTCCTGCGGGCGCTCGACCCGACCCGCCCGGCGACCTTCCGCAACCGTGTCGTCGCCCGGGTTCCGCTGGCGGACCTCACGGAGCTGGTGTTCAGGAACGAAGGCAACTCCGTGTCGGTGCTGGGCCAGCTGTGGAACCACAACCTGCTGCCGCTCTTCGACACCGCGACGCCGATCGAGCACGACCCCGACCAGCGGGAGAGCGGCATGCAGGCGCTCGCCGACCTCGACCGGGACTGGCGCGAGGAGTGGCGCAGGTGGGGTGACCAGGTCGCCACCGTGCACGACGAGGAGGCCCGCGCGTACCTGGCGCGCCCCGAGATCGAGAGGCAGGCCCTGGCGCTCGCCCTGCGGGCGGTGCTACGCCGCCCCGCCGACCTCGACGCCGCCCGCCGGCTCGTCCGCGAGACCGACGCCGGGCTGCCCGCGCCGATGCCTTGGTTCAGCGGGCTCGCCGCCCGGCCGGACCGGGTCTGGATGGCGTTCCTGTTGCGTGCCCACGCGAGCACCCGGGCGCAGACCGCGGCGGACGCGATCGAGGCCGAGCGGCTCCACAATGCCGCGCTGCACATGAGCGCGAGCTTCCGGGAGTGGTCCCGGCGGCAGAACCGGCCGGCCGCGCTCGGCTGGGCCGTCGGCGGGGTCTGCCTCATCGCCGTCCTGTGGGTCGCGCTCATCGTCGCCGCGGACGCCGCGAACCGGGCCGGCGACGTCGCCGTCGGGCTCGCCTGGGTCGCCGCCGCCGTCTGTCTCGCCGTGTCCCTGGTCGCCGAGTGCCTCCTCGCGGCGGAGATCGGCGGACGGTTCCACGTCCGGTACTCCATCCCGGGCGCCGGGGCCATCGCGCTGCGCCCGGTCGGCCGGTGGATGCAGCGTTCGTCGCTGGCCGCCGCCGGCGTCATCCTGCTGGGCCTCGCCGCCGTCGGGCTGTTCGCAATACAGCTGCCGCAGGCCGTCGCCGTGTGCACCACCGCCGCGCATCTCGTCTGGGTCGTGCGGCGCGGTCAGGCGTGGCGGCGCCAGATCGAGGACGAGGACCGCCGCGTCGCGCAGGAAGAGCTGAACAACCCGTCCATCCCTGGCATTCGAGTCGGAACGATCTGAGGAGCGGATACATGAGTGGTGGAGAGATCGTGGTCGCCCCGGCGGTGATGGTGATCGGGCCCGCCGTCGCCGCCGCCGCGCTGGTCGTCATCGGCGCGGCCGTGGCCACCGCCCTGGTGATCAAGGCGGCGCAGGCCGGCACCGAAGCGGGCGGGCGCGCCCTGGAGCAGTTCGGCGAGGAGATGGCGCGGGCCGCCGACGCGCAGGACGACCGGGAGATGCGCAGCCGGCTGTGGGGTCTGGCCGCCGCGGCGGTCGTGCAGGCCAACAAGGAGGTGCGCCTGCTGTCGGCGCGTGCCGCCCGGGCGGGGGTCCGGGTGCCGATGCCCTCGCCGTACGACCTGACCGGCCGCAGCCTGGCCGACGTCCGCGGCTGGGTGGCCCGGGTCCAGGGGGAGCTGGCGGTGGCCCGGGCCGCCGTCGAGCGCGCCGAGACCGACCGCGAGCAGCGGACCCTGCTCTCGCAGCTGCCCGCGCCGGCCGGCACCTCGCTGACCGCCGCGGAGCTGCTGTCGCGGTACCAGAGCGTCCTGGACCGCCGCCGGGCGCTGCGCGAGGAGCAGCGCGGGCGGACGACGGCACCGGTGCCGGTGGCGCCCAGCGCCGATCAGCACCGCGTCCAGGCCGAGATCGAGGCGATCCTGGGCCGCCTGTCCGCCGAGGCGAACGCGACGGACCGGGAGCAGGCGCTGCGGCTGGCCGCCATCACCGCGTCCCAGCGGGACCCCGGCATGAGCAGCACGTTCGTCGAGGCCCTCGCCGAGACCGTGGACACCGAGATCAACCCGCGGGTCGCCCGCCGCGAGGAGGCCGCCCGCCTGCTGGTCGCGCTGGAGGAGCCGCTGGTCACCGACGTGATCGCGAAGACCGCGACGGTGCCGCAGTGCGCGCGTTCGATCGAACGGCTGCGGGCCGTGGTCGCCGGCGACGCCGACCTGACCGCCGCCGACCGCCGCGACGCCGACAGCACCCTCGCCTGGGTGCAGCGGGAGGTCGACCGCCTCCGGTTGCTGGAGGCCCTCGCGGCGACGTTCACCGGCCTCGGCTACTCGGTCAGCACCGGGATGGAGGTCAACCACACCGCGGCGCTGTCCGTGGCGCGCGGCTCGTGGAACGCGGAGCACAGCGCCGACGTCTGGGTCGACGAGCAGGGCCAGGTGCGCTGGCAGATGGCCGAGCTGCGGGCCGGCGCGAGCGCCGAGGCGACCCGCTGCGGCGACCTCAACGAGAGCATGCGCGAGGCCGGTGAGGCCCTCGCCGCGCAGGGTTTCGACGCGACCGTGCAGGTGCCGGCGACGCTGCGCAAGCCGGTCCGGCGGTGGGACCAGACGATCCCGCGGCGCCGGTCCGGCGACGAGTCCGCACCCAAGTACCGCACCGTCGACGGCTCTGAGAGGTAGTCATGACACTGCAGGTCTCCACCCGCAAGCAGTCGGCGTTCCTGCCGGGCTATCCGTCGTTCGCGCAGGAGCTCGCCGGGACCCTCGCCGCGCACTCCCAGTACGTCCTGTACGGCAACATCCGCGACCTCTACATGGTCCCGGACCAGACCGGCCGGGCGCCCGACGGGGTGCGGCCCGAGCCGCTGCTGGAGGTGCTGTGGCGGGCGCTGCGGCCGTCCGGGTACCGCTGCCTCATCGTCTCGGACCAGGTCGACGGGATCACCGTGTACCCGCCCAACGACGCCGACGCCCGCGCGGCCGCCGACCAGCTGCTCGGCCGGACCATGGTCGGCCGGAAGCAGACCCTGGAGCGGCTGCGCACCTGCATGGCCCGCGTCGTCGGCGGTTCGGAGCCGCCGCCGATCAACGCCGACGCGATCCAGGCGGAGCAGAAGAAGGACGAGACGCCCGACGGCGGGTCGAAGCACGTGCGGGCCGCGTTCGTCATCGACTACGCGGCCCGCATCCCCCGCAGCCCGACCGGGCTGGAGAGCGAGGAACGCGACTTCTTCCTGTTCGCGCAGAAGCTCGCGGCGACCGCGGTCACCCGGCACGGCGGGCCGCCGGAGCGCACCATCGACCTGTTCAACCCGGTCATCTGGCTGAGCGAGGGGGAACGGGACCTGCCGGCCTGGCTGGCGATGGGGATGGAGCGGGTGCGCACCATCGCGCTGGCCAACCCGGGGCTGTCCGACCGGACGACGGCCGCCCGGTTCTTCGCGCCGATCGTCACCAGAAGCGTGCCGGCCGCGGACGATCCGGACGTCAACCGCTTCGCCAAGCGCACCGACGACATGACGGTGCACGCGATGCGGGAGATCGCGCGGCTCGCCGCCGACCGGGCGATCCCGCTCGCGCAGATCGACGACGCGATCCGGATCTACAAGATCGGCGTGGACGAGAACCCGTGGCGGCAGGACACCATCCGGGAGCAGATCCTGCTCGGCGAGCGCGAGATCCCGCAGCGGATCTTCGGCCAGGCCGCCGCGGTCACCAAGGCGTTCGACATCCTCAAGCGCGCCGCGCTGGGCCTGTCGGGCGCGCAGGCGGCCAGCTCCGCGAACCGGCCGCGGGGCATCCTGTTCCTCGCCGGCCCGACCGGTGTCGGCAAGACCGAGCTGGCCAAGCAGATCGCGACGATCCTGTTCGGCGACCCGGACGCGTACCTGCGCTTCGACATGTCCGAGTTCTCCGCGAGCCACGCCGCGGACCGGCTCACCGGGGCGCCGCCCGGGTACGTCGGTTTCGAGGCGGGCGGCGAGCTCACCGGCGCGATCCGGCGCAAGCCGTTCTCGGTGGTGCTGTTCGACGAGTTCGAGAAGGCGAACTCGCAGATCTTCGACAAGTTCCTGCAGATCCTCGACGACGGCCGGCTCACCGACGGGCAGGGCACCACCACCTACTTCACCGAGTGCATGCTGATCTTCACCTCGAACCTCGGCATCTACCGCGACATCCCCGGCACCAACGAGAAGGAGCAGCTGGTCTTTCCGGGCACCCCGCACGAGGAGGTGGAGCGGATCGTCCTGGCCGCGATCAAGGACCACTTCACGGTCCGGCTCGGCCGGCCGGAGCTGCTCAACCGCTTCGGCGACAACATCGTCGTCTTCGACTTCATCAACGCCGAGACGGCCCGCGGCATCCTGCGCCAGCAGCTCGGCAACGTCCAGCGCCGGCTGGACCGCGAGAACGGCATCGACCTGCGCTTCGACACCGAGGCGCTGGGCCGGCTCGACGGCTGGTGCACCAGCTCGGAGACCCTCGCCAACGGCGGCCGCGGCGTCGGCAGCGAGGTGGAGAGCAAGCTGATCAACCCGCTCGCCCGCTACCTGTTCGACGAGCAGGTCAGGTGGGGCACCGTGACCGTCAGCGACATCAAGGCGGACAACGGCGTGGTCACGCTGATCGCGAGGCACGACCGGTGAGCGCCGGCGACCAGCTGTGGTGCCGCGTCGACGGACAGTTGCACCCGGCAGAGCACCTGTACTGCCCCGTCCATACCTCGGTCGAGCTGACGGACCCGCCCGCGGCGGACGGCAGCGCGGCGCGGCCGCACGAGCAGTTGATGTGCCCCCTGGACGGGGAGTTGTACTCGGCCGATCACCTGTACTGCCCCGTCCACCACGGGACCGAGCTGGTGCCGCCGCAGGCAACGGCGGAGAACGAGGACAGCGAGGACGGCCCCGCCGGCGACGACAGCGAGCCGGACCGGGCCCGCACCGTCTGCTGGAAGTGCGGCACCCACGCCGTGGACGCCACCAACGTCACGTGCGCGCGGTGCCACGAGTCGCTGGTGCCGCCGGCGCTGGTCATCGAGTTCCCGGACGGCCCGGTGGTGCTGACCGCCCCGGGCATGTCCGCCGACCTGGGCCGGGCCGGCACGCACCGGCACGTCTTCGCGCGCTACCCCAACGTGTCCCGCTGGCACGCCACGGTCAACGTCGACACCCAGGGCGACGCCTGGATCACACCCAACCCCGCCGCGCCGAACGGCACCTTCGTCAACGACCAGGAGATCGTGCACCGTACCCCGCTGACACCCGCCGACCGGCTCCGCTTCGCCACCGACGAGGGCCGGCACCTCGGCCCGGTCAGCGACCGGATCCGGCAGCCGCGCCGCGAGCCGGAGCCCGCACCCGGGTCGTGACGGTCACATCCGGCGGGACGGTATGGATTGACCGTTCTTGTTAGGGTTTCCCGGCGGTGTACGGAGAGTGGGTGGACCATGGCGGACGACTACGCCCAGCGGATCGACGAGGCGCAGCGGCAGCTGGCCGCGCTCCGGGCTGACCTGCCATCCGCCGGGAAACAGCACAGCCAGGCCGCCGACCCCGGGACGGCACCGGCCGAGGCGACCGGCCGGGCCGGTGACGGTGCCGTCGAGGCCGTCGCCGAAGGCGGGCGGCTGCGGACCGTCACCCTCGCCCCGCAGGTCATGCGGCTCGGCGACGACGAGCTCGGCGAGCTGCTCGCCGAGGCGGTCAACCAGGCGCTGCGGAGTTCGCGGGCGCTGCTGCTCGCGGGAGCTGGCGCGGGCGGTGGTGCCGACGCGCCGTCCCTGGCGGCGCTGGAGACGAGCGTCGAGCAGGTGCGCGACCAGGGTGAGCGCGCGATGTACGAGATCCAGGGCGCGCTGAACCGCGCGATCGCGAGGGTCGGCGACCGCACCGGCCTCGGCGGCGACACCGGCGGGCAGGGCCTGGAGCAGCTCCTGGCGGCGCTCGGCGGGACGCTCCGGGCCGCCCGGCACAAGACCGGCGAGACCGGCGAGCCGCCGCCGCGGGACGGGCACACGGGCGCCGACGAGGACGGGCACGTCTCCGCGCGGGTCGACGACGGCGGCACGGTCACCGGGTTCGCGTTCGGGCCGCGGGCGGCCAGGCTGCCGTCCGCCGACCTGGCCGGGCACACCGTCACCGCGGTCAACGCCGCGCTCGCCGCCGCCGGCACCGAAGCGGCGGCCCGCAGCGCCGAGGAGCTCGCCGACCTGCGCCGGCGGGTCGGTGAGCTGCGCGAGGCGAGCGTGACCCAGATGACGCAGCTGACCACGTCGCTGACCGGGATCATGTCGAGGATCAGGGAGCCGTGAGCCGATGCCGTCCGACCGTGTCGAGATCGACCCCGAGGGGATCATGCGCTCCGGTGACGGGATCATGACCGCCGCCGACGTGATCAACCGGGAGATCACCGCGTTCCAGGGTGAGCTGGCCGCGTACGGGGAGCCGTGGGGCACCGACGACATCGGCTCGCTGATCGGGATGGTGTACGGCGTGATCTCCGACCTCGCGTTCGAGACGTACACCGGCAACACCGAGGAGATCCAGCAGATCGGCGCGACGGCCCGCCAGATGGGCCAGAACTACGCCGACAACGAGGCCGCCACCGGCTCCGACATCAACGCCTACAAGCGGATGCTGGGCGGCTGAGGCATGGGACTGCAACTTCCCGGCGAGCTGGTCTCGCTGCTGGGCATGCTCGGGTACAGCTGGCCCGAGGCCGACGAGACGAAGCTGTTCGAGCTGGGCGGCGCGTGGATGGCGTTCCCGGACCGGATCACCAGCGGCATCGCCGACGCCGACGCCGCGGCGCAACGGGTCTGGTCCGACAACAAGGACCAGGCCGTCGAGGCGTTCCGAGCCACGTGGCAGGAGGGGGACTCGGCCCGCGCGAACCTGGAGGACGGCGCGACCGCGGCCCACCTCATCGGCGCAGGCCTGATGATCTGCGCCGGCATCGTGCTCGCGTTGAAGATCAACGTGATCGTGCAGCTGGTCCTGCTCGCGATCGAGATCGCGCAGGCCGTCGCGACCGCGATCGCCACCTTCGGCGCGTCGCTGCTGGAGATCCCGATCTTCAAGATGATCACGCAGTTCGTCATCGACCAGCTGATCGACCTCGCGCTGAACGCGGTGCTGGGTGGTTAGACGCAGCCGGGGCGGCAGCGGCAGCGGCGTCTTCACGCCGGTCGAGAAGTGGCTGAGGGCGAGGCTGCGGCACCCGCGCTACCAGCACGTCTTCCGCGGGCACGTGATCCGCAAGCCGCAGGGGCTGCGCGGCTCCGGCTACCACCACCGGCACAACGGCTGGAACCCTCCCGGTGCCAGGGTCCGGCGGGACGCCGACGGGATGGAGATCGTCCTGGAGCGCAACCCGTCCGGGACCTACCGGGCCCGGGTCGACGTCCAGGCGGCCGACGGCACCTGGCACCCGAAGGACGGCTCGAGCACGTTCTTCCCCGACAGCTGGCACCCGCAGCGTGTCGAGGACACGATCAAGGACGCCTTCGCCAACCGTACGCCGCACCCGACGAGCCCGAGGCGGTGGCGCGGGACGTCCGACGGCCTGGAGATCGAGGGCAGCTACGATAACTTCCCGACGACCACGTCGTGGAACTCGGCCTGGCCGATCAACTGAGGACAGGTGGGCACCCATGCGCGACCGGATCGCCTTCAGCCGTGACCAGCACGGCTCGCCGTCGGCCAAGACCGACACCGGCTACTTCAACCTCCTCGCCGGCCAGCTGATCAGCGACATCGTCAACTACGCGCCCGACCTCGTGCAGCTGCTGGAGAAGATCGAGCGGGTCCGCGCCGGCGAGTCCCCC
The DNA here is from genome assembly GCF_055586325.1 of Dactylosporangium sp. NPDC051087. Classification (NCBI taxonomy): domain Bacteria; kingdom Bacillati; phylum Actinomycetota; class Actinomycetes; order Micromonosporales; family Micromonosporaceae; genus Dactylosporangium; species Dactylosporangium sp. NPDC051087. The sequence goes on along the minus strand of NZ_JBVJIJ010000018.1, from coordinate 215,664 downwards.
GCCGAGTCCTACGAGGGCAACTCGTCGCTGTTCCTCGCCACGCCCGACGGCGTGCGGATCTCCGAGCTCGACTACGAGGACGAGTCGGCCACCTACACGTTCGACGAGGCCCGCGCCGCGATCCTGCAGTACCTGGACTTCCTGGCCCCGTCCGCCGCGGCGAAGCAGGAAGCCGTCGCCCGCTGGGAGAGCGAGTCGGGCCGCCCGTACACGGGCGGCCTGACCTGAGCCGGCTACTTCGGCGTCGTCGGTGAGTCCAGCCAGGTGTTGATGAGCGCGGTGAAGTCCTTGCCGGTCTGCTTGTTGACGAAGGCGATGAACGACGCCCGGTCCTGACTGGTGCCGCGGTGCTGCCGCGCCCACTCGCGGGCGAGCGCGAAGAACGCGTCGTCGCCCAGCTGCTTGTGGATCTGGTGCAGCATCAGCGCGGGGCACATGTAGACGTTGCTCTCCGCGAAGTTCTCGGCCTTCGGGTTCCCGGGCGGGCCGAGCCTGCCGCGCAGCCTGCCGTCGACGCCGCGGGCCCATTCCTCCCACTGCTTCGCCGTGATCTTGTCCCGCTCGTTGGCGTACAGGTGCTGGGCGTACGTCGCCCAGCCCTCGTTGAGCCACAGGTCCTTCCACGTGGCCGGCCCGACCGCGTCGCCGAACCACTGGTGGGCGTACTCGTGCAGCAGGTCGTCCTCGAAGTACTTCGCGAACTCGGCCGGCTTCGTCGTGCCGTAGTCGGGGGTGCCCATGGTGACCATCTGCTGGGTCTCCATGCCCGACTCCGACGGCACCATGACCACGCCGGCGCTGGCGAACGGATACGGGCCGAACCGCTGCTCCAGCCAGGCGAGCTGCTGCGGGCCCTTGCGCAGCGACGGCAGCAGCCGGTCGTCGACGCCCTGGCGGAACCAGTAGGTCAGCGGGATGCCGCGCGGCCCCGCCGCGGTCTCCTTCTGGTACCTGCCGACCGCCAGGGTCGTCAGGTAGGTCGCGACCGGATCCGCGGACGTGTAGCGGAAGGTGGTGCCCTCCTGGGGTTTCGCGGTCCCGGACGCCACCGCCGCCCACCCCTCGGGCACCGTGACGGCGATGTCGTACAGCGCCTTGTCCGAGGGCTGGTCGTTCGCCGGGTACCAGGTCGACGCGCCGTACGGCTCCTGCATCGTCCACAGCCCGCCGTCCTTGGTGACGGTCAGCCCGAGCGGCTCCGCGTCACCCCGGTGCGACGGCATCGGCACCGTGACCGGCGTCCCGTGGTACCGCACGACGACGGTGGCGAACGCGTCCTTCGCGACGGCGCCGGGCACCGTGAGGTCGTTGTCGGCGACGGTACCGGCGGCGGACACCCCGTCGAGGGTCACGCCGTCCACCGTGTACGCCTGCGAGAAGTCCAGCCGGACCGAGGTCAGGTCGCTCACCGCCCGGAGCCGGATGGTCGCCGTCCCGGTCAGCGTCTTCGTCTCCGGCGCCCACGACAGCTCCAGGCCGTAGTGCAGCACGTCGACCCCGGCGTTGCCGTAGGACGGGTAGAGCGGATCGGCGACGGGCGCGGACCTGCCGGCCGCCCAGCTCGTGTAGTCGGGCCCGGCGGGCGCCGAGCCGGCCGGGACGCCGGGGGTGGCGCCGGTGGCCGGGGCCGGGTCCGGTGAGCAGCCGGCGAGCAGCGCCAGCACGGGTACCACGAACAGGAGGGGTCGACGCACCGCGAGATCGTAATCAGCCCACCGGCCCGCCCGCTGTCCCGCGAGGTGACAGATCTGTGGAGGTTCGGTGACCGTCGCGCCCGTCAGGTGCCGACCCGTTCGACCACCGCCGGGCAGATCCCTCGGGGCACCGCGTCGGGCCGGTCGCCGCGCCGGCCGTACCAGAGCAGCATCCGCTCGATCGCGGGCGTTCCCCCGCGCCGGACCACCAGCCGGTCCGCCCCGCTCCCGCCGCCGACCTCGACGGTGGCGTCGCCGACGTACAGGCGGAGCCGGCCGTCGCGCTCCCACAGGACCGGGCCGTCGCGCGCCGCGTCGAGCAGCGCCGCCCAGTCCGCGTCGCCGGCGAGGACCTGCCAGTGCGCGGCCTTCGGCCACCGGCGCTGCCACGCCGCGTGCAGCCCGTCGGCCAGCCGCCGGGCGGTGGGCGCCGCCGAGAACTCGCGGTCCGCGTGTTCCATCGCGTGCAGCAGGTAGCGGCGCGCCTCGCCGAGCGCGGGCCGGCCGTCGAGCCGGACCCCGGCCTCGACACCGTCGAAGAGCCCGTGCGCGGCGTCGAAGTTGCTGGAGAACACCGCGCCGTGCCGGCCGTCGGCGACGGCGGCCTTGGCATGGGTACGGGAGTCCGCCGCGATCCGGACACCCAGCGCCGCGAGCGCCGCGGTGTCCGCCCGGTGCCCGGCGACGTTGTTGCGGGACCGCACCAGCAGCCTGACGTCCAGCGGGTGCGCGGTCATCGCCCGCCGCAGCGGCTCGAGCAGCATGTCCGGCCGGCTGCGCACGCCCTGCAGCGAGAACGTGGCGAGCAGCAGCTCGTGCCGGGCCAGCCCGATGATCTCGTGCAGCGCCCGCAGGACGCCGTGCTCGCCGCCGTCGGTCCACAGTGGACCGACCGGGCCGGGGGCCTCCGTCACGGTGACCGGGGACTCGGCGGGTGGGCGGACGCGCAGTGCGTACTCCGCGCCCGGCAATGCCTCCCACGTGCATCCGGCGTACCAGAGCCTGGTGAAGAACCGGCCCAGCCGCCGCACGTCGCCCGGGTCGGTCAGGACCACGCCGCTCTCACCGGTGGCGTCCCTGCCCCGCCCCGGCTGGTCGGCCAGCGCGCTCGTCTCCAGGTTGGCGCTCGACACCAGGGCCAGCTCGTCGTCGACGACGAGGAACTTCGCGTGGCACTGCTCGTGACCGCGCAGGGCGATGCCCCGGCGGGTCAGCCGGTCGAACTGCTTGTTCTGGGCCGCGACGTCGATGTCCGCCTCGGGGGCGTCGTCGAGCTCCGCGAGCCCGCGGCGCAGGGTCGCGTCGTCGAGGGCGGTGATCACGTACACGCCGCCGTGCAGCCGGTCGACGGCGCCGAGCAGCGCGTCGAAGATCTCCGGGTCGCCGATGCGGAAGCTGGCGAGGAAGATCTTGCGCCTGGCGCCGCGGATCAGGTCCACGGCCGCCCGGCGGATCGACCGGTCCGAACCCCGGTACGTGAAACGGTGCCGGTACGACGGATCCGTGTCCGGCGCGGCGGTGAACGGCACCGCGGTGACGGGACGGTCGAGGAAGAAGCCTTCGGGCGCCCGCAGCGCGCCGAGGTCCAGCCGGTCCGCGCTCCCGGGCAGGTCCGTCACGGGCTCCACGCCCGCGGAAAGGTCGGTCATGGCTCCGCGCCTCCGGGCAGGTCGGTCACGGGCTCCACGCCCGAGGACAGGTCGGTCACGGCCCGGCGGCTCCGGGCGGGTCGTCAGGGCTGCGCGCCGTCGGGCGGGTCGTCAGGGCTGCGCGCCGTCGGGCGGGTCAGTCGTAGGCGAAGTCGTCGGCCTCCCGCAGCGCGTACACGAGGGTGTGCAGGCCCAGCTGCCAGCCACGGGACCGGGCGGCCGCGGACCTCGGCACGCCGGTCAGACCGGCGCCGGGCTGGGAGGCCGCGCTGAGCACCCGGTCCAGTTCGATCGCGCCGGCCGCCACCCCGTCCGCCGCGACCAGGTCGAAGGCGACCTCGGCGATGAACTCCGCGCCGCTGACCTCGACGCCGAGGGGCAGGGTGAGGTTGCGCGGGCGGGCGGCGAGCAGCCCGGCGTCCTCGCCGTCGATCCAGCACCGCCACCGGCCGGCGTGCAGCCGCTCGGCGCGGGGCACCGGCGAGCCGCGGCCGGTCGCGTCCTTCCACACAGCCTCGCGGGCGGCGGTCGTGTCGAGCGCGTCGACCGGGCCGAGCCACTGCCGCACCAGGCCGTCCGCGCCGGGGAGCCGGACGTCGACGGCCTGGTTCCCGCGGCCGCGCACCGTCAGGACGGGGACGGGCGCGCCGCCGTCGCCGGCGTGCAGTTCGGCGGAGGCGCGGTACACCGGGCACACCCCGCCGTCGTCGACGCGCACCGGCTCGCCGGGCTGTTCGACGACGGCGACGACGTCGTCCCCGAGCCCGGGCACCCCACCGCTCGCCAGCCGCTCGGTCACGAGGTCGGCCAGGGCGCGGCCGCGGATCGGCGCCGGCACCGGCGCCCGCCCCACCGGGCGGGGACGGGCCTTCTCGGCGGCCTGCAGCCAGGAACCCTTGGGCGGGAACGCGATGAGGTCGCCGGTCCGGGGCAGCAGCACGATGTCGAACGGCTCCGGCCGCCGCTCGTACAGGCTGGCGGTGGACGCGACCCGCTCGGCGACCGGGCGGACCACCTCGAACCCGTCGCCCGAGGGGATCAGCGCGCCGCCGGTCACGAGGCGCCGGGCGGCGACCGGCAGCAGCGCCGCGGGCAGGCCGGTGATGTGGAAGAACTCGGCGGGATCGGCGCGGCCCATCCGCAACGCCAGCTCGGCGGTGAAGCGCTCCAGCGGGGTCGTCGTCACGGCGGTCTGCCGGTACAGCTGGACACCCCGCCACCAGCGCATCGGCACCAGCACCTCGGACAGCGTGAGGACCGTGCCGGGCGCGAGCTCCGGCGCCCGGTCCAGCAGGCGGTAGCCGGTCACTTCGCCTGCTTCACCATGCTGTAGTCGCCGCCCCCGTCCAGCAGGTGGAACAGGTTGCGGTAGAACGCCTCGGCCGCCGGCACGCCGTTGAGCCGGCGCAGGGTCGGCGCGTGCCCGACGAGGACCAGGCAGCGGCGGGCCCGGGTGCAGGCCACGTTGAGCCGGCGCACGTCCTGCAGCCAGCGCCCGTACCGGGCGGACGGCCTGCCGCCGCCGAGGAACGCCCGGCCGAAGGACAGGAACACCAGGTCGCTCTCCTGCCCCTGGATCTTGTCGATCGCGTCGACCACCTTGAAGTCGAGGAGCTTGAACTCGGCGGCGCTCGGGCCGCCGAGCGCGGCCCGGATGGCGCCGGCCTGCGCGCGGTAGAACGTCAGCACGCTCACGGTCACACGGTCACCGCCGGAGTCGCGCAGCCGCCGCTCCCAGGACCGGCACACGTCGGCCACGATCCTGGTCTCCAGGTCGTTCACGAAGCCGTTGCCGACAAGCCGTTCCTTCGCCCTCGGCCCGTCCGCGGAGGTGTCGACGAACACGACCGGGGTGCGGGTCCCGCCGTACGGCAGCGGCACGATCCCGCACGGCTCCGGGGTGACGTACGCGCCGCCGTAGACCGGCTGCCGCACGAGCTCGGCGATGGGTGCGATCATCCGTCGCTGCTGCCGCAGTGCCCCGCGCAGCCCGGCGGGTACCTGCTCGACGGTCCGCTCGAACAGGCTGCGGACGAGATGGTCCAGCATGGCGCGCAGCAGGTCCCGCTCCGGATCGTCGCCGGTCGCGCGCAGGTGCGTCCAGGCGGTGTCGTACGTCGCGCGGTACGCCTCCCGCCAGCTGCCGCCGGTGAGCAGCCGCTCGGCGGTGCGCCGGACCGTGTCGGCCCGGAACTGGTGCAGCGCCTCCTCCTCCACCCACAGCGCGCCGAGCCGCGCGACGGCCTCGTCGAGGCCCGGCCCCGGCCGGGCCGGGCCCTGGTCAGGCGCGGCCCGCTCGCTCAGCGACAGCGCGCTCAGGGCGTGCAGGTGGTTCTCGTCCGCGGCCTCGACGTACGGCGGCAGCTGCCGCTCGTCGCCGACCAGCACCCAGCGCCGGGCCCGGCGGGCGCCGATGAGGAACTCGCTGTCCACGACGCGGCTCGCCTCGTCGACGATGAGCGTGTCGAAGTCGGCGTCGCCGAGGTCGCGGCTGATGCCGGTGGTCGTGCAGCAGATGAGGTTCGCCGAGTTGCGCAGGTCGGTGCCGACCTGGGCGAGCAGCGCGTCGGCGGCGCCGTCGCCGAGCCCGGACAGCTCGAACCAGCGCTGCTCCAGCGCGATGCGGTGCTCCCGCCGGTCGATCTCGCGGAGGAGGTGGTCGTGCCACCGGCGCAGTTCGTCGCCGTCGGCGTCGCGGCCGTTGAGCCCGCGGACCTCGTCCCGGGCGGCGGCGAGCGCGGTGCCCGCCGCGGCGAGCGCGGCCCGCCCCGCCGCGACGGCGGCCTCGTGCCGGCGCTCGCCGCTGCCGCGGTCCTGGTGCAGGGCAGCGAGCCGGGCCGTGGCGGCGGTCCGCCGGCGCAGCCAGGCCTCCCCGTCGCCGAGCAGCCGCCGCCGGTGTCCGTCCGCCGCCCGCCAGGCCGCGGACAGCTGGGCCACCTCGCCGGTGGTGCCGAACGCGTCGAGGACCCCGGACCAGAGCCGGCGCAGCAGCGGCACCGCGTCGCGCCGGGCGCGCAGGTCCGCCTCCCGTGCGACGGCCGCGGGCAGCAGGCCGCTGATCTGCCGCAACGCCTGGTCGGCCTGGCGCAGCTCCGTGTCGGCCGCGGCCACCGCGGCGGCCAGCCGGTCCCGGAACCGCCCCTGCTCGTCCTCGGCGGCGGCAAGCGTGCCGGTCGCGGCGTGGTGGCGGCGTTCCGCGTCGAACCGGCGCCGGAGGACCTCCAGCTGGGCCGCACAGCCGGCGATCTCGGACCGCCACCGCTCCGCCTGGGACGTCGCGGGCCGGCGGGCCTGCCGCAGGTAGGTGCGGCCGGCCTGCTCGGGCAGGTACCGGCGCAGGCCGGGGGCGACCCGTCCCTCGTCCCAGGAGATGCGCAGAGCGAGGACACCCGGCTGGTCCGCGATCCGGGACAGCACCTCGTCGACCGCGACGTGCATCGGCGCGAGCAGCAGGACGCGCTCGCCGCGGGCGAGCAGCTGACGCACCACCTCCGTGATGACCGTGGTCTTGCCGGTGCCGGGCGGCCCCTGGATGTGGAAGGTGTGCGGAGTGCCGACGGCGCCGTCGACCGCGGCGCGCTGCTCCGTGTCGAGGCCGGTGTCGAAGTACCGCGGCAGGGCGGGCATCGGCACGACCGGCAGCGCGTGCGGCTCGGTCAGCAGCTGCGCCAGGTGCGTCCAGTCGCCCTCGACGTTGCCGTCCAGGAACTGCGCCAGCGCCACGCTGTGCCGGCCGAGCGCGAACCTGCCCCGCTGCTCCAGCCGCACGGTGACGCCCGCTTCGACGTGCCGGTCGGCCGGCATCGACACAGCGATGAGCGCGCCGTCGTCCTCCACCGCGTGGACCCGCAGGTTACCGGCCCGCCAGCCGTCGCCGGCGACCGTGACGAAGCGCCCCTCGACGACCGCGGCGGGACGGTCCGGCCGGATCCACAGCACGGTGCCGCCGTCGGCCGGTCCGCTGCCCGCGGTCACCCCGCCGGCGCGGACCGTGCCCTCCAGGTCACTGCGCTGCTCCAGCAGTTCCAGCAGCAGGCGCAGCGGCTGGTACCGCCGCCGGACCTTGGCGTGCAGCTCGGTGTGCGGCCGCGCCGGTTCGGCGGTGACGGCGAGCCCGGCGCGGGCCCGGTGCAGCGCCGCCCGGCGCGCCTGCACCCGCTGCAGCCCCTGCTCGAACGCGGTCGCCAGCGCGTCGAGGTCGCACGGCAGCTCGCTGCGGAACGGCAGGAGCTCCACCGACCGCGGCCGCACCGCCAGCGTCCGCGGCGGGCCCTGCGTCGGCTTGACCGAGGTGACCGCCGCCATCTCGGCGCCGCTGTTCTCGGCGTACCGGGGCTTGGCGAAGACCGTGTACCGCCCGCCGACCAGCCGGTAGAACGGGTCGGCGGCGCTGCCCCGCCGCTCGACGACGAAGCCGGCCGCCAGGTCGGCGCGCACGTCGTCGGGCTCGAACTGCGCCATCCACCCGGCCACGCGCGGGTGGGACAGGTGCACCCGGATGCGTTCGGCGCCGCTGGGCTCGAACAGCTCCGGCGCCTCGTCGCGGCAGCGTTCCTCCGCCCACGCGGGCGGGAGGGCGAGCCTGCCGCTCAACGATCTGTCCCGATGAACGTCAGCTGCCGCAGCAGCGCCTCCAGCTCGACCGGGTCGCCGTGCAGTCCCCAGTACCCGGTCAGCAGCTCGGCGGCCTCCACCCGCAGCGACTCCGTGTGCCGCTCGGAGATCGGCTGGGTGCCGTGTGCGAGCACCGACTTGTTCCGCGCCAGGGTCCGGTCCCGCAGCCGCTCCAGCCTGGCCGGGTCGCCGATCATCCCGACCTTCCCGGCGAGCTCGTCGCGCTCGGCCGTGAGCAGCAGCGCCGCCGCGAACAGCGTCAGCTTCCCGGGCGGCGTGCCCTGCGACGGCGGGGTCAGCGACTGCCCCACCGCCTGGTAGCGGGCGCGGACCTCCGGCGGCTCACCGATGAGCGTGTAGTCGCAGCCGTCGGGGTCGAAGCCCGGGTACCGCAGCCGCAGGCGGGTCGTCATGCACGCCTCGATCGTCCGGTAGTACAGCAGCGCCGCGAAGTCGTGCCGGCCGAGCCGCTGGTAGTGCCGGCCCAGCACGTAGAACCACACGACGAACGCCGTTTCGTCCCCCGCGGCCAGCCGCTCCGCGAACGACAGCTGCGCCTCCAGCGTCGCCCTGGTCCCGGCGCTCATCTGCCGCAGGTTCGCCCGCACCGCGGGCACGCAGGCCGGCAGCGCGGTCAGGTCCAGGTCGCACCAGGCCCGGTACAGCGCCGAGAGGTCCCGCATCAGCCGGGCCACGCCGGGCTCGACGATCGACTCGCAGATCTCCTGGTACTTGGCGCGGGCCGCCTCGAACGCGCCGGACCGGAACATGGCGAGGGCCCGCTGCATCTCCTGCTCGCCGAACATCGCCGTCGGGTTCTCGAGCGTGATGAGCCGGTCCTGCCCGGGCAGCGGCCGCCGGGTCGCCGCGTCGAACCGGTTCTCCACATACGTCAGGCCGAGGTTGAGCTGCCACGCCGCGAGGGCCGCCGCCGCGCTCATCACCTTGCGCCCGCCGGTGATGTCGATGACCGCGTACTGCCCGTCGGGCTGCCCGTCCAGCCAGCGCTTGATCTTCGCGTACATGTCCAGCGGGTCCGTCGGGTTGACCGTCTCGTGCTGGAACGACTCGAAGTCCAGTTTCCCCGGCACCAGCAGGTGCCGGCCGATGAGGTTGACGCTCTCCGAGGCGTCCTGCGACCGCAGCACCAGCAGCCGCCGCGGGCGCAGCAGCTCGTAGGTAAGCACGGTCGGCGTCGCGGCGAACCCGCACACGCTGATCAGCAGGTCGACCTTCCGCGCCGGCAGCCGGCTCACCGACCTGGCCCGCCGCACCGCCTCGGGCAGGAGGTGGTCGAGGTAGAACGAGGTGGCCTGCAGGACCGCCCCGCCCGGCCCGTATTCCTCCTCACCCCGCCGGATCCGCTCCATCCGCATCGCGAGCGCTTCGAAGACGGTGGATTCCGCCGCAGCCATGCGAAGACCATACTGAACCCCGGCGATCACCGCGCCTCTAGTGCAAAATATAGATATCTGGCGATATTGTGGCGGGCATGGTGACACTGTTTCCGTCCCGGCGCGCGATGATCCGCGCGTTCGCCGTCCTGGTGGGTGCCGCGGCCGTGATCGTCCCGGCGACCGCCGCGCTCGCGGCACCCACGTTCAAGGTCCCGTTCCCGTGCGGCCAGGTGTGGTCCGGGCAGACCCGCTCCGACCACAGCCCCGCCAACGCCATCGACTTCAACCGCACCAACGACGACGGCGACCCCGTCGTGGCCAGCGCGTCCGGCACCGTCGACCGGGTGACGGACCTCGGCAACACCAGCTACGGCAAGTACGTCCGGATCGACCACGGCGGCGGGTACACCACCTACTACGCCCACCTGAGCCGCTTCAACGTGTCCGTCGGCCAGACCGTGCGGTACGGCCAGGTCATCGGCTACGTCGGCACCACCGGCGGCTCGACCGGCCCCCACCTGCACTACGAGCAGCGCTCCGGCGGCACCTCCGTGAAGATCAAGTTCAACGGCACGCAGGCGCTGTACTGGGGCACGAAGAACTACACCAGCGACAACGGCTGCTCGTCCGGCTCCGGCAACGGCACGGTGAACACGTCCGGCACGCCGCTGACCGTCCGGTCCGGACCGGGCACCAACTACTCCCCCGTCGACACGGTCGCCGACGGCACGAGGGTGACGATCGCCTGCCAGACCACCGGCACGACCGTCGACGGCACGTACGGCACCAGCAACATCTGGGACCGTATCGGCTCCGGCCGCTTCATCGCCGACGCCTACGTCCTCACCGGCTACGACGGCTTCATCCCCGGCGTCCCACGCTGCTGACGGCCGCCCGGCACGCTCCGGCGTGCCGGGCCTCACCGGGCGTCCCCGGGTCTCAGCCGGCGGGCACCATCGGGAACGACTCCGCGGCGGTGCACGGGTCCGGCCCGGTGAGCGGGATCTCCGCGGTCAGGGTCGTTCCCTGCGCCGGCGGGCTGACGACGCCGAACCGGCCGCCCAGCGCCTCCACCCGGTCGCGCAGGCCCACGAGGCCCGTGCCGCTGTCCGGCCTGGTCCCGCCGACACCGTCGTCGCAGACCGACAGCCAGACCCGCCCCGCGTCCGCGCTCACCGAGACGGTGGCCACCGACGCCTGGGCGTGCTTGGCGACGTTGGTCAGCGCCTCGGAGACCACGTAGTAGACACCCACCTCCACCCGCTCGGGAAGCCGGTCCGGGACCTGCAGCCGCAGCTCGACGGGCACGACGCTGCGCCGGGCGAGCGTGCGCAGCATCGGGCAGATCCCGCCCTGGCTCAGCAGGGCCGGGTGGATGCCGCGGGCGAGGTCGGTCATGCTCTCGTGGATCTCGGTGAGGCTCCGGACCGTGTCCGACAGCAGCTGCCGCACCGCCCGCGGGTCGTCCGGCGCCGGGTCCTCGGCCATGCGCAGCCGCAGGGCGAGCGCGACGATGCGCTGCTGCGGCCCGTCGTGGAGGTCCCGTTCGATGCGGCGCCGTGCCTCGTCCGCCGCGGCGACCAGCCGGCCGCGGGAGGCGACGAGGCGGCCGCGGTTCTCGGTGTTCGCGATGGTGGTGGCGACCAGCTCGGTGAAGGCGTGCAGGCGTCGCTCGGCGTCGGCGGGCACCGGCTCCGTCGTGGAGGACAGGACCAGGGTGACGCCCCAGAGCTCACCGTCGACCACGATCGGCACGCCGAGGCCGTGGTGGAAGCCGCGGGCCCGCAGCTCCGCGGCGATCGGCCCGGTGGCGGCGCGGTAGTCGATCCGCGCCGTGCGGCGGGTGCGCAGGATCATGCCGACGATGTTCTCGCCCGCGATGGGCAGGCTCGGGTATTCGGGCAGCAGCCGCCCGCCCTTGTCCCGTTCCGAGACCGCCGTGACGGTCTGGTCCGGCTCGTACCGCAGCAGCGCGGTGTGGAACCCCCGGAACAGGCGGTGCAGCTCGGCCGTCACCGCCGCGAACACCTGCCCCGGCGACCCGCCCGTGGCGACCATCGTGGCCACCCGCCGCAGTGCCGCCTGCTCGGCCAGCAGCGCCTGGGTCGCCCGCTGGCTGGCCCGCAGGGTGGCGATGAGCTCCTGCCGGTCCACGGCGGTGCGGACGGTCTCCTCCAGCGCCGGGCACAGCCGGTCGCGGAGCCGGTCCAGCGTCGCCGGCGGGGTGTCGTCCGGGACGACGAGCCGCAGCAGGCGGTGCTCGCCGCCGGCCGTGAGCACGATCGCGCCGGCGACCTCGTGCGGGCCCGGCGCGTCCCCGACCTCGATCGACGCGCCGGGCAGGCCGAGCCGGGCCGCCAGGCACCGCGACCCGGCCCGGAGCCCGGACGCCACGTCGTCCTCCCCGAGGACGCGGTGGGCGACCTCGGCGACGATGTCCGCCTCGTCCGCCCGCTCCTGCGCCTCCAGCGCGCGTTCCCGGGCGAGGTCGGCCAGCCCGCCGCTGGCCAGCGCCAGAATCCCGAAGATCACGGCCCGCTGGAGGTCCTGCGCCGCGTTCAGGTGCAGCCCGCCCGGCGGGATGTGGACGAAGTTGAACACCAGCGTGCTGGCCGCCGCGACACCGAGACCCAGCCGGGCGCCCCACACGATCGTCAACGCCACCACGCCGAGCATGTACACGGCGGCGCTCGGCTGCCCCTGCGGGTGGGCGGCGTGCAGCACCCCGACCACGACCGTCTCGACGATGACGGCGACCGCGGCGACGGCGATGCCGACGGTGATCGGCGGCGGCGGGGTCGGCAGCAACCACGCCATGAGCCGGCGCCGGACGACGCTGGTCACCGTCATACGGCCTCCCGGTCGGCGAGGTCCTGGGCCCGGGCCGTGCCGTGCCGGTCCGACGTGCACACGTCCGACCGTTCGCCTTGCTGACGACGGTCAACACCACCCGATGCGGGTGACCTCCCACCTCGAAAACCTCATCCGCCCGGGGGACGCAGGTGCCGGGAGACGCACCGCGCCCGGTCAGGTGGATTCCGGCCGAAAGGCTGCGTCGGGCGCCGCCGGCGAGACCGTACGATGACGGCGGCCGGACGAGCGCGGGAGGTGGGTGCGACGGACCAGCGGCATGCGGGACGGGCGCTCGTCGCCGTCTCCGCGGTCTCCTCCGGCGGGCTCGGCTGGAGCACCGCGCACCTGGTCACGTCGCGGGTGCTCGCGCACCGGCACGCGGCGGCGCACGGGATGGCCGACGGGGTCTCCCACGTCCACGCCGCCGAGCTCGCCGCCGTCGTCGTGGCGCTCGCGCTCACCGCGGCGTCGCTGCTCGCGGTGACCGCCGCGGCGTTCGCCTCCGGTGGACGCCTGCCGGCGGTGCACAAGCGGCGGCTGGCCCGCACCGCCGGGCTGTGGTCGACCGGGGCGTTCCTCGCCGCCGAGACCGGCGCGTGGGCGGCCTCCGACACGCACGTGGTGCCGCCGCCGATCGTGCTGCTGCTCGGCCTCGCGGTGCACGGCGCCGCCGGTGTGATCGCCGCACTGGTCTGGCGCGGCGCCGTCGAGCGGATCTGCCTCGCCGCGGCGGCGGTCGCCCCGCAGGGCTTCGAGCTGCCCGCCCTGCCGGCCCTCGCCGGGTGCGGCAGCGCCGGCGGCGGGTCGATCTGGTCGATGCTCCGGGTGGCGGGCCGCGCCCCGCCCGCGTCGGGAACCTGATTCCTTCCGTTCCCAACGCCCGCCGGGTGTCGCTTCGCCGTGCCCGGAACACCGCGAGAGGCTGCACATGCGTCCACCTGCCCTGCGCCGGGGCACCACCGTGCTCGGCGCCGCCCTGACCCTGCTCCTGCTCCTGCCCGCCGCCGCGTCCGCGCACGGCGTCGGCGACGCCGCCGGCAGATCCGTCCCCGAGTTCGTCTGGCTCGGCGTCACCCACATGCTGCTCGGCTGGGACCACCTGCTCTTCGTCGCCGGCGTCGCGCTCATCGCCGGCACCGTCCGCCGCGCAGCCGCGCTCGTGTCGCTGTTCGCGCTCGGGCACAGCGTCACGCTCATCACCGCCGCCATCACCGAGTGGCGGGTCAGCCCGGTGAAGGTCGACCTCGTCATCGGCCTCAGCGTCGTCTTCGTCGGCGCCGTCGCCCTCCTCGCCCGGCCGAGGACGCCGCTGCACCGGCGGCTGTTCGGCGGGGCGGTCCTCGGCTTCGGTCTCGTCCACGGTCTCGGCCTGGCCACCCGCCTGCAGGACATCGACGTGCACGGCACCGGCAGCCTGACCCGCATCGTCGCGTTCAACATCGGCATCGAGGGCGGCCAGGTCATCGCGCTCGTCGCCGTCATGCTCATCGCGAGCTACCTGCCGGCCCGGTTCACCTCCGAGCGGGCCCAGCGGGTCGCCTCCACCGCGATCATCGTGCTCGGCGTCCTCGCCGCGGTCCTCGTCGTCGCCGACCGGGCCGGCCGCCCCGCACCCGTCGCGGCCGGGGCGCACGCCGGCGGCGAACGGGTCGACGCACCGCCGGCGCGATAGGCAACACGGTGTTCCGTCCGGGTGAACACTTCGGGCCGTGGCAGGTTCGCGACACCGCCACGGCCCGGCGGGCTGCCATCATCCGGGGTATGCGGCGATGGGTGGCACGGGCCGGGCTCGTCGTCCTGCTCCTCACCTCGCTGCTGCTCACGCCCGTGGCCCAGGCGCAGGCCACCCATCTGCGGCTCGGGCACCCGGCCGGCCAGTCGGCAGCGGCCGGGCACGACCACCACGACGCGGCCGGCGAGCACTCCCACGAGCACCACCACGCCGTGCTGCACACCGCCGGAGCGCTCGCCGGCCCGCAGCAGCCGCAGCTGACCGGTGGCACCGCGACCGTCACCACGGTCGCCGCCGGACCCGCGCCGGGCGCGGTCCCGGTCCCGGTCCGTGACCCCGGCCAACCTCCACAGGCGCTCCTGCAGGTATGGCGGATCTAGGCCGGCGCGACGCTCGCGACGTGTCCTGACCGGCGCCACACACCTGGAGCTCCCACATGCCCGCAACCGCCGACCGGCGGCCGCCGAACCATGCCCCCGGCACCGAAACCCACACCGACACCGACACCGACGACCACACGCAGGACCTCCCGCCGCGTGGACACCGGCTCGCCCACGGCAGCCTCGCCGAGCGGTGGAACGGGCGCGACAACGGCATCGGCGCCGTCCGGCTCGGCCTCGCCGCCGCGGTCGTCGCCGCCCACGCCACCTCCCTCGGCTTCGGCTGGGAGGACCTCGGGCAGAGCCTGTTCCAGGGGCAGACCAACGTCGGCACCCTCGCGGTCTTCGGCTTCTTCGTCCTGTCCGGGCTGCTCATCACCCGCTCCGCCGCGCACACAGGCGTGGGCCGGTTCCTCTGGCACCGCGCGCTGCGCATCCTGCCCGGCCTGTGGGTGTGCCTGCTCGTCACCGCGTTCGTCGCCGCGCCGGTCGTCGCGCTGCACGAGCGGGGCACCCTCGCCGGGTTCTGGGACGGGCCGAAGGGGCCGCTGCGGTACGTCGCCGGCAACTGGTTCACCGGTGTGCGCCAGTACGGCATCCAGGACCTGCTCGCCGAAACCCCCTGGGGGCGTGAGGTCGGCGGCACCAGCGTCTTCAACGGCGCGCTGTGGTCGCTGGTCTACGAGAGCGCCTGCTACGCCGCCGTCGCCGTGCTCGCCGTCACCGCCGTGCTGCGCCGGGTCCGGTGGCTCGTCCCGCTGCTCGCCGTCGTGCTGTACGGCTTCGTCCTCGCCGACCAGATCCGCGGCCGCCGACTGGCCGGCCCGCCGGCCGAGCATTACGCGGCGGTCGTCGCGCCGCTGATCGGCAGCGTCTCCGTGCAGTGGCTGATCTACCTCGGCGCGCTGTTCCTGACCGGCGCCACGATCGAGCTGTACCGCGACCGCGTCCCCGTCCACGACGGCCTCGCAGTCGCCTGCCTCGCCGTCCTCACCGGGTCGCTGCTGCTCGGCGGGTTCTTCGTCGCCGGCTTCCCGGCCCTCGCCTACCTGCTGGTGTGGGCGGCGGTCCGGGCACCCCGGCGGCTGCGCCGGGTCGCTGCCGTCAACGACTACTCCTACGGCGTCTACATCTACGGCTTCGTCGTCCAGCAGCTCCTGGCGACGTTCGGCGGCAACCGCTGGGGCTACCTGCCGTACACGGTGCTCAGCCTGGTGGTCACCGGCGCCGTCGCCTACGCGTCGTGGCATCTCGTCGAGCGCCGCGCCCTGGCGCTGAAGCAGCTGCGGCACCGGCGCCGTCAGTCGTGCTCGGGCGCCCCGGTCAGATGATGGTCGGCCGCGTGGAACACCTCGGTCACGAGCCGGCGGACGTGCCCGCCGGCCGCCCGGTACAGCACGCGCCGGCCGTCCCGGCGGGTGTGCACCAGGCCGGCGAGGAGGAGCTTGGCCAGGTGCTGCGACACCGCGGGGCGGGCGGCGCCGACCGCCGCGGCCAGCGTGCCCACGTCCAGCTCGCCGTCGCGCAACACCCACAGCAGCCGCAGGCGGGTCGGGTCGGCGAGCATCCGCAGCGCCGTCACGGCCACGCCGACCTGCGCATCGGTCGGCATGGGATGGTCAGGTGCAGGCACGAGCACGCAGTGTACCTACCGGTGGTGGGCGACGGCGGCGTGCGCGTCGGCGGTGTCGGGGTCGGTGTGGATGGTGACCGCGGTGAGCCTGGGCACGGCGTGCAGCAGCCGGTGCTCGGCCGCCAGGGCGATCCCGTGCGCCTCGACGACCGTCAGGGTGTCCGCGACACGACGTCGGCCTCCGCGTGGAGTCGGTGACCGACCCAGCGCATCCGCAGCGCGGGGACCCGCCGCACGCCGGGCGTACCGGCGATGACCTCCTCGGCGGTGTCGACCAGCGCGGGGTCGACGGCGTCCATCAGCCTGCGGTACACCTCGCGCGCCGCGTCCTTGAGCACGATCAGGATCGCGGCCGTGATGGCCAGGCCGACGACCGGGTCGGCCCAGCGCCAGCCGAGGGCGACGCCGCCGGCGCCGAGCAGGACCGCCAGGGAGGTGAACCCGTCGGTGCGGGCGTGCAGGCCGTCCGCGACCAGCGCCGCGGAGCCGATCCTCCGGCCGGTGCGGATGCGGAGCCGGGCGACGACCTCGTTGCCCGCGAAGCCGATGACCCCCGCGGCGGCCACCCAGGGCAGGTGCGTCACGCCGGCGGGGTTGAGCAGCCGGTCGACGGCCTCGTAGCCGGCGAAGGCCGCCGACGCGGCGATGGTGAGCACGATGAGGATGCCGGCGAGGTCCTCCGCGCGGCCGTAGCCGTAGGTGTACCGCCGGTCGGCGGCCCTTCTCCCGACGACGAACGCCACGCCGAGCGGCACGGCGGTGAGCGCGTCGGCGAGGTTGTGCAGCGTGTCGCCGAGCAGCGCGACCGAACCTGACACCAGCACGACCACGACCTGCAGGCCCGCGGTGGCGCCGAGGACGAGCAGCGAGATCCACAGCGCGCGGATCCCCTCCCTGGAGGACTCCAGCGCGCTGTCGACCTTGTCCGCGGCGTCGTGCGAGTGCGGCGTCAGCAGGTGCCTGGCGCGATGCCACCCCGCCGCCAGGCGGGAGGCCACCGGGCCGTGCGCGTGGTCGTGCCCGTGCTCATGGTCGTGCTCACCGCTCATGCCCGCATAATATGTGCTCATGTACGCACACGACAACGCCGGCCGGGCGCCCGGGTGCTCCCGGGGCCGCGCCGGGCCGACGTTCGTCACCCGGCCCGGCGCGGCGTTCATGCCGGCCCCCGGTCCGGGGAGATGGGTGGACCGGGAGCGGGCATCGGCCGGCACCCGACCCCGGGGTCACAGCGACGAAACTCCGGGGCCGCGAAGCGCACCAGCCGTGCGGCGCGGGACAGCACCGGCGCCGGCGCTGCAATACTATGCTTCTTAGTAGATCCTCGCCACGTGCCCCGCGGCGCGCGCCGGTGGTGCGGCGCCTGGCGCTACAGTCGTCCGATGGGCTCCGTAGCAAAGCTGCTCACCGCACGACTCGTGCTGTTCATCGCCGTGGCAGGCCTCATGTTCGTGCTGCCGGTCGAGCTCGACCCGGTGGTCCGGCTCGCCGTCGCGTTCGTCGTGAGCATGGTCCTGTCGGTCTTCGTCCTGCGCCGCCTCCGCACCCAGGTGACCGCCGACGTGCAGGACCGCGTCCAGCGCAGGCAGGAGCGCGGGAGCCGGCAGGCCGGATAGGCCGCCGGACCGCCCGGTCACGGGTGGGCGGGGTGCTCATGGCCGGCGTGGCCGGCCGGCTCCAGCTGGAAGGTCGAGTGGGCCACGTCGAAGTGGTCGGCCACGCATGACTGGAGCGCGTCGAGCAGCCGCGGGGCGTGCCCGTCCTGGAAGCACCCGTCGCGCACGACGACGTGGGCGCTGAGCACCGGCAGGCCGGAGGTGACGGCGTGCACGTGCAGGTCGTGCACGCCCAGGACGTGGTCGAGCTCGACGACGTGCCGGCGGATCAGGTCCAGGTCGATGCCGGGCGGGGTCGCCTCCAGCAGCACGTTCACCGCCTCGCGCAGCAGCCGGACCGCGCGCGGGGCGATGACGAGACCGATCAGCACCGACACGATCGCGTCGGCGCGGGTGAACCCGGTCGCCGCGATCACGGCGGCCGCGACGAGGACCCCGACCGAGGTCGCGGTGTCGGTGGCGACCTCGAGGAACGCGCCCCGCATGTTGAGGCTCGCGTTGCGGGCCCGCCACAGCAGGGCGACGCCGGCGAGGTTGCCGGCCAGGCCGACGGCCCCGAAAAGCGCCATGCCCCCGGGCTCGACCGCGGACGGCTCGAACAGCCGGCGGGCGCCCTCGACGAACACGTAGACCCCCATGCCGGCGAGGACCAGGCCGTTGACCGCGGCCGCGAGGATCTCCGCGCGCGCCCAGCCGAACGTGCGGCGGCCCGTCGCCGGGCGGGCGGCGAGCAGCGTCGCGCCGAGGGCCAGGGCCACCCCGCCCGCGTCGGCGAGGACGTGGCCGGCGTCGGCGAGCAGCGCGAGACTGCCCGTGACCAGCGCGCCGGCGACCTCGACGGCGAAGATCGCCACCGAGACGGCGAGCGCGCCCGCGAGCGCGGCCCGGTGCCGGCCGGTCGCCGTCACCCGGCGGTCGTGATCGTGTCCATGGCCCATCGGATCGCCTCCCCACATTACATGCCGACATGCGCATACTAATATGCATCTCTGGAGACGCGTCAAGGCACCGCTAGCTACTATGCTGCTTCGTAGTAGTGATGCCGGCGTGGGCCGAGTCGCACCCGCCGGGAACTTTCCTGGGCCGGCGAACGACTACGTGACGTAGGAGTCATGCCAGGGGAAGGAACGGGTGCGGTGAGGGCGGACACGCGGGCGCGGAGGCGGATCCGGTGGCGGGCGGGCGCGGCGCTGACGGTGGTGAGCGTCGTCACGGCCCTGGTCACGACGGTGTCGCCCGCCTGGGCGCACAACGCGCTGCGCGGCAGCACCCCGGCCGAGGGCGCCAGCCTGCCCACCAGCCCGGCGTCGATCACGATGACCTTCCGCGAGGCGCCGAACGCCGCCATGGCGCAGGTGGTGGTGGTCGACGCCGCGGGCGCCGACCTGGTCGCGGGGGCCCCGACCGGCGCCGGGACCGCCCTCACCCAGCCCTTGCGGGCGGCGACCGCGGCCGGTGCGGTCAGCGTCACGTACCGCGTCATCTCCACCGACGGGCACCCGGTCCAAGGACGGATCACCTTCACGGTGACCGCGGTCCCGGCCGCGTCGCCGGCGGCGGCCGGCAGCGGCCCGTCCCCGGCACAGAGCCCGGCGCAGACCCCGGCCGGCGCAGGCGCGGCACCCACGACCGCCGCCGGCACGTCCCCTGCCGCGGCCGCGGCCCAGGAGCCGGTCCAGCCGTGGGGCGTCGCGTTCGTCGCCGGGCTGCTCGGCGGGCTCATCGCGGTCGCCGCCGCGCTCGCCTTCTGGCCGCGGCGCCGCCGGCCCGGTCCACCGGGCGGACCGGCACCCGCCGGATCGCCGGACGCCACCTGACCGCCGCCCTACCGGAGGTATGGACGCACATGTTCACCGTCATGCGGCTGCCGATCGCCGTCGCCGTCGCCGTCACCGCCGCGGTGGTCCTGCTGCCCGGCGCCGCCGCCGCACACGTCAGCGTCACCGCCGCG
The DNA here is from genome assembly GCF_055586325.1 of Dactylosporangium sp. NPDC051087. Classification (NCBI taxonomy): domain Bacteria; kingdom Bacillati; phylum Actinomycetota; class Actinomycetes; order Micromonosporales; family Micromonosporaceae; genus Dactylosporangium; species Dactylosporangium sp. NPDC051087. The sequence goes on along the minus strand of NZ_JBVJIJ010000018.1, from coordinate 196,145 downwards.
GACGCGGTCCCGGGCACGACCGCCCGGCTGACGTTCCGCGTGCCCAACGAGAGCGACACCGCCAGCACCGTCAAGCTCGAGCTGGTCATGCCCACGGCGACCCCGATCGCGGCCGTCGCGCTCAAGGCCGTCCCCGGCTGGACCGCCAGCACCGAACGGGCCCCGCTCCCCCAGCCGGTCGACACCCCGGACGGCCGGCTCACCGCGGCCGTCACGAAGGTGACCTGGACCGCGGCGGCCGGCGGCGGTATCAGGCCCGGCTACTTCGAGGACTTCGAACTGTCCGCCGGCCCGCTGCCCGACGCCGACACCATCGTGTTCAAGGCGCTGCAGACCTACTCCGACGGCGAGGTCTCCCGCTGGATCGAGGAGCCGACCGGCGGTCAGGAGCCCGGCGACCCGGCGCCGGTCCTGCGCCTGACCCGCGCCGCGCCCGGCAGCGCTCCCCCGGCCGCGGCACCCGCCACGCCCGGGTCCCCGGGCACCGGCCCGCTGCCGGTCGCCCTGTCGGCGGCGGCGCTCGCCGTCGCGTTCGCGGCGCTGGTACTGACCGTCGCCGGCGCCCGCCGCACCGCGCACCCACGACCGGAGTGACCCGGTCGTGGTGAAGGACGTCACGAGGCGGCGCGCGGCGGTCGCGGTGCCGGTCGTGGCCGGGGTCGTCGCGGCGGCGGGCGCGGTGTACGCCGGCGGGGGCACCGACGCGACGGCGCTGCCGGGGCTGCGGGTGGCCGGGCCGGTGACCGCGTGGGGACTGCCGATCGCCCGGGTGCTCGCCGACGTGGGCGCGGCGGCGACGCTCGGGCTGCTGCTCGCCGCCGTCTGCCTCGCGCCGGTCGACCGCGAGCGGGCCCAGCAGTCCCGGCAGACTCAGCGGGGGCGCCGGATGTCGCTGTCCGCCGCCGGGTTCCACGCCACCCGGCTGGCGTCGCTGGCCGCGGCCGGATGGCTGGTGGCGGTCGCCGCGCTCGCCGTGTTCACCGTGTCGGACCTCCTCGCCGTGCCGGCCGGCGACGTCCTGCGCGGCCGGGCGGCGGTGAGCTTCCTGCTCGACCTCGTGCAGGGCCGGGCGATGCTGGTGAGCGCGGCCGCCGCGGCGGTCATCGCGGTCGCCGCCCGCGCCGCCCTCGAGGTGCGCACGGTGGTGCCCCTGGCCGCGGTGGCCGTGGCGGGGCTCGCGGCGCCCGCGTTCGCCGGGCACGCGGCCTCGTCCGGCAACCATCAGCTCGCCGTGTCGTCGCTGGTCCTGCACAGCGTCGCCGCGGCCGCCTGGCTCGGCGGGCTCACCGCGCTGCTCCTGCTCCGCCACCGCGGGACCGCCGACCGGCACCTGGCGGTGCGCAGGTTCTCCGTCCTCGCCGCCTGGTGCCTGCCGCTCGTGGTCGCCGCCGGATCGCTCAACGCCCTGACCCGCCTGCGGCACCCCGACGAGCTGTGGGGCAGCGCGTACGGGCGGCTCATCACCATCAAGATCGTCGCTGTGGTGCTCGTCGTGTGCCTCGCCGCGTGGCACCGGCGGGTCAGCATCCCGGCCCTGGCCGGCGGCCGGCCCGGGACGTTCCGGCGGATCGCGGTCGTCGAGGTGGCCGTCCTCGCCGCGGCGTTCGGGCTCGCGGTGGCCCTGTCCCGGACGCCGCCGCCCGCGGACGGCGGCGAGGAGACGCTCGCCCAGACGCTGCTGGGCTTCCCGATGCCCGGCCCGGTGTCCGCCGGGCGGCTGCTGACGCAGTGGCTGGTCGAGCCCCTCATGCTGACGGTCGCACTGGTCGCCGCCGGCAGCTACGCGGCCGGGTGGTGGCGGCTGCGGCGGCGCGGCGGCGCCTGGCCGGTCCACCGCCTCGTCGTGTGGACCGCCGGCTGGACCGTCGTGGTCATCGTCACCAGCTCCGGGCTGGCCCGCTACGCGCCGGTGCTGTTCAGCGCGCACATGGTGGTGCACATGGCGTTGAGCATGCTCGCCCCCATCCTGCTGGTCCTCGGCGCGCCCGTGAGCCTGGCGCTGCGCGCCCTGCGCCCCGGCCACGGGAGCAGCTGGCCCGGCCCCCGGGAGTGGCTCACCGCCGCCCTGCACAGCCGCCCCGCCGCGCTGCTCAGCCATCCGCTCGTCGCGCTCGCGGTCTACGTGAGCAGCCTGTACGGGCTGTACTTCACCGGCCTGTTCGAGCTCGCGCTGCGCTCCCACGCCGCGCACCTGGCCATGCAGGCGCACTTCCTCGTCGCCGGCTACCTCTTCTTCCACACCCTGATCGGCGTCGACCCGGGCCGCCGTCCCGCACCGTTCCCGCTGCGGATGGTGCTGCTGTTCGCCGCGATGGCCCTGCACGCCATCTTCGGGCTCGCGGTGCAGCAGTCCACGACCGTGCTCGCCGCCGGCTGGTACACCGCCCTCGCCCGGCCCTGGGGCCCGGCACCGCTGCAGGACCAGCAGCTCGGCGGCGGGATCGCCTGGTCGTTCGGTGAGCTCCCGACCGCCGCCGTCGCGCTCGTGCTCCTCGCCCAGTGGTGGCGCACCGACCAGCGCGAGGCGCGCCGCGTCGACCGGGCCATCGACCGGGCCGAGGCCGCCGGCGAGGACCACGCCCTCGCCGCCTACAACCGCCAGCTGGCCGCCTGGGCCGCCGCGGCACGACCCGGAGCCGCCCGCACGTCCGCTGGACGTACCGGCGACGCCACCGACGAGGGAGCCTCCCGCCGATGACCAAGAAGCCCAGCCCCCGCACCACCGCGTTCAACGCGCCGGCCCGGCGCACCGCACCCGCCCGGCGGCCGGCGGGCAGGTGGTGGCAGAACGGCAACCTGATGCTGACCGTCACCCTCGTCGTCGCCGCCGTGGTCGCCGCCGGCGCGTTCCTCCTCGTCGACGGCACCGGCAGCGAGGCCGAGCCGCCCGCCGGCGCGACCGACCCCCGCCTCGTGCGCGAGGACAGCCACCGCCTCGACGTCGCCGCCGACGGGAAGGTCACCCTCGTGGAGTTCCTGGACTTCGAGTGCGAGTCGTGCGGCGCCGCCTACCCGTCGGTCGAGCGGCTCCGCGAGGAGTACGCCGGGAGGATCACCTACGTGGTGCGGTACTTCCCGCTGCCCGGCCACACCAACGCCCAGAACGCCGCGCTGGCGGCCGAGGCCGCGGCGAGACAGGGCAGGTTCGAGGCCATGTACGCCAAGCTGTTCGACACCCAGAAGGAGTGGGGCGAGGCACGCACCTCGCACGCGGACACGTTCGCCGGCCACGCCGAACAGCTCGGCCTCGACATGACCCGCTACCGTGCCGACGTCGCCGCGCCGGAGACCGCCGCCCGCGTCGGCCGCGACAAGGCCGACGGCACCGACCTCGGCGTGCGGGGCACCCCGACGTTCTTCCTCAACGGCGAGCAGCTGCGCGCGTCCCCGACGTACGCCAACCTGAAGAAGGCCGTCGACGACGCCCTCGCGGCCGCCGGCTGATGCCCGTCCACACCCGCAGGCTCGGCTGGCTGCTCACGGTCGCCGGCGCGCTCGGGCTGGCCGCGGCGTTCGTGCTCACGGTGGAGAAGGTCCGGCTGCTGCAGGATCCGGCGTACCGGCCCACGTGCAGCGTCAACCCGCTCCTGTCCTGCGGCTCGATCATGGCCAGCGACCAGGCCGGGGTCTTCGGGTTCCCGAACCCGCTGCTCGGCCTCGTCGGGTTCACCGTGGTCGTCACCACCGGCGTCGCCGTCCTCGCCGGGGCCGTCCTGCCCCGCTGGTGGTGGCTCGGGCTGCAGGCGGGCGCCGTCGCCGGCGTGCTGTTCGTGCACTGGCTGTTCGCGCAGAGCGTCTACCGCATCGGCGCCCTGTGCCCGTACTGCATGCTCGTCTGGGTCGTCACGATCGCCGTCTTCTGGTACGTGACGCTGCACAACCTCCGCGGACGGCCGTTCGCCGCCGCCGCGCGGTACCACAGCACGGTCCTCACCGCCTGGCTCCTGCTGCTGACCGCGTTGATCGGCGCCGAGTTCCGCGACTACTGGAGGACGTTGCTGTGACGACCACCCGGCCGCTGCTGGTCGCGGTGCTGCTCGGGGTGCTCGCCGTCCTCGCGCTGCCGGCCGCCCCGGCGGCCGCGCACGCGACGCTGGTCGGCTCGACCCCGACCGCGGACGTCGTCGTCGACGCGCTGCCCGGCGAGGTCGTCGTCACGTTCACCGAGCCGGTCCGGCCGGTCGCCGGCAAGGTCAGGGTCATCGCGCCGGACGGCGGCCGCCTCGACGCCGACAGGGCCACGGCCCGCGGCGCCGACCTCGTCATCCCGCTGCGCGGCGCCGGACCCCGCGGCACGTACCTGGTCAGCTACCGGGTCATCTCCGCCGACAACCACCCGATCAGCGGCGGCTTCGCCTTCTCCTACGGCGAGGTCTCCGCCACCCCCACCGACGACGCGGGCGCCGACGTGCGGACCGACCCGCTGGTGAAGAACGCCATGTCGGCCGCGCGCTGGATCGGCTGCCTGGGCCTGATCCTGCTCGTCGGGCCGGCGCTCGTCCTCCTCACGCTGTGGCCGGCCCGGCTGCCCACCACCGGCCCGGTCCGCGCCGCGCTGTCCGGCGCCGGACTCGTCGCGCTCAGCGCCCTGCTGGAGCTGTACCTGCAGGTCCCGTACACCTCCGGCGGCGGCCTCCTCGGCGCGACCACCGCCGGCGCCGGTGACGTGCTCGGCAGCACCTACGGGGCGGCCCACCTGGTCCGTGTCGCCGCCGTCGCCGCGGTCGTGCTGCTCCTGCGGCCGGTCGCCGGCCTGCGCGCGGGAAGGCTCGACCGGGCGCTGCTGATCGGGCTCGGGGTCGTCGGCGCCGCCACCTGGCCGCTGTCAGGGCACCCGAGCGCCTCCCCGGTCCCGGCGCTCACCGTCGTCGCCGACGCGGCGCACCTCGCGGCGATGGCCGTCTGGGCCGGCGGCCTGGTCATGCTGTTCGGGTTCCTCCTCCGCCACGCCGACGACCGCGAGATCGGCGTCATCATGCCGGTCTGGTCCGGCTGGGCGCTGCTCGCCGTCACCGTGCTCGTCCTGGCCGGCGCCGCCCAGGCCCTCGTCGAGGTCGGCACCCTCGGCGCGCTCACCGGCACCCTGTACGGGCAGCTGGTCCTCGTCAAGGCCGGCCTCTTCGCCGTCATCCTCGCGGCCGCCGCGTACGCGCGGAACGTCACCAACCGCCACTACCCGGCGGACACCGGGGACGCGGACGACGACGAGACGGCCGGCGCCGCGGTGCGCCGGCGGCTGCGGATCGGGGTCCTCGTCGAGGTCGGCGTCGTCGTGCTCGTCCTCGGTGTGACGTCCGTGCTGGTGCAGACGACCCCGGCGCGCAGCGTCGAGGCCGCCGCCGGGCAGCCCGGCCGGCCCGTCGAGGTCAAGGTCAGCAGCAGCCTGTTCCAGGTCGTCGTCGACGTCGCACCGGCCAGGACCGGGATCAACACCGTCCACCTGTACGCCCGCAGACCCGACGGCAGCGCGCCGCTCAAGGTCGTGGAGTGGAAGGCGACGGTCGCGCTGCCGTCGAAGGAGGTCGAGCCGATCACGGTGCCGCTGGTGGGGCTCACCCCCGACCACGCCAGCGGACAGGTCGCCTTCCCCGCCGCCGGTACCTGGGACATGCGCGTCACCGTGCGTGTCGACGACATCAACCAGGCGACGGTCACCGCCCGCATCCCGGTCGGCGCGTAGGCCGGCATCTCGACTATCTACTAGGCGTGATAGTAGTCTGGGCGCGAGCCGGGGACCTTTGGTGTGGTCGCTGTTGACCCGGCTCGACGCGGCGCGGGTCCCGTCTCGCTCAGGGGCTCGCGCCGCGTGACAGCGCCCGTCAGATGCCGACGGCGCCGGGCCCGACGGTCGTGCGCAGCCAGAGGACGAAGTCGGACCACGCGCCGGTCAGCAGCGCGAGACCGACCGCCGTCAGCAGCACCCCGCCGGCCACGTTGACGGCCCGGCGGTAGGGCCGGGTCGCGGTGATGAAGGCCAGCCCGCGCCGCAGGCCGACCGCGACGGCGAGGAACGGCAGGCCGAGCCCGGCGCAGTACGCCGCGGCGAGCAGCAGCCCCCGGCCGGCCGTCGCCTCCACCGTGGCCAGCGACAGCACGCACGGCGGCAGCACGCACGGCGACAGGAAGCTCACCAGCCCGGCCAGCAGCGCCACCGCCATGCCCGCCAGCAGGGGGCCGCCCGCGGCGACCCCCCGCGAAGAAGTCTCCCACCGGGCACCCCCTGATCGGCCGCGAGCCACCACGGTACCAACACCTCCTACCAGCTGTAGTAGCCGGGCAGGCGCAGGTACAGCGGTGGCACGATTCGGGGATTCGATCCTACTAGTCAGCCTAGTAGTGTTCTGCCCATCGGCACGGACGACAACGACACCACCAAGTGGAAGGAACACCGCGATGAGTGAGTACGGCGAGTTCGAGACCGGGTACGAGTCCGGCGACGTCGAGCAGCTGCACACGGAGGCCGGCAGCGAGCAGGACTACCAGTCCGACTTCGGCGTCTACAGCCAGGACAGCGCGTCGGCGGAGTCCACCGACTTCGAGACCGGCAAGCACGTCGAGTACGAGGGCGCCGACGGCTCCCGCTACGAGTCCACCGACTACACCAGCTACAGCCACGACGAGGCCGAGACCAACAGCGTCTTCGCCGCCGAGGGCAGCGAGCAGTCGCACGCCTCGGAGTTCTCCAGCATCGAGGCCCTGCGCGCCCAGTTCGAGTCCTCCTTCGCCCAGGGCACCCAGATCTCCACCGGCGATCACGGCCCCGCCATCGCCGGGCACTGACCCGCGGCCACCCCCGCACAGGCGCCACCGGGGCGTGTCGACCGCCGTCAGGCGGAGGACACGCCCCTTTTCGCCGGGCGGGAGCGGACCGGCCGGCGCCGCGCCGGTCACGGCCCGGACGCCGCCGGCGGGTCCGGCCGGCCGCCGGCGAGCAGCAGGACCGGTGTCGGCGCGGTGCTGTTGTGCTGGTCGGTCCAGGCCCGCAGGGCGGACTGGCAGGCGTGGTCGACGTGCCGCAGGCCGCGCAGGTCCAGTTGCACGGCCCGGTGCGACGGCAGGGCCGACAGGGCGGCCAGGATGACGGGCAGCCGCAGGAACGTGGCGTTGCCGACCAGCCTGACGTGGACCGGTCCCCGGCCGGAGTCGGCGACGTGCACGCGGACGTGCGACGTCTCCCAGGCCAGCTTCGCGACCGCGAGCCCCAGCCCGATCAGGACGCCCTGGAACATGTCGGTGAGCACGATGGTCACAGCGGTGCCGGCCAGCACCAGCGCCTCCCCGCGGTGCTCGCGCCACAGCTGCGGCAGGACCTTGACCGGCAGCAGCTTGCACCCGGCGTGGATCAGTACGCCGGCCAGCGCCGGCAGCGGGATGAGCGCGAGCACGGCCGGCAGCGCGGCGACGAACACCAGCAGCCACACCCCGTGCAGCACCCGGGACGCCTTGGTCCGCGCGCCGGCCTGGACGTTCGCCGCGCTGCGCACGATCACCGCCGTCATGGGCAGCGCGCCGAGCGCACCACAGACGCTGTTCCCGACGCCCTGCGCGATGAGCTCCTTGTCGAACGCCGTCCTCGGCCCGTGGTGCATCCGGTCCACGGCGGACGCGCTGAACAGGCTCTCCGCCGAGGCGACGAGCGCGAACGCGACGGCCGTGCCGAGCACCCCGACGTCCGCCAGCTGCCGCAGCTGCCCGACCGACGGCTGCAGCACGCTGAGCAGCCCGCCGACGTCCACGGTCGCCAGCGGCAGGTCCAGCGCCGCGGTCGCCGCGGTCGCGGCCGCCACCCCGACCAGGGTGCCGGGCACCAGGCGCGCCGGGCCGGGCAACTGCGCCCACCGTACGGCGATCAGGACGGTGCCCGAGCCGACCGCGACCGCGGCCAGCGCGGCGCTCGACGTGCCGGTCCGCACGGCCAGCTGGACCAGGCCGGTCAGCTTGGCGATGCCGCCGGCCGGGGCCGTGGCGCCGGCCAGGACGTAGAGCTGCGCGGCGATGAGCAGCAGCCCGATGCCGGCCAGCATGCCCTGCACGACCGCGACGGAGATGGCCTGGAACCAGCGGCCGAACCGCAACGCGCCCAGCCCGACCTGCAGCAGCCCGGCGGCCAGCACGATCGGCCCGAGGGCGGCGACCCCGTACGCGTCGACGGCCTCGGCGACGAGCACGGTCAGGCCGGCCGCGGGCCCGCTGACCTGCAGGCTGCTGCCGGGCAGCGACCCGGCGACCAGTCCCCCGACGACGCCGGTCACCAGTCCCAGCTCGGCCGGCACCCCGGACGCCACGGCGACGCCGGCGCACAACGGCAGCGCGACGAGGAACACGACGACCGAGGCCGGCAGGTCGGTGCGGGCGACCCGCATCGCCCGGCGCACGGGTGTGGTCACAGCGGCTGGAAGGCGTCGGACCCGGGCTGCGCGGCGAGCACCTGGCCGGTGTCGACCGCGTACACCCAGCCGTGCAGCCTGAGGCGGCCGGTGGCCAGTCGTTGCGCGACGCACGGGTGGCTGCGGAGGTGGTCGAGCTGGGTCAGCACGTGCCGCTGCGTCGCCGCGGACAGGTCCGCGCCCGCCGTCGCGAGGCCCGCGGTGTGGCCGAGCCAGCGCCGGACCATCGGCATCGGCACGGTCCTCGCGGCGCCGGCCAGGGCGCGCACGGCGGCGCAGTGGGAGTGGCCGCAGACGACGATGTCGGTCACCTCCAGTCCGGTGACGGCGAACTCGATCGCGCTGGCGGCGGCGCAGGCCGCCTGGGGCCGGTACCGCGGGACGATGTTGCCGACGGCCCGCAGCTCGAAGATGTCGCCCGGGCCGGCGCCGGTGAACAGCGCCGGCACCACCCGGGAGTCGGAGCAGCAGATGAACATGGCCTGCGGCTGCTGCTCGCCGGCCAGCCGGGCGAAGCGGTGCGGCTGCCGTTTGACGGTGTCGGGAAAGGCACGTGCGTGGTCGATGAAGGTCTGCATGATCATCCAGGTTTCCGATAGCGGCGTGAGCGACGTGACGGCGCCTCGCACCCGCCGCACCCGCCGGCGCGCGTCGCCCGGCACAGGCCGGGGCGCGCACGGTCGCGAGCGGCGGAGGTGAGGTGCGCCGCTCAGCACCGCAGGATCTGCAGGAGGGCCCGGGCCCGGCCCACGACGCGCCGGCCGTGGCGGGCCTCCGGCGGCCCGGCGAGCACGGCATCGACGGGCCGGCCCTGGACGGCGTCACCGACCGCGCCGGCCCGGCGCTCCGCCACCGGCTGGCCCCGCACAGGCCGCGCGACCCGGTCGCGGTCGAGCCCCGGGCAGTCGGCGGGACGCTCCACGACCGGCGACCGCTCGGTGCCGGCCGCCGCGTGGCCGCCGGGGGCGGTGCCGGCCGGATGGTGCACCGCGCCGGTGTGCAGCAGCAGCGCGCACAGCATCATCGCCACGACGGACATGACGTTGCGCTGCACCATCCACCCCCTCGTCGGCCCCCGCCGGCGGATCAGTCGGGTGGATCAACACGTCCCGCGCACGCCGGTTACGGGCCGCCGGCTGTGAGGTAGCTGAGTCCCGCGCCGTCACGGAAGGCGCGTCGCACCGGCCGCGGTCGCACCGCCGGCCGGGCGGTCACAACGACAGCGCGTCTGGCACCCAGGGCACGTAGCGGTCGAACATCGCCATGGCGAGCGGCGCGGCGGCGACCCCGGCGACCCCGGCGGCGACGCACGCCCTGGCCGCCGCGGTGAGCGGTCGCGGTGGCGTGAGGAGGCGGTGCAGCCGCTCGAGACTGTCGCCGCCGCTGACGGCCAGCAGCCCGCCGTCGGCACTCACCGAGCCGGCCGGCCGCGCCATGGTGACGAGCGCCCGGGCGAGGTCGATCCGCTCGGCACTGCGGGCGGCGGTGTCGTCGGCGCACAGCTCCACGAGCCGCTCGACCTGCCGCCGCGCCAGCTTGAAGCAGGCGACCCCGGGAAACGCCTGCACCAGGAACCGGACCCAGTGGGTGAGGTGGTAGTGCCGCCCGCTGGCGTGGGCGCGCTCATGGGCGAGCACGGCGTGCAGCTCCGGCGCCCGGAGCCGATCCACGGCGGCGGAGGTGATCACGATGCCGGTCGCCCGGCCCGGCATCAGGTAGGCGGCGGGCTGCTCGTGCCGGACCACCGTCGCACCGGGCACCGGCGATGGGATGCCGGCGAGCCGGACGAGCATCCGCAGATCGGCCCGCCGCGCGCGCTGGGCGGTGACCATCCGGCTGGTGCCGAGCCCCATCCGGTAGCACAGCGCCGCCACGGTCAGGAGCCCGACGAACGCGGCGACCTGGGCCGCCGCGTCGTGCCTGCCGAACAGCGAGTCGAGGCAGAAGTGCCAGGCGCCGCTCACCAGGTCGTGGGTGCGGTCCCAGTACAGCAGCAGATTGAGCCCGGTGAGCAGGCTGGACGCCACGACGGCGCACGACCCGGCGAGCCAGGCGGTCAGGGCCAGCCGCGGCGCCCGCGCCACCCACGCCGCCCCGGCCAGCCGCGGCGCGGCCACGAACGCGAGGAGGAGGGTGAACGCGACGAGCAGCAGCGGGCTCATCGGCCCGAGATCCGGCGCTCGTAGCTGCCGAGCGCTTCGCGGAGCGCGGCGGCCTCGTCCATCGTCATCCGGCCGACGAAGTGCATCAGCGCCTCGCCGCGGTCGCCGCTGTCGACGAGCACCTCGTGCATGGTCTTCGCGACGAGCTGGTCGCGGGTCAGCGCCGGCGTGTACCGGTATGCCCGGCCGTCCGGCTCACGGGTGAGCCAGCCTTTGCGGTACAGCGTGTCGATCACGGTCATGACGGTGGTGTAGGCGAGCTGCCGGCGCCATCGCAGGTCGTCCATCGCCTCGCGGACGGTGGTCGGCGCATTCCGCTTCCACAGCACCTCCATCAGTGCCGTCTCCAGCTCCCCGAACCCCTGCACGACAGACACCCTCCGACGACTGACGGTCAGCGTACCCCCGCCGCGACACGACCACGCCCCACAGCTACTACGTAGGATAGTAGGGTTTCGCACGGGCACCGCCCGCGATCATGATCGGGACTTTTTTCGCGACCTGTCAAAATACTATCGATGGTCGTAGACTCCGCTGCATGTGGACGACACCCGCCGCCCGGGTGGTAGCAGCGGCCATGATCGCGATGGCCTGCGCCGGCTGCACCGCCGGGCAGCCACCAGCGGAACACCGATCACCCGCCGTCGCCGGACCCGTCCTCCCTCCCCCGGCCGCCGGGTTGCCGGTGCATCCGTCCACGAGCCCGACGGCACTGCACGGCTCGTGGGACGTCAGCCAGGTCGACGACCCGTGCCGGACCCTCACCCAGCAGGAGGCCGCGCAGGTCCTGGCGATCCCGGTCAACGCACCGCAGAAGGTGGAGAGCTGGCCACCGGTGTGCGCCTTCGGCCTGACGCCGGGCCTCGGACCACTCGCCCCCGGCGCGACCCCCGCCGTGGCGGAGTACCTGTACCTGCTCGACGACTCGCAGACCAGCGGCCGGGAGGACTTCGAGCGCGGGCGCAGCAACCCGGCCGCCGTCGAGGCCGTCACGGGGATCGGCGACGAGGCCTACTGGACGCCGGACAAGTACGAGCTGCAGGTGATGAGCGGCAAGACACACGTCATCACCAAGTTCAGCGGCCGCAACCCACCGGCGGACGCCAAGGGCAAGGCCGTCGCCGTCACCCGCATCGCACTGCCCAGAGCCAGACCCTAGAAGAGCGCGGCGCCGATCCACGACCCGCGCGCCACCCCCGGCGGGCAGGCGAACACGCCACTGGCCAGGTGCTGGCTGAAACCCTTGAGCGGATCGGCCGCGGCGAGCCGCCGCTGGACGGCGACGAACTGCCGCCGCGGGTCGCGCTGGAAGCAGATGAAGATGAGACCGGCGTCGATCAACCCGTTGGGGTCGGCGCCGGCGTCGTAGGAGTAGGACCGCCGCAGCAGCTTGGCGCCGCCGTTCGCCTCGGGCGACGCCAGCCGGGCGTGCGACGCGGGCAGGTCCAGGCGCTCGTTGCTGTCCCGGCGACGGCCGATGACCGCCTCCTGCGCCGGCACGTCGGTGCGGTCCCAGGTGTCCAGCAGCAGCCGGATCCGCCGTACGACGAGGTACGTGCCGCCGTGCAGCCAGCCGGGTCCGTCGCTGACCCACAGGTGCTCGTCCTGCTCCCGCTGCCCGGTCAGGTCGAGGTTGGCGGTGCCGTCGCGGAACCCGAACAGTCCGACGGGGTCCGCGGCGTCGCCCGCGTCCCGGAAGCCGACCTGCCGCCAGCGCAGGACGGCGCCGGCCCGGCCGGCGCCCACGAGGGCGCGGACCGCGTCGTGCGCGGTGGTCGGATGCCGGGCGCAGACCTGGACGCAGAGATCGCCGCCGCCGGCCGCCCGGTCGAGCGACTCGCCGGGGAAGCCGGGCAGCTCGGCCAGCTCCGCCGGGCGCCGGTCGGCGAGCCCGAACCTGCCCTCCGCGAACAGCCCCGGGCCGAAGCCGAACGTGACGGTGGTCCCGCCGCCGGCCGCGCCGCCCAGCCCGGCGGCGACCTCGGTCCACGTCCGCAGCAGCTCGACCAGCCCGGCACGGTCCCGAGTCACCACGTCGAAGCCGGCGATCTGCAGGAACGGCAGCACCGGCGTGGTGATCCCGGCCTGGTGGACCCCGTAGAACGACGGCGGCGGCGGGTCGTCGCACCCCGCCCCGGCGAGCAGCGATCCCCCCACGATCCCGGTCCCGGCGAGCACCGAGCGCCGCGACATCCCAGGGCCCATCGCCAGAACCTACATCGAGGGTCATGCCCGGACCAGGGCGCGCGGTGAGCGCGCGCACTCCCCCTGAAGCTTCCTAGGACAGAGGGCCGCCTTCCCGGCGGCTGCGCCAGGACAGGGCGGCCAGCCAGGTCGAGATGATCACCGCCCCGGCGGCGAAGCGCAGGCTCGCGCTCTCCTCGCTCCACGGCGGCACGGTGAGGACGAACGCGGCGGCGCTGCTCGCGTAGCTGTAGGCGGCCCACCCGCGGTGGCCCTGACCGGCGAACCGCCGGGCGAACACGACACCGGCCGCGATCAACGACAGGAACGCCATGGCGCCGAAGACCGTGTGCAGGGCCGCGTTCAGGCTCAGCTGTCCGGGCGGCCCCGCCGCGGCGCCGGACGGCCAGCCGAGCGCGGGGTCCGGGGTGAAGATCCCGCCGCCGATCATCGCGACGCCGTAGACGCCGATCAGGACCGGGCCCGCCGTGTCCGCCCTGCCGGGCTCCAGCGCCCGCCGCAGACCCAGGGCGAACGCGCCGGCCAGCAGGCCCGTGACCACGAAGTTCGCGACCTGCAGCCAGCCCAGGCCGCCCAGGGTGAGCGCGCTCAACGCGTGCCGGCGCAGGTCGAACCCGGAGCGGGTGAACGCCTGGGCGAACGAGACGCCGATGAACACGGCACCTGCGATCGCACCACAGTTGACCAGCCATGCGATGCGGGCGGTCGGCGGGACGGTCATGACGGTGTTCCTCTCATGCGGTTCGGGCCGAGATGGTGGCCGTTTCCGCATGACTACGAACGGGACACGGGCGGATGGACATCCCCGTCGCGGTGGCCCGGTGCCAGGTGTCGCCGAACCGGCCGCGACCGTATACCTGCTAGCGGGTATACGGGGGTGCGAAAACCCGCAGTCGGGGTGTCCCGCTGGCGCCGAGGCCGTCCCCCAGCCGTACGAGAGACCGTGGTTACAGGAACGCGACACACCCCCTCGAAAACCCCCGCTTGAACAGGTGATTCCGATGACGACCTGCCTCGTTGAGCCGGTGCTGAGCATGGCACTGTTCGTCTCCGACGTCTCCGCGTCCACCGACCTGGACGACGCCACCGTCCGCGAGACCGTGCACCGCACGCTCGACCAGCTCGGACCGGACGAGTGCTACGCCCGGGCCGCGACGGTGTTCGGCGACCACCCCGAGATCGCCGCCGGCCGGATCCAGTGGGCGCGTGAGCTGTGCGCCCGGGCCATGACCCCCGCGCTCGCCGGCGCCGCCGCCTGACGACCCCGCCCGGCCCCGCCGGATGCGCCGCGATGCAGGCCGGCGCGGCCCGGCCGGGGGCCGCGGGTGCGGGCTGGAAATTTAGCCGATCGTTGATACCCTGCGCCACGTGAGCAACGAGGGGCATGCAGCACCAGGTGCCGGTAACCCAGCGGAAGGTGCGTGGCCGTCGTCCCCGGTGTGGCCGCCGTCACCCCCGCCGCCGCCCCAGCCGCAGCAGCAGGCGCAGCCGCCCCAGCAGGAGCAGCAGCAGCCCGACTGGAACCAGCAGACCGCGCCGCTGACGCCGAACTGGCAGCAGGCCCCAGCACAGCAGCAACCGGCCCAGCAGTACCCGCCGCAGCAGCCCCAGCAGTATCCGGCGCAGCCCCAGCAGCAGCCCTACCCGCAGCAGCACCCGGCTCCGCAGCAGCAGTACACCGCGCCGCCGAGCCTGCCCGCTGCCGGCTACGGGCAGGTCTCCAGCCCGCCGTACGGGCAGGCGTCCGCCCCGCCGTACGGGCAGACCTCCGCCCCGCCCTACGGGCACGCGCAGACCTCCGGCGTCCCGTACGGGACGGGCGGCCCGGTGGCCCAGCCCCTGCCCACCCCGATACCGCCGCAGCCGGCGCCCGCCGCCGGGCCGTGGAGCGCCGCGCAGACCGCCGCGCCGACCTCGCCGCAGCCGGCGCCCACCTCCTGGCCTCCGGCCGGATCGCCGACGTCCGCCCCGCCGCAGCAGAGCTGGAGCACGCCGGTCGCCGAGCCGCCGATCCCGCCCCTCGGCGACGTGAACGCCCGCCCGCCCGGCCGCCGGACGCTCGTCTGGACGGTGGTGACGGCAGTGGTCGTCGCGCTGCTCGCCGGCGGCGGTGGCTACCTCCTCGGCGGCGGCGGCAAGGCGCGGGCCGGCAACGACCCGACGCCCGGGCCGGCGGCGTCGTCGGGCCCGGCGCTCGACGCGTTCACCCGCGGTCAGGCCACGCTCAACAAGGCGAAGTTCGACGGCGACCTGCTGCCGCTCGCCACGCCGTGGCTCATGGACATGGGTGGCTGCGCGACCAACACCGACACCGGTGGCCCGAAGCTGCCGTCCGACGAGACCAAGCACGTCTTCTGCCGGTACGGCGGGGTGTCGGTGCACTTCGCGCAGTACGCGTCGCCGACCGAGCGGGACGCCGCCCGTGCCTTCCGGGTCCAGCTGAGCGTCACCTCGCAGGGGATCGCGCCCGGTCAGGGTGCGCCCGGGCCGAAGACCGGCGCGAGCGGCGCGACCGGCCAGTACGTCGAGTACGCGCTCAAGGGCAGCGACGGCCGGGCGTTGTGCGGCATCTGGTGGAACCGTGACGACGGCAATGCCGCGGTCCTCATGGAGGCACTCTGCGAGGAGGTCCTCGGCGGCGACTGGCAGCCGTTCCGGGACCTGTGGCAGCAGCACAGTTGAGCGGCAGCGGCGCCGGCACGGCGCGCTGAGGCGACGGGGGAATCGTGCACGACAGCGAGAGGCAGCCGGGCGCGGGGCTGCTGGCGGGCTCGTCCGTGGCGCTGGTCCACGAGTGGTTCAGCGCCACCGGCGGCTCGGAGCAGGTCTTCATGGCCATCGCCGGCCTCCTGCCGCACGCGGCGCGCTACGTGCTGTGGGCGGAGCGTGACGCCGGCGCCGAGGGGCTGGGCCTGCGCGAGTCGTGGCTGGCCCGCACGCCGCTGCGGCGCCGGAAGGCGCTCGCGCTGCCGATGATGCCGCTGGTCTGGCGGACCCTGGACCGCCGCGCCACGTTCGACGTCGTGATCTCCTCGACCCACGCGTTCGCGCACACCGTCCGGCTGGGCTCGCACGAGGCGACGCGGTACCTCAGCTACGTGCACTCACCGGCGCGGTACGTCTGGAGCCCCTCCTTCGACGGCCGCGGCGCGAACCCGCTGCTGCGCGCACCGCGCAAACTGCTGCAGGTCGCCGACTCGCGGCTCAACCGGCACGTGCACGCCTACGCGGCGAACTCCGTCGAGGTGCAGACGCGGATCCGGAGGTTCTGGCGGCGCGACGCCGTCGTGATCAACCCGCCGGTGGCCGTGGACTACTTCGCCGCGGCGCCCGGCCCGCAGCGGGAACAGCCGCGCGACTACCTGCTCGGGGTCGGGCGCTGGATCCCGTACAAGAACTTCGACCTCATGATCGCCATCGCGGACGAGGCCGGGCTGCCGCTGGTGATCGCCGGCTCCGGCCCGCAGGAGCCGCGCCTCCGCAAGCTCGCCGCCGCGGCCCGCGTCCCGGTCACGTTCGAGGTCCGGCCCTCGAAGGAGCGGCTGCGGGAGTTGTACTGGGGAGCCCGCGCACTGCTGTTCCCGGCGCACGAGGACTTCGGGATCATCCCCGTCGAGGCCCAGGCGTGCGGCACCCCCGTCATCGGGCTGGGTCGCGGCGGGCTGCTCGAGACGGTCGTCGACGGTGAGACCGGCTACCTGGTGGACTCCCTGGAGCCCGCGCCGCACGCGGCGGCCGTCCGCCGCCTGCCGCACCTGCCCGCACCGCGCCGCATGCAGGAGCAGGCGGCGCGGTTCTCCCCGGAGCGGTTCGCCGCCCGGACGAGCGCATGGGTCACCGATGCGACCAGCGGCTGAGGCATCCACGTCGACGGTCGTCGACTGCAGCGGCGTCGGTCCGGGCGGCATCACCCGGGTGCTCACCGAGATCGTCCGTTTCTGGCCCGGCGGGCACGGCCTGGAACTGGTCGCGGTGCCGGCCGGCTGGGACGTGCCGGACGGTGCCGAGGCCGGCGCGCGGATCGTGAGCCGCCAGGCCGGCGGGCGGGGCAGCTCGATCGCGGCGGCCACCAGGGCCCTGCACCGGGCGACCGCGGGGCGCGACCCCGCCACAACGCGCGTGCTGTCGCTCAGCCCGTCGATCGCCGTCACCGGCAGCCGCCTGCCGGTCGTCACCGTCATGCACGACCTGGCGTTCAAGCTCTGGCCGCACGACCTGTCGGCGGCGGTGCGCCGGTACCGCCAGGCCAGCTACGGCATGGCGGTGCGCCGCTCCGAGCGGCTGCTGTGCGTCAGCGCCCGCACGCAGCACGACCTGCTCGGCTCCTACGGTGTGCCGGTCGGGCGGACCCGCGTCTGGCATCCGGGCAGCGACGTCGCCGGGTCCCCGGGCGAGCTGCCCGCGGCCCTGCGCGGACGGCCGTACCTCGTGGTGCCCGGCCACGCCGCGCACAAGGGCGTCGAGCTCGCCGTCGAGGCACTGGCCGAGCACCCGCGGTACACCCTGGCCGTGCTCACCGGCGGGCAGCGCGTCGAGGCGTTCGAGCGGGCCGTGGCGGCGTCGCCGGCCGCCGGCCGGGTCGTGTTCCTGCAGCGGCTCAGCGACGCCGACTACCTCGCCACCCTCGCCGGCGCGGCGGCGTTCCTCATGCCGAGCCACTTCGAGGGGTACGGGCTGCCGGCCGCCGAGGCCATGCGGCTCGGCGTCCCGACCGTGATCTCGCCCGATCCGGCGCTGCACGAGGCGACGGGCGGCGGCGCGATCCGGATGGCCACCTGGACCGGCGCGGCGCTGGCGGCGGCGCTGCACACGCTCGGCACGTGGAGCGCGCCGCCCGCGGCGGCCCATCGCGGTTGGCGGCAGGCGGCCGGGGAACTGGCCGGGCATCTCGGCGTGCCGTTCGCGGCGGCCCGCCGGCAGCCGGTTCCCGAGGCGGTGCCCGAGCCCGGTGAAGGATAGGGTGCCGCGTGCGCATCGCCATGGTCCACTCGTCGTTCGCCCTGCTCGGCGGCGCCGAGCAATACGTCCGGGATCTTTCCCGCGACCTCGCGGCGCGCGGCCACGAGGTGCGGGTCTTCGCGCGCGCGTCCGCGAACGCCCAGCCCGGCGACGGCGTCCTGAGCACCCGGCTGTCCGCGCGCGTGCCCGTGGCACGCAAGCTGCTCACGCATCTGGGCGACGTCTTCGACCCGACCGGGGCCGGCCCGCGCGACCTGCGCGACTTCGCCCCCGACGTCGTGCACGTGCACAACTGGCAGGGCGTCGGAGCGTTGCCGGTCGCGGCCCTCGCGCGGGCCCACGCGGTCGTGCACACCGTGCACGACTACGCGATCGCCGACCCGAACAACTCGCTCGCCAACCGCGGCCGGTCCGGCCCGCTGGACCGGCTGCTCGATCTGCGCTCCGCCTGGCTGGTCCGCCGGCTGCGCCGGGTCACCACGCTGTGGCCGGCGGCCCGCACCCGCGACCTGCTCGCCTCGCACGTGCCCGGCGCCCGGCGGCTGCCCGGCCGGGTGGTGCCCCTCGCGGTGCCGGACAGCATGGGCGGCGACTGGCCGCCGGGACGCCGGGACGTGCTGCTGTTCATGGGGGCGCTGAGCCCGCACAAGGGCATCGACGTGCTGCTGGAGGCGTGGCGGTCGGCCGGCCGCGAGGTCGGCGCGACGCTGCTCGTGGCGGGCGACGGCCCGGCCCGCGCCGCCGTGGAGGCGGCCGCCGCGGCCGACCCGACGCTGCGCTACCTGGGGTACCTCGACACCGCCGGGAAGGCCGCCGCGCTGGCCGAGGCCGGCTGGCTGGTGTTCCCCAGCCAGTGGGTGGAGAACTTCCCGATCTCCTGCGTCGAGGCGCTGCGCGCCGGCCGGCCCATCATCAGCAGCGCCGTCGCCCGGCCACCGATGGCGTCGGCGGGCTCGGTCGTCGAGTTCACCGACGCGGCGTCGCTGGCCGCGGCCGTGCGGCAGGCGGTCCTCGGCACCGGCGCGCACCACGCGGCGATGGCCGCCTCCGCCGCCGAAGACGGGATCCGGCTGGACTGGCCGGCCCATGTGGACGCGGTGCTCGAGGCCTACCACGCGGTCGCCGGCGCGCGGCCCGGGGCACTCAGGGGGCACGGGTGAGCATCCGCCTGCGCATGCGCGAGACCTCGTGGCAGGTCGGCGTCGCGGTGCTCGCGACGGTGCTCGCCGTCGCCGGATGCGCCCTGGCGGGGCTGTCGCCGTGGCTGCCGCCGGTCCTCGCCCTGCTGTGCTACGTGCTGGCCAAGCCGTTCGCCGGCCTGGTGTACGTCGCGATCGTGCTCACCACCGCCCTGGGGCTGTGGGCGACCGGGGTCGAGCACGTCTTCGGCGCGGCGTTCGGCGGGCGGGCGTACCTGCTCGACCAGTCCGTCGTGCTCGTGGTGGTGGTCCACTGCGCCGTGGCCGCGGTCAAGGCACTGCGCGGCGGACGGCGCCCGCACCGTGGCCGGCTGGTGGCCGGCGGCGTCGCGTGCGCGGTGCTGCTCCTGGGCCTCGCGGTCGGCGCGGCACGGCATGGCGTCGCGCAGAGCCTGCTCGGGGTGCGGTACGTGGTGTTCCCGGTGCTGCTGCTGGGTCTGCTCGCCGCCCAGCCGGTGCGGGACCGGCTGCGCTTCGTCGGGGTCCTCGCGTGGCTGCTCGTCGCGAACGGTGTCGCGGCGCTCCTCGAGGTGCTGCTCGGACCGGCACGGCTCGACGCGTGGGGGCTCAACCACGGCCGGGCCATCCGGTACATCGACGGCAACTTCCGGGCGCCCGGCCTCACCGAGTTCAACGCCGACCTCGGCATGCTCGCCGGCGCGTACCTGCTCGGCTACGTCGCGCTGTGGCTCAGCCCGGCCGGCCGCCCACGGCAGCGCTCCTGGCACGCCGGCGCGGTCGCCGCCGGGCTGTGCCTCGCGCTGAGCACCAGCCGGTCCGGTGCGGTGCTGCTGGCCGGCGGGGTGGTCGCCGCGGTGGTCCTCAACCGCGGTGGCGGCGCGGCCCGCCGGCGCCGGGCGCGGTTCCTGGGATTCGGCGTGCTCGCGCTGGTCGCGGCCGGCTTCGTGATCGTCGGGGCGACCGGCGCCAGCAGCCTGTTCCAGCGCTTCGACGTGTGGGCCGGCCTGCTGCGCCACGACCTGCCGTGGTGGGGGCGCGGGGTGGGTGCGGTCGGTGCCGCGTCCGGCTCACGGTTCGCCCACGCCGAGCCGGTCTTCGTCGACAACTACTACGTGAGCCTGGCCCTGCAGTTCGGGCCGGTCGTCGCGCTCGCGGCGGTGGTGCTTCTCGGTGTGCTGCTGGTGCGCCTGGCCCGGGACACCGCCACCCGGCCCGCCGCCGTGGTGCAGGTCGCGGTGCTCGCCGGGCTCGCCGCGGCGTTCCTGGTGCTGGAGGCATGGGAGTACGACGGCGCCATGCTGTGCCTGGCCGCGTTCGTCGTGGCCGGCGCCGTGCCGCCCGCCCCGGTCGCCGCGCCCGTGGACGTCGCGGCTGAGGAGGCCTGAGCGATGCGCTTCGCCCGGCGGACGGTGGCCGCGCTGCAGCGTTCGCAACTGTCGGTGCAGGCCATCACCCGGCTCAGCAGCGTCATGGTCTTCCTGCTCGCGTCGTGGACCGACCAGTCGCACCTCGCGCTGGTCGCGCTGCAGGGCACGCTGCTCGCCATCCCGTACACCCTGATCGAGGCCCTGGTCGGCCGGCCGCTCTCGGCCGGGCTGGTGCCGGCCGGCTGGGACCTCGAACGCTGGGCGCGCCGGGCCGCGGCGGTGACGATCGTGCCGGTCGGTGCCGTCGCGTACCTGTCGGCGTCGATCGCGCTGCCCGGCGTCACGCCGTTGAGCCGGCTCGTGATGATCACGCCGGTGCTGCTGCAGCTGCCCCTGGAGGCGGCGTTCTGGTCGACCGCCCGCACCCGGACCCGGCAGCTGGCGAACCTGGTGCCGCAGCTCACCGCCGCCGGCACGCTCGTCACCGGTGCGGTCCTGGCGCTGACGGACCAGCGCCTGGACGTCGCGGCGGTCCCCGCGCAGCTGCTGGTGCTCGGCTGGGTGTGGCTGCGCCGCGGCGCCGCGCCCGACCGGCCGGTCCGGCCGCCGTACCTGGCCAGCGTGCGGGTCGGGGCCGCGTACTGCCTCGCCGCCGGGGTCGATCTGTCGTACTCGGTCGCGCTGCCCTCCGTCGCGGGCCGCATCGTGGGCGTCGACGCGATCGTGGTGCTGCGGGCCATGGAGCTCGCGTTCGGGCCGTTCCACGTGGCCCTGTCGGCGAGCACCCGGGAGGACATCGTCGGCGGGCGGGCCAGCAGGTTCCTCACCGGTACGCGCGTGTTCACCGGTGTGCTGCTGGTGGCCGTCAGCGCGGCGGTCCTGGGCAGCTCGCGGGTGCGGGGCGTCCTCGCCGACGAGCTGACCCGGGTGGCGGTCGGCGTGATCGCGCTGTTCTGCGTGTACAAGGCGATGCTGGCGGTGTCGACGTGGCTGTCGGTCCGGCACATGATCCGGGCGGCCCCGCGCCGGTTCCTGGCCTCGGCGATCGGCTCACGGGTGGTCGCGTTCGCGGGGCTCGCCGTGTCGATCGCCGCGGTGCACCGGGTGTCCGGGCTGTTCCTGCAGCTGGCCGTCACCGAGGCGGCCGTGGTCGTCTGGTACGTGCTGCGGGCCCGCGGCACGGCGGCACAACCCGAACCCCAACCAGGGGGGGGGTTTGGAGCAGCGGCACCCGAACGAGCTCCTCCGCCGTGGTTGTCTTCCCCCCCCCTCCCAAAGGGG
>NZ_JBVJIJ010000018.1:67869-174614 GCF_055586325.1 Dactylosporangium sp. NPDC051087 | reverse complement strand
CTTGTTGTGTGGGTTATCGCGGTGCGATGGGTTTTGTGTTGTTTCCGGAATTTGGCTTCCATCGGGGTTTTTGTTTTTGTTTGGTGTTTGTTGTTCCCCCCCCCCCCGCCGCCGCAGCTCGAACCCGAGCCGGCGGCGGCGTTGGACCCGGCGGCACCGGCATGATTGCATCGATCGTGCGCGCTTCACACCTTCAGCAGACGGGGACCCGATGACCGACGACTTCGCCGGCCGGTTCGACGCCGACTGGCGCACCTCGGTCACCCGGCGTGCGCTGCTCAACCGGCGTGGCGCTCTGGCGGCGGGCACCGGAGCCGCCCTCCTGGGCGCGGCCGCGATCGGCGCGCTGCTGCGCGACGGGGACGACCCCGCCGACGGTGCGGAGCCGTCCGCGGCGACGGTCTTCAACGTTCACGACCTCGGCGCCCACGGCGACGGCAAGACCGACGACACCGACGCCCTGCAGCGTGCGATCGCGGCGGCCCGGCAGCGCGGCGGCATCGTGTATGTGCCGCCGGGCGTCTATGTCACGGGAAAGCTCACCATGTATTCCGGCGTGCACCTGCGCGGCGCGGGCGGTGACGCGACCCTGCTGCGGCTCAGGCCGGGCGCCAACAGCGCGATCATCGAGTCGGACCAGTTCGAGAAGCTCTCCGGCAGCCGCGGCGAGGGCGGCATCGGCGACTTCAGCGTCCGGGACCTCGCCCTGGACGGCAACAAGCAGCACAACCCCAACGGTGGGTTCGGGCTGCGTCTCTACGGTTACGGCTACGAGCTCACCGAGGTCATCGCGTACAACTGCCGCAACGACGGCATCTACAGCGAATGGGGCACCCTCGCCGCCCTGCCCGCTCCGTCGCACCAGATGGAGGCGCGTCTCACGGCGCTGCGCACCCATGACAACGACGGGCACGGCGTCAACTTCAACGGCCCGCACGACTCGATGCTCCTCAACTGCGTGTCGTCGCAGAACAACGTGACCGGCTTCCGGTTCGCGGGCGAGAGCACCGGCACGTCGGTGGTCAACTGCCACGCCTGGGGCATGGAGCAGAACGTCGCGTTCGAGCTCGCGGCCGGCGCGGTCAACTGCATGAACTGCTACGCGGACTTCAACGGCGGCATCGGCGTGCGGGTCTCCCGCAACGACTGCCGCTGGGTCGGCGGCCTGATCGCCGGCTACAACCACCCGCAGGAGATCGGCCTGCAGCTGCTCGCCGGTGCGAAGCCGACCGAGCCCGCCGGCATCCTCGTCGACACGAAGATCATGAACTGCGGGACCGCCGCCGTGGACTTCGGCGCCGACCGGGGGCTGTCCAGCATCCGCGCTCTGCTCAGCCAGCCGGGTGTGGTGTCCGGCGACGGCGCCGGCGCGCCTGGCACGGGTCTGGGCTGGATCGGCAAACCGGCGCCGTCGACCCAGGTGGAGCTCGTCGCCGGCCTCGGCGACACGAAGAAGAGCCTGGTCGTGAGCCCGGCGTTCGACCTGCGGGCGCAGGAGACGCCGCCACCGCCGGACGCGGCCTCGGTGCGGCTGTTCGTGCGGACCGTCGGCGGCCAGACACAGCTGTGCGCACGGTTTCCCGGCGGGGCCGTCAAAGTGCTCGCCGACGGCTGACGCGTCCGGCACACGGGGAGAGCAAACATGGAGGCTCAGCAGTCACCGCCGGCGTCGGCGGTCGACCGTTCCAGGCGTATCACGTTCCTCGAAGGGGTCCGCGGGGTCGCCGCGCTCATGGTGCTCGCGCAGCACCTGATCGCCGACCAGTACCCGGGGTACCGGGCGTGGAGTCACGACTTCCTCGACCTCGGCCGCGTCGGTGTCGTCGCGTTCTTCCTGGTCAGTGGATATGTGATCCCGTTGAGCCTGGCCGGGCAGGGCCTGCGGACGTTCGCGGTGCGCCGTTTCTTCCGCCTCTACCCGGTGTACTGGCTGGCGTTCGCCCTCTATCTGCTGGCCGACCGTCAGGCGCTCGGCGGCGCGGGCGCGCCGGTCGTGCTGCTCAACCTGGCGATGCTGCACGGCCTCGTCGGCGCGCTGAGCATCCTGCCGCCGGCCTGGACGCTCAGCATCGAGCTGCTGTTCTACGTGCAGTCCGCGGCCGCGAAGGCGCTCCGGTGGCTCGACGCCGCCGTCTACGCGGGGTACGGCTGGCTCGCGCTGTACCTGCTGCTGTGCGCCGGCGAGCTGGTCACCGGCCGCGACCTTCCCACGACGCTGCCGATGCTGCTGTTCGTGGCGGGGCTGGGGCACGCGCTGCACCTGCGCGACGCCCGTGGCCACCGGGCCTGGCGGGGGTTGCTGGCGGCGGGCGCCGTCGCGGTGCCGGTCGGAGCCTACGTCGGCGTCGACGGCGGGGGCGAGTGGCCGCCGTTCACCTACTCGGCCTCGTTCCTCGCCGGGCTCGCGCTGTTCGGCGGGTTCTACGCCGCCCGCCGCCGGCGGCTCGGCCGGACGCTGGTGCTGCTCGGCGCGATCAGCTACGCGGTGTACCTGATCCACCCGATCGTGATGGCCGTCACGCGCCGGCTGGCGTGGCTGCCGCACGGGTGGGCCGTCGTCGCCGTCGACGTGGCGGCCACGATCGGGACCGGCTGGCTGATCCACCGGCTGCTGGAGCTGCCCTCGATCGGTGCGGGCCGCCGGCTCAGCCGTCCGCGGCGGTCAGCCGACCCCGCCGCGGTGCCCACCGAACCCGCCGTCGTGCCCGCCGAACCAGCCACGGGGCAGGTCGAACCGGCCGCGGGGGCCGTCGAGCCGGCCGCGGGGCGGGTCAGCTCGGTGTGACGGCCGGCGCCGGGGCTCCGGGCAGTGGCAGGTCCTGCCGTACCGCGTCGAACAGTGCCTTGCCCGCCTGCAGGTCGGGCAGGACGACGCTCTCGCTGCCGATCATGCCGGTGCCCTTGCTCGGGTTCGTGAGGAACGTGAGGTTCTCCCCGCGCAGGTGCCGCAGGTCGTTGGCCACGGAGAACATGTCCAGGTCCTTGTCGACCGTGACGGCGTCGGCGGTGGCCTTCAGGAACGCGTTGAGCCGGCCCGGGTCGGTGAGCAGCCCGCCGGAGACGGCCTTGTTCAGGATGGCTTTGATCACCTGCTGCTGGTGGCGGATACGGGCGAAGTCACCGTCGGCGAACGCGTAGCGCTCACGCGCGTAGTCGAGCGCCGCCGCGCCGTCCATGGTCTGCGGGCCCTTGGTGAAGTGCCGGATGCTGTCCTTGTTCAGCGAGTGCGTGGACGTGAAGGTCGCCTCGACGTCGATCTCCACCCCGCCGAGCGCGTCGACGATCTCCTTGAACCCGGCGAAGTCGATGATCGCGACGTGGTCGATCCGCACCCCGGTGAAGGCCTCGACGGTCTGCACGGTCAGCGGCACGCCACCCCACGCGTAGGCCGCGTTGATCTTCGCTTCGGTGTTGCCGAACTTGCCGTTCGCGGACTTCGGCACGTGCACCCACGTGTCGCGGGGGATCGAGATCAGGTCCGCCGCGGTGTGGCTCTTGTTCAGGTGCATCAGGATGATCGTGTCGCTGCGCGAGCCGCCCGGGGTGTTGGGATCGCGGGTGTCGCTGCCGAGCACCAGGAAGTTCATCGCGTTCTTCGCGGCCTCGACCTTCGGCGGACGGTCGTCCTCGGGCACCTGGTCGAACGCTTCGACCCGCTTCACACGGTTTTCCACGGAATTGACGTATATCGCACCACCGGCCGCGACCAGACCGATCACGACCACCAGCGAAGCCAGGGAGACCAGCAGGATCCGCTTGCCGCGCCGCATCGGCGGCCGTCTGGATTTCGGCCCGGTCTCCGGCTCCGTATCCGGATCGGTGTCCGTCGCGGCTCCGGCCGCCGCCTTGGTCGCGGCCCTGTTCCGCCGCCGGGACCTGGCGCCGCGCTCCGGAGGGTCGAAATCCAGGTGCAGTGCGTCGTCCGGAGCCGGCTCGGAGCGCTGCCGCGGGACGGCCCGCGCGTCCACCTCTCTCGTGGCGTCAGGGTCGATGAACGGCTCCCGTGCTGGCATGGCCGCCATGCTACTGACCCGCCGCAGGCCGCGCGGCCCTGCACCGGATGGGCTCACATATCCGACATCACCGATTTCGAACGCATTGGGGAATTGTCCTGTGGCGATCGCGTCACAGCCGCGTTCCGGGGCCTGACGCGGGCTGCGGAATTGTCGGAGATGCCATTAGCATGCTGTTCGTCCGGGCGGCAGAAGGTTGCCCGGCATTCGGGGGCGATCGTGTCATATCCGCGGCGGCCGGCCGCCGGCGCCGGACCCCAGGCGGGCGTGGACGCCGAGGCCGGGCCATTCGAGTGGTGGGTGCCCCAGCAGCGCACGGCCGACTCCACCGCCGGCGGACGTCAGCACGACGACATCGACGGCCCCACTGTCGTGCAGCCCTACTTCGGCTCCAGGATCGCCCGGTCGACCCGGCCGTTGCGGGCCTGGATGATCTTCGTCCCGATCGACCTGCTCGCGTTTCTCGTGCCGCTGCTGTGGAGCCTGCAGCACTGGAAGGGCCTGGGCGTCGCGGCCCTGTTCAGCGTGATCCTGTTCGCCTTCGGCGGGCTCTACCGCGGCCGGCGGCACCTGAGCTTCCTCGACCTGGCGCCCGCGCTGCTGGGGCGCACGCTGATCGCCTGCGCCATGGTCGGGATCATCTTCGCCGAGCGGCACGGCCCCCAGGCGTATCTCGCGGGGCTCTTCCGGCAGATGGGCGTCTCGGTCCTCGCGGTGCTCATCGGCCGCGTGATCACCACCAACGCCGTGATCTTCGCGCGGCGCAGGCGCTGGGTCGAGCACGGCGTGGTCATCATCGGCGGCGGCCCGGTCGCGGTCGAGCTGGCCCGGCTGCTGCGCCGCTACCCGCAGTACGGGCTGCGGTTGATCGGCTTCGTCGACGAGGACGCCGGCCCGGACGACCGCCGCGACATCCTGCCGTTCGTCGGCACGCTCGACGAGATCGAGACGCTGGTCGGCGCCGCCGACTGCGATGTCGTGATCATCGCCGACCCCGCCTGCTCGGAAGGCCGCCTCATCGAGCTCGCCCGGTCGTCCGCCGTGCGGCAGTGCGACCTGTGGGTCGTGCCGCGGATGCGCGAGTTCCCGTCCGACGGCGGCGTGCCCGACCACGTCGGCGCGATCCCGCTGGTCCGGGTGCATCGCCCGACGCTGTCCGTCACCCGCCGCGCCGTCAAGCGCGCCTTCGACGTGGTCTTCGCGTCCGTGGCCCTGATCATCCTGAGCCCGGTGCTGCTGCTCGCCGCGATCGCGACCTTCGTCGAGGGCGGCCGTGGCATCTTCTTCCGCCAGCAGCGCATCGGCTTCCAGGGCAGGCAGTTCGAGCTGCTCAAGTTCCGCTCGATCCGGCCCGGGTCGGAGGCGGAGTCGCAGACGAAGTGGTCGGTGGCCGACGACTCCCGCATCGGCCCGGTCGGCCGGTTCATGCGGCGCACGTCCATCGACGAGCTGCCCCAGCTCTGGAACATCCTGCGCGGCGACATGACCGTGGTCGGCCCGCGCCCGGAGCGGCCCTACTTCGTCGACCGTTTCACCGCCAACTACCCCGACTACGCGATGCGCCACCGCGTCCCGGTCGGGCTCACCGGCCTGGCCCAGGTCAGTGGCCTGCGTGGGGACACCCCGATCTCCGACCGCGCCCGGTTCGACAACTACTACATCGAGAACTGGTCGATCTGGCTCGACGTCAAGGTCCTGCTGCGGACCGTCGGTGAGGTGCTGCGTGGCGGCGGCCGATAGCCTCGCACAGCCATTCCATCGAGAAGGATAACCGTGTCAGATCGATCGAAAGCCGGCGTCCGGCTCGCGCAGCACGAGTCCGACACCCCCGGGGCGGACCCGTCCCGGGGCGCCGGGATCCTGCGCTCCGCCGGGCGGTTCCTGCCGCACGAGTGGACCCTCGCGGCGCTGTGCTCGGTCCTGCTGTCGGTGGCGATGACGTGGCCGACGATGCGCGACCCGTTGCACACGCTGCCCGGCGACACGTGGGACCCTTCGCTGCAGGCCTGGGAGATGTCGTGGAGCGGCTGGTCCGTCCTGCACGACCCGGGCAGGCTGTGGCAGACCAACGCGTTCCTCGGTGAGCGGTATGCCCTCGCCTATTCCGACACCCTGCTCGGCTACCTGCCGGCCGGCCTGATCGGGTCCGGGCCGCAGGCCGCGATCCTGCGGTACAACATCATGTACGTGCTGGCCTTCGCGCTGGCCTTCTTCGGCGCCTACATGCTGGCCCGCCAGCTCGGCTCCCGGGTCGCCGGCGCGGCCGTGGCGGGCGCGGCCTTCGCATACGCCCCGTGGCGCTGGGTGCAGATGTTCCACCTGAATGTGTTGTCGACCGGCGGCATCGCGCTGGCCCTGGCCATGCTGGCCCGCGGCCACGGCTATTCGCTGCGGCACGGCTACCGCCCGGAGACCGCCCGGCCGCGCTGGGTGCTGGCCGGCTGGTCCGTCGCCGCGTGGCAGGTGACCCTCGGCTTCGGCATCGGCCTGCCCTTCGGCTACGCGCTCGCGGTGCTCGGCCTGTTCGCGCTCGCGTCCTGGTCGCGCCGCCGGCCGCCCTTCAGCAGGCGGTTGCTGCGCCTCGACGTCGCCGGTGGGCTGATCTTCGCCGCGGTCGGCGGCGCCATGGCCGTGCCGTACCTCACCATGGTCGAGATCTACCCGTACGGCCGCCGCACCCTCACCGACGTGCTGTTCTACTCACCCCCGATCGAGGGGTTCCTCACCGCGTCACCCGACGACTGGCTGTGGGGCGACGCCCATCAGGCGCTGCGCGCACAACTGGACGGGCGTGGCGGCTGGGAGGCGATCCTGCTGCCGGGATATGCCCTGATCGCCCTCGCGGCGGTCGGGCTGCTGGCGTCGGCGTGGTCCTGGCGGCGGCGGCTGTGGCTGGGGGTCGCGCTGTTCGGTGTGGTCACCCTCGCCATGGGCCTCCGCGCGCCGGTCAGCTTCTTCTACCGCATGGCGTTCGAGTACCTGCCCGGCTGGGACGCGATCCGCACGCCCGGCCGGCTGGTCGTGTGGGTGACGCTGCTCCTGGCGCTGCTGGCGGCGGGCGCGGTGACCGCCGCCGGCGAACGTCTGGGCCCGTGGGCGCGCTCCCTGCGACCGGCGCCGGCCCGGACGCTGCTCGCGCTCGGGGTGCTGCTGCCGGTGTCGATGGTGCTGCTCGAGGGCGTGCAGACGGCGCCGCACCCGACGGTGCCCAAGGCGCCCGCCGCGTTCTCCCGCCTGCAGGGGCCGATCCTCGTCCTGCCGTCGGACTGGATGGACGACGAGCTGTACATGCTGTGGTCGACGACCAACTTCGTGCAGCTGGCCAACGGCTCGAGCGGCTTCGCCCCCGTCGGGCTGGAGAAGACCCGGCAGGTCACCCGCGGCTTCCCGGACGAGGCCAGCGTGGCCCACCTGCGCTCGCTCGGCGTGCGCACCGTGCTCGTGCTCCGGCAGCCGCATGCCGCACTCCGGCAGAACCCACCGGAGGGGTCGGCCCTCTCGCAGCACGCGCTGACCGCCACCGGCGAGGGTCTGGGCATCACCCGCGAGGAGCAGCCCGACGCGGTCGTCTTCCACCTGAACCCGTGACGGTCCTGCCGGGCGGGTAGACCCGGTCCGGCACGAGATGGGCCCCGGGAGGGTTCCCGGGGCCCACGTCGTCAGAACGGTCCTACGTCAACAGTGCGTTCATCGGCGGCCCGCGTACAGCTGCGTCACCTGGTCGCCGGTGAGCTCGTAGCTGTACAGGCGGAAGTCGTCGATCAGGCCGTCGAACCTCGGGTCGCCCCAGCTCGTGCCGCCGATGTAGTTGGCGGCCGTGTTGCCGCCCACGCCGACGTCACCGATGTTGATGGTGAAGTCGGTGCGGGTGGCCTGCAGGACACCGTTGAAGTAGATCTTCCCGGTCGAACCGTTCATCGTGAACGTCACGTGCGTCCACGCGTTGAGCGGCAGGTCGTTGCCCGCGCCGAGCAGGAGCCGTTCCTGGTTGGCCGCGCCCGGTGCCTTGAGTGTGGCGCCGAAGCCGGTGGTCCCGCCGTTGGTGGCCGACTGCATCAGGAAGAACGTGTCCGTGCTGCTGCCGATCTGCACCAGCGGCACCCAGTTCGGCAGCGTGTCCGGACGTGCCCAGAAGGACACCGTGAACTGGTTGGTCAGCCCGGCCTCGATGTTGTCGGGCAGCCGGACCTGGTTGCCCGAGTCCGCGGCACCGCCCGGCAGGTTCACCGCGGCACCGTACCGGCCGGTGCCGTTCCACGACGTCGTGCCCGTCAGGGACGCCGCGCCGATCGACGACCTGGCTCCCGTGTTCGCCGCGGACGTGCCGGTGTTCTCGTCGAAGGTGAACCGGACGGAGACGCCTTCGTTGTACATGGCGGCCACGTCGCCCGCGGTCAGCGCGGACGTGTACACCCGCACGTCGTCCATCAGACCGTCGAACGGCGCGTCGCCGTAGCCGTTGCGGCCCAGCCAGTTGTTGGTCGTCGGGCCGATCTCGGTCATGCCGATGGTGAGATCGGTCCGGGTCGCGATCACCTGGCCGTTGAGGTACAGCGTGCCGATCGAGCCCTGCCGGGTGAAGGCCACGTGGTTCCACTGGTTGGCGACCACGTCCTGGGCGGGGCTCGCGTAGACCCGTTCCTCGGGGCCGGTCTTCGCCTTGAACGTGACGGCGAGGCCGGTGCTTCCGTTGGCCTGGGTCTGCATCTGGATCTGGTAGTAGCTGCCGGCGGAGCCGAGCCCGTCACCGATGTGGAACAGACCGGTCCAGTTGCTCTTCGTGTCGGGGCGCACCCAGAACCCGGTGGAGAAGTTCGCCGCGCCCTGCAGCAGGTTGTCCGGCAGGTCCACCGCGTTGGTGTTGGCGCCGCCGGGCAGGTTGATCGCCTTGCCGAGCACGCCGTTGGTGGACCATCCGGTCGTCCCGGTCAGGACGGCCGCGCCGACGCTGCCGACGGTGCCGGTGTTGGCCGCGGTGGTGCCCGTGCCCTCCTCGAACTCGTACCGGACCGGGATCCCGCTGGCCGGCGGTGGCGCGTTGTCACCCACGACGACCAGGTCGTCGATCATCAGGCCGGCGCCGCTGCCGGGAGCCCTCAGGGTGATCGTCTGCGAGGCGGTCGCCGCCGTGAAGGTGCCGACGTACGTGGCGTACGCGGCGGTCGACGGCTGGGCCGTCGAGGCGGTGAGCGTCGCGTTGAGGTTGCCGACGGTCAGGGTGGCCGTCGCGTTGCCGCTGGCGGCGGACCGGGCGTCGCGTGCGTACCGCAGCGAGACCCGGTACGTGGCGCCCGGGGTGAGATCGTTGATGGTGCGGCGGATGTTGCCCGTGTTGCCCAGGGCGAGCTGGTAGCCGGTGAGGCCGAGGCCGCCCTGGCCGCTGACGGTGCCACGCACCAGCTGGACCTGGCTGTCGACCACCCACGGCACCATCCGGCTGTTGCCGGCGGCGACGTCGACGGTCGCGGGCGGGTTGCTCGTGCGCCACTCGGCGGGCAGGCGCGGGTACTCGAACTGGTCGACGATGCGCGGGTTGAGCTGCGTCATCTTCACCAGCGGGTCGATCTGCACGATCTTCGCGACCGACGGGGTGCCGCTGGCGTCCCAGACGTACACCATGTAGGACCCGGGCGGCGCGTAGTTGCCGTTGACCGGCGAGGTGACGTTGACCGTGCTGCCGGACTGGCTGAACGCCAGGTCCTGGAAGTTCTGGTCGTTGTTGAAGCCGTGCGTCACGGAACCGTTGCGCACCAGCGTGACCCGGGCGATCGAGCTGGACGTGGCGAGCTGGAAGGTGCCGTTGTAGCCGATCTTCTGCGGCGCGGTGGTGATCACCGGGCGGGGGGCGTTCGCGTCGCCGTTGAACAGGTAGTCCGGCGAGTAGTACTCCACGTCCGTGTAGTTGCGCGGGCCGGGAGCGCCGCCGCCGCCGACCATGACCCGGCCGTCGGGCAGGAGCAGCGCGGTCGAGTGGTACAGCCGGGCGTGCTCGTGCGGGATGATGACCTCGGTCCAGTTCCCGGTGTTCGGGTCCCAGATCTCGGGGTTGGTGATGTAGCCGTCGTTGCCGTTGTTGACCCGGGCGCCGCCGGTGACCAGCACACGGCCGTCGGGCAGCAGCGTCGAGGTCGGCCAGTGCCGCTGGTACTTCATCGGCTTGGTCGCGGTGATGACCGGGTTGGCGGTGCCGCCGGTGATGTCGATGGTGAAGCCGGCGCGGGCGCCGTCGGGGCCGCCGCCGTTGGCCCACCAGCCGCCACCGACCTGCAGGATCTTGCCGGGGCGGTACATCGTGGCGGTGGACGTGGCGCCGACCGGGTTGCCGTTGGCGCCCTGGTTGGCGATCGCCGTCGGCAGGGTGCCGCGCAGCGTCAGCTGCCCGGTGCCGTTGTTGCCGGCGGGGTTGAGCTCGTACATCTGCGTGCCGGTGATGTTGAACAGCGTGCCGGTGGTCGGGGCGACGAACGCGCGCGGGTACCACCAGCGGTTCTCGTCCTGGCCGGGGTGGTCGGCGCCGCCGTCGCCGTACGCGACCGAGCTCTTGGCACCGTCGAGCGTCTTCCAGCCCGAGCCCGAGTCGGGCCGGTAGATCTCCGGGACCTGGACGCCGGGGCCGCCCGGGCCGCCGCGGAGGCTGCCGCCCTGCACGACGACGTCACCGTTGGGCATGGTGGTGCCCGTCGGGTACCAGCGCGGGTAGTTCATGGGCGCCTCGTTCTGCAGCCCATTGTTGGTGGAGTAGCTGGTGACGCCGATCGCGGCGTCGTTGGGGGCGTTGCCGCCGAGGCCGTCGTCGCCGCCGATCGTCATGATCGAGTGGTCGTGCGGCATCTGGACCTGCATGGCGCAGAACAGGTCGGTGTAGGTGGTGTTCGGCAGGATGCCGCTGCGGACGTTCGCCAGGGTTCTCGGCGTCGCGGGGTTCCAGACGTCGACCTCCATCTGGCCGCCCTGGGTGACCGAGTCGTTGCCGGTCCAGTCGTACGGCGTGGTGTCGGTGCTCCAGCCGCCGACGCTGCCGAAGGACTGCACCCGGCCGTCCGAGGTCAGCGCCATGTTGATCGGGACCAGCGGCCACGGCGTGACGCCGCTCCACGCGCCGGCGGAGTCCTTCCGCGGCGGTGAGCAGTCCGCGGTCATCAGCTTGGCGGCGTAGGCGAGCCCGTTCTTCATCTGGGCCCGCATGTACGCCTCGGAGTACGCGGTGCCCTCGTGGCCCATGGAGGTGTACCAGGACCGGCCGGAGTCGATCGTCTGGCACCAGGTGAGCGGGTGCTTGGAGCCCTGCCGGCCCATGCCGTACGAGGACTCGTCGGCCTCGATCAGGGTCCGCACCCAGGGCGCCGGGTTGACGACCCAGTCGTACCACTCGTCGCTGCGGGTGATGCTCGTCGTCACACCGGCGACGAGCGGGTGCGTCGGGTCCGACACGAAGACCCGGCCCGGCCGCACGCCGGGGTTCTCCGGGTGTCCCTCGGAGACGGCGCCGACGAGGCGGGCGTAGAACGGGTTGACGTCGTGCTCGCTCTCACCGACCGACCAGCCGGTGTAGTGCATGCCCATGAAGCCGCCGCCACCGCGGATGTAGGCCTCGAGCGCGGAGCGCTGCGCCGCGTTGAACAGGACGCCACCGGTCTGGGCGAAGACCACCGTGTCGCGGATGGCGAGGTTCGCGGTGGTGAAGGCCGCCGGGTCGTCGGTCTCCTGGATGTCGACCGGCTGGTTGTACTGGGCGCCGAGCTGGGTGGCCAGGTCACGCACGGCCTGCCGGGCCTGCACGTTGGAGGCGTGGAAGTTGGCCTTGTAGAAGAGCAGGACGCTGAGCCGGCCGTCGTTGTCGGGGGCTGCGTGGGCCGCGGAGGGGGTCATGACGGCGGTCGTCGTGCCGGCGGCGAGCGCCAGCGCGATGGACGCTGCGAAATGCGTGAGGCGGCGGAAGCGGGATGACCTGAGGGGCACTTTCATAAGAGATCCCTTGAGGTTCGGCGGACGTGGCGGCGAGGCGGCGCCGCCACGGAGAGCCTGAACGTAGGACACTCATGAATACGTAGTCAAGAACCGTGTCTATGTACGTGAACAGAAAATTATGTCGTTCTCATATGCGAATTTCGTCTGCACATGGAGCCGGCCCCCGAGAGAACTCCCGGGGGCCGGCCTCGTCGGTAATGCTCAGCGCAGCTCGGCGATGACCGTCTTCAGCTCGGTGTAGTCGTCCAGGCCGAACGACCCGAGCTCGCGGCCCCAGCCGGACTGCTTGAAGCCACCGCGCGGCAGGGTGACGTCGTCGGCGTGCCACGTGTTGAGCCACACCGTGCCGGCCCGCAGCCGGGCACCGACACGGTGCGCCGTGCCGATGTTCTGCGACCAGACACCCGCGGCGAGCCCGTACACCGTGTTGTTCGCGGCCGCGACCACCTCGTCCTCGGTGTCGAAGGGAATCGCGGTCACGACCGGACCGAAGATCTCGTCGGTCTGCACGGCCATCTGCTCGTTGACGGACGTGATGAGCGTCGGCGCCACGAAATAGCCGCGATCGCCGACCGCGTCGGCGCTTCCCGCGTTGAGCACGGCGCCGTCCCGCACCGCCCCGCGGATGTAGCCCAGCACCTTCTCGTGCTGCTCCTGCGAGACGAGCGGGCCCATCTGCGACGCCGGGTCGAAGCCGTCGCCGACCTTGATCGCGCGCGCGGCCGCGGCCACGCCCTCGACGACCTGGTCGAAGACGCCGCGCTGGACGTAGAGGCGCGAGCCGTTGACGCAGCACTGCCCCTCGTTGAAGTAGCCACCCAGCACCGCACCGGCGATGGCCGCCTCGATGTCGGCGTCGTTGAAGACGATGTTGGGGGCCTTGCCGCCGAGCTCGAGGGAGACCTTCTTGAGGTTGCCCGAGGCGGCGGCGGCGATCTTCTTGCCGACCTCGGTGCTCCCGGTGAAGGCGACCTTGTCGACGCCGTGGTGGTCGACCAGCGCGGCCCCGGTGTCACCGAAGCCGGGCACCACGTTCACGACACCGGCGGGCACGCCGGCCTCGAGCAGGAGCTCGCCGAGGCGCAGCGCGGTCAGCGGGGTCTGCTCGGCCGGCTTGAGCACGACGGTGTTGCCCGCGGTGATCGCCGGGACGATCTTGAAGCAGGCCATCAGCAGCGGGAAGTTCCACGGCACGATGCCCGCGACGACGCCGACCGGCTCGCGGCGGGTGTAGGCGTGGAACTCCCGGCCCGGCACGGACATCGGGATGGAGGTGCCCTCCATCTTGGTCGCCCAGCCCGCGAAATAGCGGAACAGCTCGGCGGCGATCGCCACGTCACCGTCGCGGGCCGCCTCGACGCGCTTGCCGTTGTCGAGGGCCTCCAGCTGGGCGAACTCGTCGGCGTGGGCGTCGATGAGGTCACCGATGCGCCACAGCAGGTGGGAGCGTTCGCGCGGGGTCATCCTCGACCACGGCGAGCGGTGCTCGAACGCCGTGCGAGCCGCCACGACCGCACGGTCCACGTCGACCGCGGACCCGTACGCGACCTGAACCAGCACCTCCTCGGTCGACGGGTTGACGGTCTCGAACGTTCTGCCGTCCTTCGCGTCGACCCACTCGCCACCGATGAGCAGCTGCTTCGGCGAGGACAGGAACGATCGGACGGCGGGCAGGAGCGCGGAGTTCTCGTGGGGCATGATGGCCTTCCGTAGGTGCCGGGATCGGCTACTTGATGATCGAGACCTTGGACCAGTCGAGGGTGAGCGCGACCGCGACGACGATGATCACGCCGTAGAGGATCTGCTCGTAGGCGGACGGCACACCGACGATCGGCAGGCCGACCCGCAGCAGCGTCACGACGAGCGCGCCGGCGAGGCTCCGCCACACGCTGCCGTGACCGCCGGTGATCGCGGTGCCGCCGACGACGATCGCGGCGACCGCCGGCAGCAGGAGGTTGTCGGCCATGGTCGGCCCGCCGCTGAACTGGCGGGAGACCAGCATGACCGCGGCGAACCCGGCACACGCACCGGAGACGCAGAACGCACCGATCTTGACCAGGTCGACCGGTGTACCGGCGAGCCGCGCCGCCGACTCCGAGTAGCCCGTGGCCGAGATCCAGCTGTTCAGCGGGGTCACCTTGAGGATCAGGGCGATCAGGGCGACGACGACGAGCGCCATCGCGGCCGACATCGGCACATAGCCGGCGACGTACAGCTCCAGCCACTTCACCGGCGTGTCGTCGACCACCCGTACGGTGCCGGCGCCGGAGACGACGAGCGCGATCGCGGACAGGATGCTCATCCCGCCCAGCGTCACGACGAACGACGGGATCCGCAGCAGTACGTGCGCCACGCCCTGCGCCGCGCCGATCGCCGCCGCGACGAGGATGACGACCGGCGTCGCCAGGCCACCGAGGTCCGGCAGCCACAGCGCCAGCAGCACCGTCGACAGCGACGCGAGGGCCGCGATCGACAGGTCGATGCCGCCGCAGAGGACGACGAGCGTCGCACCGGCGGCGAGCACGATCAGCGGTGCGGCGGTGCGGATCGCCGCGGTCAGGCTCCGCTGGGTCAGGAAGTCCGGGTCGGCGATGGTCAGCGCGGCGACCAGCGCGACCAGGGCGATGAGCGGCATGAACCCGGTGATCCGCCGGCCCGCGCGCGGGCCGCTCTTGCCGGTCGCGGGTTCAGCGACCGGCGCGGCGACGGGTGTACTCATACCATCTCTTTCACGAGGTCCAGAGGGGTCGGCTTGCCGCCGGCGGGGCAGGCGACCTCGGTCACGACCCGGCCGTCGCTCATGACGAGGATCCGGTCGGCCATGCCGATCGCCTCCTCGAGACTGTCGGCGAGCAGCACGGTGGCGACACCGCTCGCGGCGAGCTCGCGCATCAGCCGGTACACCTCCGAGCGGGCACCGATGTCCAGCCCGCGCGTCGGATGGTCCAGCAGGAGCAGCCCGATGTCGCCGCCGACCAGCCAGCGGGCGAGGACCACCTTCTGCTGGTTGCCGCCGGACAGCCGCTGGATGGCGGTGTCGCGGCCCGGCGTCCGGATGGACAGCCGCTCGATCCAGCGGTCCACCAGGCCGGCCTGTTTCGCGGGTGCCACGAACGGGCCCGCGCAGCGGGCCTTCTGCTTGGACAGGGTCATGTTCTCGGCCACCGACATCGGGCCGACCATGCCCTCGACCTTGCGTTCGGCCGGCACGTAGCCGATGCCGGCGGCGCACGCGGCACGGGTGCTGCGCAGGTCGATCTTCTTGCCGTCCAGGCGGATCTCGCCGGCGGTCGTCGGCTCGGCGCCGAACAGCGCGCGGCAGACGTCCTCGCGGCCGGATCCGTGGACGCCGACGATGGCCACGATCTCGCCGACCGCGACGTCCAGGTCGACGTCACGGAACGTCTTGCCCGACAGCCCGCGCACGGACAGCCGGGGCTGCTCGGACCCGACCGGCGTGGCGGCGTTCTCGTGGTAGTGGTCGTCGGACCCGGTGGACCCGATCATCATCCGGTGCAGCTCGCGCGGCACGGCACCGGCCGTGGCGACCTCGCCGACCGACTGGCCGCTGCGCAGCACCGTCACCCGGTCGCACACGTCCAGTACCTCGTCGAGACGGTGGGACACGAAGACCACCGAGGCGAACTCGCGCAGCCGGCGGATCTGCGCGAACAGGGTGTCGATCTCCTTGGACTCCAGCACCGAGGTCGGCTCGTCCAGGATGATGACCGGCGGGTGCTGGCTGCGTTCCTCGATGCGCAGCACCTTCGCGATCTCGACCATCTGCCGGTCGGCGAAGGACAGCGTGTCGGTGCGGGCCAGCGGGTCGATGTGCGAGCCGATCTTGTCGAGCTGTTCCTGGGCCAGCTTGCGCATCGTGTCCCAGCGGTAGACGCCGCGGCGGACCGCGAGCCCTTCGCTGCCGAGCAGGATGTTCTCCGCGGCGGTCAGGTTGGGCACCAGGGACTGCTCCTGGAAGACCATCCCGATGCCGTGGTTGGCGGCCTCGACGACGCTGCGCAGCCTGACCGCCTCGCCGCGGACGTAGATCTCGCCGGCGTCGGGGGTCACGAGGCCGACCAGCGCCTTGAGCAGCGTGGACTTGCCGGCGCCGTTCTCGCCGGCGAGGCCGAGGACCTCGTGCTGGCGCACCACCAGGTCGACGCCGTCCAGGGCCTTCACCCCGGGGTAGTGCTTGACGAGGCCGCGGACCTCCAGCGCCGGCACAGTTGCGTTGCTCATTTGGTCACCTGGTTCCTGCGACGCTGGGGGATGACCGCGGCCGCGACCGCGGCGACGACGATCAGGCCTTCGACGCCGCCCTGCCAGTACGGGCTGACGCCGACCTGGACGAGACCGTTCGTGAGCACCATGACGAGCAGGACACCCACGGCGGAGTGCAGGATCCCGCCGCGGCCACCGGTGAGCAGGGTGCCACCGACGACCGCGGCGGTGATGGCGGAGAAGTCGTATCCGTTGCCGGCCTGGACCAGGCCGGCCCCGAGCTGGCTGGTCACCATGACCCCACCCAGCCCGTAGAAGGCGCCGGCCAGGGTGAAGACCGCGACCTTGTACGGCTTCACCTTGACACCGGAGAGCATGAGCACCTCTTCGGCGCCGCCGATCGCGAAGGCGTACCGGCCGAGCCGGGTGTACCGCTGGATCAGCCAGCCCACCAGGATGCACGCGACGGCGATCCAGGCGAGATAAGAGAAGCCCAGGAAGCGCTGGATCGCCCAGCCCTTGAGCATGGCGTCGGAGATGTTGGGCTGGACACCGGCGAACATGAGGGTGGCGACGCCGAGCCCGATCGCCGACACCCCCAGCGTCGCCATGAACGACGGCACCTTCAGCAGCACCAGCGCCAGCCCGCTCAGGCAGCCGAAGGCACCGCCCAGCACGACGGCGACCAGGATCCCGAGCAGCCCGAGGTCGTTGTCGTTGCGATTGTTGGCCACCAGCAGTGACACGGTCAGGGCCGAGGCACCCATCACGCCGGCGGAGGACAGGTCGATGGACCCCATCATCAGCACGAACGTGATGCCGCAGGTGACGACCGCGAGCACCGCGGCGGCGTCCACGATGTTCTGGACGTTGTCGAAGCTGCGGAACTGCGGGCTCAGCGCCGAGAACACACCGAAGATGACGATCAGCGCGGCCGGTGGGCCAGCATCTCGGAACGACGCGCCTCGCCGAGAGCTACGGCGAGGCGCTGTGGCGACCTCGGTTGTCATGGTCACGTCAGGGGCCCGGCCACACGGTTGAAGACGTTGCCGCACTCGTAGTCGGCCGGGGTGGTCTTCGGCTGCGAGAAGTCCGCGGCGTTGGCCTTGGTGATCAGGAACTGCTTGGCGAAGAACGCCCGGTTGGCGGCGGCGATGTCCTTGACCGCGAGCTTGCCGGTGGCGACGCAGAAGCCGATCGCCAGGCCGATGCCGCCCTGCCAGCTGCCGTCACTGGAGACGGTCGCGGTCATGGTGCCGTCCTGGACCGCCTTGACGGCGTCCGGCACGGCGTCGATGCCGGCGACCGCCACCTTGCCGGAAAGGCCGGCCTGCTGGAGGGCTTCCAGCGCACCGAGCGCCATGTCGTCGTTGGCCGCCCAGATGGCCTTGACCTTGTCGCCGTGCTTGGTCAGCAGGGTCTTGGTCACCGTCAGCGCCTCGGCGCGGGAGAAGTTGGCGGCCTGCTGGTCGAGCAGCGTGACGCCGGGGTTCTTCTTGAGCGACTCCTGGAGGCCGGCGAACCGGTCCTTTGCCGCCGCGGTGTCCAGGACGCCCTGCAGCGCGATGATGCCGCCGGTGCCCCCGATCGCCGTGGCGAGCGCGTCGCCGATCTGCTGGCCCGACTCGACGCCGTTGTACGTGATGTGGCTGACCCACGTCTTGTAGTCGGCCGGCTTCAGGTCGGCCGGCTTGTTCCACTGGGTGACGAGGTAGGCACCGGCCTTGTCCGCGCCCTTGACGATCGGCGCGGTGTCCGAGTCGCCGTTGGGGAGCACGTTCATGACGAGGCACTTGGTGTCACGGGCGAGGATCTGGCTGATCTGCTCCTGCTGCTTGGTGGAGTCGCCGCCGTAGGTGAGGCGCTCCTGGGTGAGACCGACCGACTTGGCGAACGCGTCGCCACCGGCCAGCCACGAGGCCTCGTACGGGTTGGACTCGTTACGGACCTGACCCACCAGCTTGACGTCGGACGGCTTGCAGGCGCCGCCGCTGGCGGCGTCGTTGCCGCCGGCTGCCTCCTCACTGCAGCCGGCCAGGGCGGCGGCCGCCAGTGACAGGCTCAATAAGGCTACGGCGGGGCGAGTGTTGATCTTCACGGTTGATCC
Source organism: Dactylosporangium sp. NPDC051087 (assembly GCF_055586325.1). Lineage (NCBI taxonomy): Bacteria > Bacillati > Actinomycetota > Actinomycetes > Micromonosporales > Micromonosporaceae > Dactylosporangium > Dactylosporangium sp. NPDC051087. The sequence goes on along the minus strand of NZ_JBVJIJ010000018.1, from coordinate 156,302 downwards.
TCAATCTCTTCAGTGCCGGAGGATCCGGCGGGGGTGGCACAAAACAGAGAGAGAAGCCTGCTGTCATCGTTGTCCGATGGCGGCAGTGTCAGCGCGCCATCCACCCCCCGTCAACGACCAGGATGTGACCGTTGACGTAGTCGGCGGCGGCGGAACTGAGAAAGACGGCCGCCCCGGCGATGTCGGCGGCGTTTCCCCATCGACCGGCGGGGATTCGCTCGAGGATGGACCGCGAGCGGTCCGGGTCCTCGCGCAGCGCGGTCGTGTTGTCGGTGATCATGTAACCGGGCGCGATGGCGTTGACCTGCACGCCGAACGGCCCCCACTCGTTCGCCAGCGCCTTGGTGACGCCGGCGACGGCGTGCTTGCTGGCGGCGTACGACGCCACGCGGATGCCGCCCTGGAAGGAGAGCAGGCTGGCGACGCTCACGATCTTGCCCTGCCCGCGCTCGGTCATCGGGCGCCCGAACGCCTGGCAGAGGAAGAACAGCCCGTTCAGGTTGGTGTCCACCACGCGGTTCCACGCCTGCCGGCGGACGTCCACCGAGTCCTCGCGGTCGATGATGCCGGCGTTGTTGACCAGGATGTCCACCTGGTGCCTGCTGTTCACCCCGGCCGCGACCCGCTCGACGGCCTCGACGTCGCTGACGTCGAGGTCGACGACCTGCACGTCCCGGCCGAGGTCCGCCACCAGGTCCCGGGTGGCCGACTGGCTCCCCGGCCGGCCCAGGAGGACCAGGTCGGCGCCCGCCTGGGCGAGCCCGAGGGCGATGGCCTGACCCAGACCGCGACCGGCGCCGGTCACGGCAGCCCGGCGACCGTGCAGGTCGAACGGGTTCACAGATCCTCCAGCGGCACCGGGGTCAGGTCGGTGTAGTCGTTGTTCTCCCCGCCCATCGCCCAGATGAAGGCGTACGAGCCGGTGCCGACGCCCGAGTGGATCGACCACGGCGGCGAGATGACGGCCTCGCGGTCGCGCATGACCAGGTGACGGGCGGCGCCGGGCTTGCCCATGATGTGGAAGACCCGGTCCTTCTCGTCGAGGTCGACGTACAGGTAGACCTCGGTGCGCCGGTCGTGCAGGTGCGGCGGGAACGTGTTCCACACGGAGCCGTCGGCGATGACGGTCACGCCGAACTGGAGCACCGACGTCTGCAGCTCCTGCCCCCACGCGTACCGGTAGAGGTTGCGTTCGCTCGCGCCCTGCGCCGTGCCCAGCTTGACCGGCTCGATCGCCGAGTGGCTGAGCAGGGTGGTGGGGTAGGCCGCGTGCGCCGGGGCGGACACGAAGTAGAACGCGGCGTCGGCGCCCGCGAAGACGACCTCGTTGCCGCGGCCGACGAACAGTCCGTCGAGGTGGTTGAGCTCGAACTTCTCATTGTTGACGAGCACGTGGCCGGACTGGCCGACGTTGACGATGCCGAGCTCGCGACGGGCCAGGTGCGACGGCGTGCCGAGCACGTCCCACGCCGGCAGCTCCAGCTGCCCGGCACCGGGAACCGCGCCGCCGACGACCAGCCGGTCGTCGTGGGTGTACACCCCGTGCACCTCGCCGGTACGGAACAGGCGCTCCACGAGGAAGTTCTTCCGCAGGTCCGCATTCGTTGCCGTCTCCACGTCGGCCGGCGATGCGGAGTACCTCACTTCGATCAAGACTTGCTCCTCGTTTGTGAACCACGTTCCGCTACGTGAACTGAGGCGACGATACCTATGGCTCCGATCACAGGTCAAGGGGCTGAAGTCTGTCCCTCTATGTGAACTGTGGTTTAGTGTGTACGCCAGGAGTACCGCGCACGACCGATGAGGAGGCCTGGTTGGACACTGAGAAAACGGTCAACGGAAGTTCCGCCACCTCGCAGGTCAAGTCCGCCGCGCGCGTCCTCGACGTCCTGGACGACATCGCCGCCCACGGCCCCGGCACCCAGCTGCAGCTGGCGAAACGCCTCGGCATCCCGAAGAGCAGCCTGCACGCGCTCCTGCGCACCATGTGCGCCCGCGGCTGGCTGGACACCGACCAGACGGGCAGCATCTACCGGCTCGGCGTCCACACGCTGACGGTCAGTTCGGCCTATCTCGACGGCGACCCGGTGCTGTCGCGCGCCAGCTCCGTGATGGACGAGATCGCGGGCGCCACCGAGGAGACCGTGCACCTGGGCCGCCTGGAGGGCGCGGAGATCATCTACACGGCCAAGCGCGAGTCCAAGCACCCGCTGCGCATGTATTCGGCCGTGGGTCGCCGGCTTCCCGCGTACAGCACGGCCCTCGGCCGGGCGATGCTCGCGGAGATGCCCGAGGACGTCCGCGACACGCTCGTCCCCCACCAGATCAAGGCCATCACCGCCCAGACGATCACGGACCGGGGCGCCCTGCTGGCGATCATCGACAAGGCCGCCCGGCTCGGCTACTCGGAGGAGAGCGAGGAGTCCTGCCTGGGCGTGCGCTGCTTCGGCGTCGCGCTGCCCTTCTCCCGCCGGTCGGTCGACGCGCTCAGCATCGCGGTCCCGATCAGCCGCCTCAAGCACGGCCGCGAGGACTTCATCATCGAGACCCTGCTGAGCGTGAAGGCCCGGCTGTCGGCGATGCGGGACAACCGGCTGGCGCGCTGACCCGGCCCACGAACGACGATGGGGGCCGGCCCGTGTCCACGGGCCGGCCCCATTCGCCGTTCAGGGCCGCGCCGGTGCCATCGACCGGCGCGGCCGAGCAGTGACCTCAGCGCTTCTCGAGCGCGGCCACCACGCCGGCGCGGGAGGCGTCCTCGCTGGCCAGGACGCCGCCGTTGGCCACGTCGTCCGCGGTGATCTCGGTGAACACCATGCGGACGTCCTGCAGGCGGGCCCCGAGGATCTCGACGGCGTTGTCGGCCACGGCCCGGGCGAACGCCCTGCGCTGCTCCATGGACCGGCCCGCGAGCAGCTCGACGGTGATGTTCGGCATGGTGCCCCTTTCGTATCAGCAGTCCATCATATGGACTTCAGTTCACCAATGTGAACGAACGCTACCGTGAGCCTCTCCTTGCCGCAATGCGCGACCTGGACAAGTTCACATACTTGACATCGGTTCGACCTGTTGGTCGAATCACTGCGAGCCCGCACGCCCGGCTCACCACGACTCGTCCTGAGGCGCAAGGATGCGACATGCGGCGCAATGACATCGGATTTGCCCGGATCCAGGCTCGTGCGCTGCCCCGGCGCATCGCGCGAGCCGGCGCCGCGGCCCTCGTCCGGCAGCGCCGGCGGGCATGAGCCGCCGCCGATCGCTGCTGGTGCTGGGCTTCGTCCTCGCGACGCTGTTCGGTCTCCCCCAGCCGGCGCACGCACACGCCCACCTCACCAGATCCAGCCCGGCCGAGGGTGCGGTGCTGCAGGCCGCGCCGGACCGGGTCCTGTTCACGTTCGACGAAGCCGTCCGCGGCGTACCGGGCGGCGTCCAGGTCTTCGACGCCAAGGGCGAGCCGGTCGCGGCGAGGCCGACCGTCACGGGCACGGACCTCGAGGTCGTCCTGACCGGCCCCCTGGGCAGCGGCACGACCGTGATCACCTGGCGGGTCGTCTCGACGGACGGGCACCCCATCAGCGGCGCCCTCACGTTCTCCGTCGGCGCGCCCACCCCCGTCGTCACCCCGCCGCCGGCCGGCTCGGGCGGCGTCCCGGAGGTCCCCTGGACGCTGACCCTGGCCCGCGGGCTGGGCTATGCCGGCCTCCTGCTCGCAGCCGGGCTGGTCGCGTTCGCCGCCATGTTCGCGCCCGCCGACTCCGGCGCCGACCGCCGCTTCACCGTCTTCGCGCGGGCCGCCGCGGCCGTCGCGGCCGTGGCATGGCTGGCAGCACTGCCGATCACCGCGGTCTATCTGCTCGGCGGCGGGCCAGGCCTGCTCAAGCAGGGCGCGACCTGGTCCTCGCTGCCGGGCACCGACTACGCCGTCGCCGCAGCCGTCGCAGGCGGACTCGCGCTGGCCGTAGCCCTGCTCAAGCCCGATCCGGCGGCGCGGCGGCGGCGCGGCGCGGCGGTCGTGGCCGCCGCGGTCGCGCTCACGGCCCCCGCGCTGGCCGGGCACACCCGCGCGGCGAGCCCCGAACTCCTCGCCATCGGCGCGGACGCGCTGCACCTCCTCGCGGGCGGCGTCTGGCTCGGCGGGCTCGCCGGCCTGGCGCTGACGCTGCCGGCCCTCTCCGGTCGTGGCGTCGCCGCGGCCGAGGCGCTCACCCGGTTCTCCACCGCCGCCGCCGGCGTCCTCGCGGCCCTGGTCACCACCGGCTCGCTGCTCGTCTGGCGGATCCTCGGGTCGTGGTCAGCGCTCGTCGACACCAGCTACGGCCGGCTGGTACTGGCCAAGATCGCCGTCGCGCTGTCCGCGCTCGCCATCGCGGCGTGGAACAGGTGGTCGCTCCTCCCCCGGCTCAAGCGGGCGGCGAGCAAGGCCGGCCGGCAGGCGCGCGCCAGGCCGGTGGTGCGCGCCACCGTGATCGAGGGCGCGGTCCTCGTCGTCGCCCTGCTCATCACCGGCTTCCTCGTCGACACGAGCCCCGAGAGCGGCTCCCCGCCCGCGAGCGCGTCGGCCGGATCCGATTTCGACACCCGCACGACGACACTGGGCGACATCACGGTGCGGGCCTCCCTCACCCCGCTCACCCGCGGCCCCAGCACCGTCATCCTCCGGCTGAGCTCCGCGTCCGGTGAACCCACCGAGGGCGTCGCACCGCCCGTGGTGCGCCTGTCCTCCGCCGGGGCGACGATCGGCGACATCCCGCTGACCCAGGTGTCGGCGGGCTTCTACACGGCGCAGGTCATGCTCTCGGCGCCCGGGACGTGGCGGATGCGGGTGTCACTGCGGGTCAGCCAGCTCTCCAACCCCGAGGCCGAGCTGGAGTTCGTCGTCAGGGGATGATCTTCCCCGGCTCCCCGCGGTGTTCACCGCTCCCGGTCGAAGAACGCCGCGATCCGGCGCTGCCAGGCCGGCAGGAACCGGGGAGGGCGGGCGGGCGAGTGGTTCCACCGATGGTTCGGCCGATGGTTCGGCACGGGGTGGGCCCCGCGGCCGTGACCCGTCGTGCCCTGATGCCCGGCCGGCCGCTCGGCGTGCGCGGGAACTCCGGGAATGCGATGGGTCACCCGGTGCAGCGAAGGCTTGACCGTCATCGTCGTCTCCTTCTCTCTATCAGTGATAGAGAGACTTTAGCACTGATAGAGTGCCGGCGGGAGGTACCGGAATTGGCGCTGGACCGACAGCGGATCGTCAGCGAGGCCGTCGCCCTGCTGGACGCCGAGGGCCTCGACGGCGTGACGACCCGCAAGCTCGCCGCGCGGCTCGGCGTGCAGTCGCCGACCCTCTACTGGCACCTGCCCAACAAGGCGGCCCTGGTCACCGCGATCGCCGACGCGATCCTCGACCAGGAGCTCGGCGACATGTCACCGCCCGAGCCGGACCAGCACTGGCAGGACTGGTTGAGCGGCCTGGCCGGGCGGCTGCGCCGGGCGCTGCTCGCCCACCCGGACGGCGCCCGGGTGGTCTCCGCCGCCCAGCTCTCCGTCACCATGGCGGCGATCTCCGAACTGGCCATGAGCGCCCTGGTGGCGCGCGGCGTCCCGCTGCGACAGGCCCGCGTGATCGTCCTGACCGTCGAGCGCTTCACGGTCGGCCACGTCCTCGAGGAGCAGGCTCCCCGACCGGACGCGCAGGCGCTGAAGACCTTCGACATGGCCGCGTTCACCGAGCGGCACCCGACCGCGGTCGCCGCCATCGCCGAATACTTCCGGCCCGGCCGCACCGTGGACGACCTGTTCCGCGACTGCCTGGAGGTGGTCATCGCGGGCGCCGCGGTCACCGCCGGGGCCACCGTCTGACCGGCCGTCCGGGCTCGTCGACCGCCTGATCCGCCGGACCCGGCGATCCTGGCCGGTCCGAGCAGGTCGAGAGACACTACAGACGTGGCCACCTTGTCCACTTTCGAGCGGATTTGGTGCCCCACGAGCCACTCCACCGCCGCTGGGACGGACCGAACACGAAGCTCGGACCCACAGCGCCGTGGGTGAGGGGGAACAACCGATGAACCGGCCTACGGCCGGCCGGGTGAAGGCCAGAAGCGCCGGACCCGCGGTCGAAGACGACGGGCTGGAGCAGTACCTGCCCGACGCGGAGCACCTGGTCGAGGAGGCCGTCGCGCTGGCGCCGGCCCAGGACGCCGACCCTGAGCTGGTCGCGCGCTACTGGCGCCTGGTGCCCGACGAGGAGCTGGCCGGCTGCCAGGTGGCCCAGATGGTCGAGATCACCCGGGCACACCTGGAGCTGGCCCGGCAGCGGGTGCCCGGCGAGCTGAAGCTGCGCCTGGGCAGGGGCGTCGCCGGCGGCACGTCGCTGGAGATCGTCACCGACGACATGCCGTTCCTCGTCGACTCGGTCACCAGTGCGTTGTCGTCGCGCGACATCGACGTGAGCATGCTGGTGCACCCGCTCGTCGTCGTACGGCGGGCGCCGCTGGGTGCGCTGGAGCGGGTCCGGGGCGGCGTCGAGCCCGAGGACGCCGCGCCCGGCGACATCGTGGAGAGCTGGATCCGCATCGAGGTCGACCGGATCCGCGCCGAGGCCGATCTCGAGGAGCTGCGCAACGACCTGGCCCGGGTGCTCGACGACGTGCGTGAGGCGGTCGAGGACTGGCAGAAGATGCGCACCCAGGCGCTCACCCTCGCCGACGAGCTCGGCAGCGCGCAGCTGCCGGTGCCCGACAAGGACATCACCGACTCCGTCGAGCTGCTGCGCTGGCTCGCCGACGACCACTTCACGTTCCTCGGCTACCGGGAGTACCGGCTGAGCAGGGACGACGACGGTGAGGAGCTGCTGCAGGCGGTGCTCGGCTCGGGCCTGGGCATCCTGCGCGCCGACCAGCCGCACCCGCGGGTGCTGAGCTCGATGACCGCCGAGGCCTACGCCAAGGCGCTGGAGAAGCGCCTGCTGATCATCACCAAGGCCAGCTCGCGTGCCACCGTGCACCGTTCGGCGTATCTGGACTACATCGGCTTCAAGCTGTTCGACGCCGACGGCAACGTGGTCGGCGAGAAGCGCTTCCTGGGGCTGTTCTCCTCGGCGGCCTACCGGACCAGCGTGCGGGACCTGCCGGTGGTCAGACGCAAGGTCGCCGAGGTGGTGGAGCGCTCGGGGCTGTCGCAGCGCAGCCACTCCGGCAGGGAGCTGATGGAGACCCTCGAGACCTATCCGCGCGACGAGCTGTTCCAGATCACCACCGACGAGCTGTTCCGGGCCGTCATGGGCGTCCTGCGCCTGGCCGGCCGCCTGCAGCTGCGGCTGTTCCTGCGCCGCGACGCCTACGGCCGCTTCATCTCCTGTCTGGTCTACCTGCCCCGGGACCGGTTCACCACCGCCAACCGGCTGCGCATCCAGCAGATCCTGCTCGCCGAGCTCAACGGCGTCGGCGTCGACTACACCACCCGCGTCAGCGAGTCCAAGTTCGCCCGGGTGCACTTCATCGTGCGCACCGAGCCCGGCAACCCGCCCGGCGACGTCAACGTCCGCCGTCTCACCGAGCGGCTCTCCGACGCCACCCGGCTGTGGGACGACGACTTCCGGCTGGTGCTGGAACGCAAGATCGAGGACGAGCACCAGGCCAAGGTGCTCTACCAGCGGTACGCCGGCGCGCTGTCGGACACGTACAAGAACGAGCACACGCCGTACGAGGCGGTGCAGGACGTCGCCAAGCTGGAGCTGCTCGACGTGCCGGGGCAGCTCGTCATGCACGTCTACCGGCGCCACCAGGCCGAGAGCGACGTCCGGTTCAAGGTCCTCCGCTACGGCCGGCCGATGATCCTCTCCGCCGTGCTCCCGGTGCTGCACTCCCTCGGCGTGCGGGTCACCGACGAGCGCCCCTACGAGATCGTCCGCGCCGACGGCACCATCTACCTCTACGACTTCGGCCTGCAGCTGCCGCCCGACGCGCGAACGATCACCGAGGTGCGCCCCCACCTGGAGAACGCGTTCTCCGCCACCTGGCACGGTGAGGCCGAGGTCGACAAGTTCAACGCCCTGGCGCTGAAGGCCGGCCTCACCTGGCGCGAGGTCGTCGTCCTGCGGGCGTACGCGAAGTACCTGCGCCAGGCCGGCACCGTGTTCTCGCAGGACTACATGGAGTCGACGCTGCTGCAGTACCCGGCGATCGCCTCGAAGCTCCTGGACCTGTTCACGGCCCGCTTCGACCTGCGGCTGCAGCTGTCGGAGATCGCGCGGTCGGAGTGGTCGAAGGAGATGGTCGCGGCGGTCAACGAGGACCTCGAGACGGTGACCAGCCTCGACCAGGACCGCATCCTGCGCTCCTTCCTGCACGCCATCCAGGCGACGCTGCGCACGTCGTTCTTCCAGCGCGGCGAGCAGGGGCGGCCCAAGTCGTACACGGCGTTCAAGCTCGACCCGCAGTCGATCCCGGACCTGCCTGCGCCGCGGCCGAAGTTCGAGATCTTCGTCTACTCGCCCAGGTTCGAAGGTGTCCACCTGCGCTTCGGCGCGGTGGCGCGGGGCGGCCTGCGCTGGTCCGACCGGCGCGAGGACTTCCGCACCGAGATCCTCGGTCTGGTCAAGGCGCAGGTGGTCAAGAACGCGGTCATCGTGCCGACCGGTGCCAAGGGCGGCTTCGTCCTCAAGGAGAAGCCGGGCGACCGTGACGAGGCCGCCGAGTGCTATCAGCTGTTCATCTCGGCGCTGCTCGACGTGACCGACAACCTCGACGGCGGCAAGGTCGTCGCGCCGCCCGACGTGGTGCGCCACGATCCCGACGACCCTTACCTGGTGGTCGCCGCGGACAAGGGCACCGCGACGTTCTCCGACATCGCCAACGAGATCTCCGTGCGGAACGGGTTCTGGCTCGGCGACGCGTTCGCCTCCGGCGGCTCCGCGGGCTATGACCACAAGCGGATGGGCATCACCGCGAAGGGTGCCTGGGAGTCCGTGAAGCGGCACTTCCGCGAGCTCGGCGTCGACACGCAGACCGCCGACTTCACGGTGGTCGGGGTCGGTGACATGTCCGGTGACGTGTTCGGCAACGGGATGCTGCTCTCCCGGCACATCCGGCTGGTCGCGGCCTTCGACCACCGGCACATCTTCATCGACCCGGACCCCGACGCCGCGACGTCGTTCCAGGAGCGGGCCCGGCTCTTCGCGCTGCCCCGGTCCTCGTGGGACGACTACGACAGGTCGCTGATCTCCGCCGGCGGCGGCGTGCATCCGCGGACGGCGAAGTCGATCCCGATCTCCCCGGAGGCGAAGGAGGCGCTCGGCATCCCGGCGGCGGTCACCGCACTGACGCCCAACGAGCTGATGCACGCGATCCTGTCGGCCTCGGTCGACCTGTTCTGGAACGGCGGCATCGGCACCTACGTCAAGGCCGCCACCGAGTCGCACACCGACGTCGGCGACAAGGCCAACGACTACCTCCGGATCAACGGCCGGGAGCTGCGCGCCAGGGTCGTCGGCGAGGGCGGCAACCTCGGCCTGACCCAGCGCGGCCGGATCGAGTTCGCGCTCGCCGGTGGCCGCGTCGCGACCGACTTCATCGACAACTCCGCCGGCGTCGACTGCTCCGACCACGAGGTCAACATCAAGATCCTGCTCGACCGCGCGGTCGCCGACGGCGCGCTCGACCCGAAGGACCGCAACCCGCTGCTCGCCGAGATGACCGACGAGGTCGGCGAGCTGGTCCTGAAGGACAACTACGACCAGGCCACCGCGCTGGGCAACGCCCGCGCGCAGTCCCGCTCGCTGCTGCCGGTGCACCGGCGGCTCATCGCCGACCTGGAGCGGCGCGGCCAGCTCGACCGGGCCCTGGAGGAGCTGCCGACCGACGAGGAGCTCGACGCGCGGGCCGCGGACGGCGTCGCGCTGACCTCGCCGGAGTTCGCCGTCCTGCTGTCCTACGCGAAGATCGTCCTCGAGCACGAGATCCTCGACTCCGGCCTCCCCGACGAGGGCTGGACCAGCGGGGTGCTCGTCGACTACTTCCCGACCCCGCTACGGGGGCGCTTCGCCGAGGCGATGGCCGAGCACCCGCTGCGCCGCGAGATCGTCACCACGCAGGTCGTCAACGAGGCCGTCAACCACAGCGACCCGTCGTTCTTCCACCGCGTCGCCGAGGAGACCGGGGCCGGCGCCGCCGACATCCTCCGGGCGTCCGTGGTGATCCGGGACGTGTACGGGCTGGGCGAGCTGCACAGCGCCGTCGAGTCCCTCGACAACCAGGTCCCGACGCAGGCGCAGACGGCGGTCAGCCTGGAGACCCGCCGCCTGCTCGACCGGGCGGTGCGCTGGCTGGTCTCCAACCGGCGCCTGCCGATCGACGTGCCCGGCGAGATCGCCCGCCTGCGCCCCGGCATCTCGCGCCTGCTGCCGCAGCTGGAGACGCTGTTCCGCGGCCGGGAGCGCGAGGCGCTGCACACCAACGCGGCCGCGCTGCGCGAGCTGGGCCTGCCCGCGGACATCGCCGACATGACGACCCGGATCATGTACGGCTTCGGCCTGCTCGACATCGTCGAGGTCGCCTCCGAGACCGGCCAGGACGTCAACGAGGTAGCCACGATCTACTACGTGATCTCGGAACGCTTCCGGGTCGACGACCTGCTGTCGAAGATCTCCGACCTGCCGCGCGAGGACCGCTGGCAGGCACTCGCCCGGATGGCGTTGCGCTACGACCTGTACGCCGCGCTGGCCGCGCTGACGGCGGAGGTCCTCAACGCGACGGCTCCCCACGGCGACGCCGAGGCCCGGGTCCACGAGTGGGAGCTGAGCAACGCCGCGTTGATCGCCCGCACCCTCAACGCGATCGGCGACTTCGGCGAGTCCCCGGGCGATCTGGCCGCCATCTCGGTGCTGCTCCGCCAGATCAGAACGCTGGTCCGCACCTCCGCCGCCTGACCCCCGTGACGGTCCGGGCCATCCACCGCGTCGGATGGCCCGGACCGCCGGGCTCGGGTTCGCGGCGGTCAGCGCGGAACGTAGTGCAGCGTCGTGACCACGTTGGACGACGCCTGGATGCCGGCCGGCGGGAAGGCCGTGCTGAAACTGGAGATGAACGCGACCAGGTGGGTCTGGACGTTCGGCGTGGGCGGGGTGTAGCCGGTCAGCGAACAGACCGACCCGTTGCCGCAGAACGCGATCCGGGTACCGGTGTCAGCGTCGAAGATCTCGATGTACCACGGTGTCGGCGTCACGCTCGACGACGCCGTCGCGGTGACCGTCTCGGTCGTCTCCGTGAACACCGGCGCCGTCAGGCTGACCCGGAACCCGCTGTTCGACCAGGTGACCCAGTTGATCAGGCTGCCGGCCTGCACGCCGGGCAGCGGGAGGGTGGTGCTGTTCTGCGACACGAACGCCCGGTATCTGCGCGTCGTCGCGATCGACTGGGCGATGGTGACCGCGCAGCTGGTGCCGGTCCCGCAGATCTGCACCCTGGTGCCGGTGGTCAGGTCGAAGATCTGCGTGTAGAACGGCGACGGGCCGACGTCGAACGACGTCGACGCGGTCAGCGTCACGGCGCCGCCGATGCTGGTCGTCGTCTGGCTGGTGCGCAGTTCGACGCTCGTGGAGTGCCAGTCGACCAGGACGGACGGCGGGTTCGACGCGACGATCCGGTTGCCGGCGGCGTCGCTGATGTCCGCGCTGAACCAGGCCGAGTCGATCACCGCGCTGGTCGCGTCGAACGAGCAGGAGGTGCCGGTGCCGCAGATCGCGAACTGCGTGGAGTTGCGGTAGATCCGGATGTAGTACGGCGTCGGGCCGAGGTCCTGATTCGCCGTCGCCGTGATGTGGACGCTCTGCGTGACCCACAGCACCGAGGTCAGCACACCCTCGCTGGTGCGCACCGCGCCGGGCACGTTGAGGGTCACCTGCCAGGCGGCGGCGGCCTGGACGGACTGCCGCTGCGGCACGGCCGGTTTCGGCGGCACCCCCGTGCCGAGGTGCACGTTCGGCCCGTGCGACGGCGGCGCCGGCACCGGCTTCGCGGCGACGTCCGAGTTGCCGCCGGTGATGGTGGACGTCCCGGCGCTCTTGGCGGTGCTCGCGGTGCCGGTTTCCGCGGCGGCGGGTGTGGCGGACACCCCGACGAGCAGTGTGAGCGCCGCGACGGCAGCGGCGGCGAAGGCGGTGGTGGTTCGTGGCCAGGCACGGCCGGGCACCATGGCGGACCGGCCTTTGCGCGGTAAATTCATGACAGCAATTGTTCATGATCAATACGCCGATTGATAGTCCGTAACGCAGCTCCGGGCAGCGTCGGGCGCCAATTTCTTGACGTACGGACGCCAATCACGAAGCATTTGCCTGAACCACTCAGAAATTATTGCCTGAACCACTCCTATCATATTGCGTAAACCATTCTTATCTGTCTGGCGGCGCTCAACGCGACGCGGTCGGGGTGACCATTCTGCGGACGACCACGCCGAGGAGGTGGCGCTCCTCGGCGTATCCGTAATGCCGGGAATCGGTGCTGATCGGGCTGTCGCCGAGCAGCACGAGCTTGCCGGACGGCACCGTGGGCTCCGGCACGCCGGCGAGCGGCGGGACCCGGTCGCGGGGCACCGGGTCGCCGGGCACGGCGACCGCCCGCTTGATGACGTGATAGATCGTGTGCGGGCCTGGGGTGTGCCGCATGACGACGACGTCCCCGGTGCGGACGCGCCCGAGCGTCGCCCGGCGCACGAGCACCCGGTCGCCGTCGGCGAAGGTGGGCCGCATGCTCCCGCCGTCGACGGTGACGACCACGAACCGCCGGCCCGCCCAGATCGCGGCGGCCGCCACCAGGCCGAGCAGCACAGCGATCGCGATGAGCGTCATGACGCGTACCCGTTCGCCTGCATCTTGAAGAGCCGGGCGTAGACGCCACCCGCCTCGATCAGCTCGTCGTGCCCGCCCAGCTCGGTGATCACGCCGTCGTCGAGCACGGCGATCCGGTCGGCCTCCCGCACCGCGTTGAGCCGATGCGAGATCAGCAGGCTGGTCCGGTCGGCGCGGTGCTCGAGCATGCGTTCGTGCACGTCGTGCTCGGCCTCCGGGTCGAGTCCGGAGCTGGGCTCGTCGAGGATCATCAGGTCGCACCCGTCGCGCAGGAAGGCGCGGGCCAGCGCGACCCGCTGCCACTGGCCGCCCGACAGCATGACGCCGGTGTCGGTGCCGTCCGCGAACATCCGGGTCAGCATGGTGCCGTAGCCGCCGGGGAGGGCGGCGAGCTTGTCGTGGGCGCCCGCGCGGACCGCCGCGGCGCTGATCCGGTCCAGGTCGCCCAGCGCGCTCAGGTCACCCACGGCGATGTTGTCGGCGGCCGTGAAGTCGTAGGCCATGTGGTCCTGGAACACCGCACCGATCCGCTCGCGGAGCCGGGCCGGGTCGACGTCACGCAGGTCGGTGCCGTCCCACAGGATCGCGCCCTTCGTCGGGTCGTACAGCCGGCACAGCAGCTTGACCAGGGTCGACTTCCCGGCGCCGTTGAGCCCGACGAGCGCCACGGCGGTGCCGTGCGGGATGGTGAGATCGACCCCGCGCAAGATCCACGGATGCTCGTCGCTGTAGCGGAACCAGACGTCCCGCAGCTCGATCGACCCTCGCAGTCCCGGCAGCGCGACCGGCCGGGCGGGCAGCGCGAGATCCGGTCCACTGTGGACGATCTGGGTGAAGTGCCCGAACATCAGCAGCCGCTGGTGGGTGCCGGCCGCGTCCCTGATCAGCCCGCCCAGCGCCGAGCGGACCCCGGCCACCGCGAGGATGAACATCGAGACGTCGCCGATCGTCAGCTGACCGCGGCGGGCGGCGAGCAGCGCCCACACGAGGGCGCCACCGGTGACGAGGGCGCCGAGCGCCTCCAGCCCGGCGTGCGTGAGCAGGTCCTTGCGGTCCATCCGCCGCTCGGCGGCGTCGGCGGTGCGCCGCTCGCCGAGCATCCGCTCCAGCAGGAACGACCCGAGGTCGAACAGGCGGATCTCCTTGGCGGCCTCGACGGTGCTGAGCAGCTGCCCGTAGAAGAACTCCCGGCGCTGGTGCGGCGCGATCTGCCACAGCACGCCCGCCCGGTTGCGCGACAGCCCGAACTCGGCCCACACCGAGGGCAGGGCGGCGACCACGACGACCGCGGTCACCATCGGACTGATCACGGTGAGGGCGGCGAGGTACCCGACGAGGCTCACCGCGCTGCGGCCGAGCCCGAAGACCCCGGTCACGAGGTTGCCGGTGTCGCTGACGCCCTGCTGCGCCAGGCGCAGGCGATCGAGGAAGGACGGGTTCTCGAAGGGCGCGAGCCCCACGAACCGGTCGGTCGCCGTGAAGAGGCGCTCCGCCGCGCCGAGACCCACCCGGCGGCCCAGGTCGTTGCTCAGGAACCGGCCGAGCTGCGGCACCAGGGCGACCACCACGCCGGTGGCCGCGAGCGCGGCCGCGAGCGCCGCGATCGGCCCGTCACCGACGAGCCGATCGAGGATGGACTTCGTCAGCCACGCCACCGCGACGGGAGCGACCGCCTCGACGAGGGTGACCAGTCCGTACAGGACGGTCAGGGCGGGGGCGGTACGCCAGACAAGGCCTCCCGCCTCGGCGGCGCTGCGTCTCATCGCATCGACGGCTTCGGCAGCACCGTCATCTCGGTGCCGCTGCTGACCACCTTGCCCGCACCGTCCAGCACGTACAGCGCGGGATAGGTCCGGGACTTGAAGGCCTCGGAGATCTGGCCCTCGAACCCTTCGGTGACGACCCGCGCGACGGGCGTGAGCATGTCGGCGTACGCACCGGCCTGCTGGACGTCCCCGACGACGACCGCCAGGACCTGCGCGCGCCCGCCGGGCAGGGTGGCGGCGTAGTCGGTGAAGGCGGGGATCATCGCGCCGCAGGGCTTGCAGCCCGGCGAGAAGAAGGCGACGACGCTCATCGCCGGGAGCATCTCGCGGGAGATCGGCTCGTCGTCGGTGGTCGTGGCGGCGAAGTCGGCGACCTGGGTGCCCTCTTCGAGCAGCTGGATCGGGTCGCCGGCCACGCCGCGCTGGACGCCGCCGGCGGCGAGCAGCTCGGTGTGCTCGCGGAGCCGGCGGATGACACCCACGGTGAGCAGGAGATCGATCACGCACAATGCGCCCACGATCACCACGGCGGCGGTCAGAATACCCATCAGCAACTCCTCGGGCAGGTCGGCATGCCGGGTGACGGTATGCAGCGCGGATACATTGCGGGTACCTTCCCCATACATTTCCGCGGTTTCGCGATATACAGCGCGTATCGCCGGAATGTGCCGATCTTCCCTAGCGTGGCGCTGGACGAAAGGAGGGCCAAATGGTCAAGACCATGAACGCCATCAGCGACCGGCTGCTGGGCATTGTTGCCCCCAAGGCAAAGGCTCAGGCGGCGTGTTTCGCGGGAGGCAACGGCTGCAGCTACTGCGGCGCCGGCGCGTACCAGTACTGGTACCGCATCTACTGCGAGGGTCAGGGTGTCCGCACGTACTACAACCCGTGCGGCAGCTGCTAAAGAGTGATCCAGGCGCCGGCCGTGCCTGCCCGTGCACCATCGGGCAGGCACGGCCGGTGTTCGTTTTTCCGGGCTCCCCCGGCGTCGCGGCCACCGGCCGGCACCGGGGCCGGATGTATCGACGATGTACATGGTGTGTGCCGGGCGTACGTACCGTGCGGGGCATGGGGTATGTGGCGTTCGGTGCCCAGGTGCTGCTCAGCGTGACCTTCGCGGTCGCGGCGGTGGCGAAGCTGCGTGACCTTGCCGGGTTCCGGCAGTCCCTGGCCCGGTTGCTGCCGGTCGCGCGCAAGCTGACGGCGGGCGACAGGATCGCGGCGGCCGCCGCGGTGCCGGTGGCCGAGCTGACGATCGCCGTGCTGCTCGTCGTCCCGGCCACGGCGACCGCCGGCACCGTGGCCGCCCTGGCGATGACGGCCGGGTTCACCGCCGTGGTCGGGCTGGCGCTGCGGCGGGGGGACCAGGCGCCGTGCCGCTGCTTCGGGGTGTCGGAGCGCCGGCTGGGACCGGAGCACCTCCTGCGCAACGTGATCCTCACGGCATTCGCGGCGCTGGGCCTCACGGGCGGCGGGACCGAACCCGCCGGTCTCGTCGTCGCCGGGTTCGCCGGTGCCGTCGGGGCGCTGCTGGTCGTGTGGGCCGACGACATCGCGGGCCTGTTCGGCGCCGGCCCGGCATATCGCCGATGACGGCCCTGGTCGTCGCGTTCTCCGCCGGCACCGTGGCCGGCCCGCCCGCCGGATCCGGGCGCGTCGCCGGGTGAGCACCGCGCTGCTTTGGGCTGTTTCCGGTAGGTGGCAAGGTCTTTACAATCCCTCGCACGTTTGCGAACTTTGCAGCAGATATTGAACGGGTTCGTGCAAGTCCACGACGAACATCTGTCTGTCTACGGGGAGCAATCGTGAAATTTCAGCTGCTCGGACCGGTCACGGTGCGGTGCGGTGCGGAGTCCCTGCCGCTCGGACCCAGTAAACAGCGGGCGATGCTGGTGGCGTTGCTGCTCGACCGGGGCCACGTCGTGCCGATGGAGCGGCTCCTCGAAGTGCTGTGGGACGGCGAGCCGCCCAACTCGGCGGTCTCCAACATCCGCACGTACGCCTCCCGCCTGCGCGGCACGATCATCGACGGGTGGCGGCGGCCACGGGTGCACGGCCGGCCGCCCGGGTACCTGATCGAGGTCGACGACGACGAGCTGGACACGGCCGTCTTCGCGAACCTGGCCGGCGCCGGCTATGCGGCACTCGCCGACGGCAAGGCCGACCGGGCCGCGACGTACTTCCGGGACGCACTGGACCTGTGGCACGGCGCGGCGGGCGAGGACGTGCCGCGCTCCAGGTTCCTCGACCGGCGGCTGTCCGCGCTGGACGAGCAGCGGCTGGCGGTCGTCGAGGAGTGGATCAACGCGCGGCAGCAGACGCACGGCGACGCGGACCTGATCGCCGACCTGCGGCGGCTGACCGAGAGCCACCCGCTGCGGGAGCGGCTCTGGGGGCATCTGGTGCTCGCGCTGTACCGGGTCGGTGACGTCGGCGCCGCCCTGGCCGCGTTCCAGCGCGCCCGCACCGTGCTGATCGAGGATCTCGGCGTCGAACCCGGGCCGGACCTGGTCCAGCTGCACCAGGCCGTGCTGGCCCGCGACCCGGCGTTAGGCGGGCCGGTCGCGCACCCCCGGGCGGTGCTGCGGCCGGTCCTCGCGCCGCGGGCCACGGTCACCACCTGGACGCCGCGGGAACTGCCGGTCTCACCGCCGACGCTGATCGGGCGGGACCGGGAGGTCGACTCGGTCGTCGCCACCGTCGCCGCGCGCTGCGGCGACGGTACGGTGCCGGCCGGGAAGCCGGCCGGGATGCCGACCGTCGTGGCGATCCACGGGCCGAGCGGCGCGGGCGCGTCGGCGGTCGCGATCCGGGCCGCGACGGAGCTGATCCCGGTGTTCCCCGACGGTCAGCTGTACGCCGACCTGCGCACGGCGGGCGCGGCGCAGGTGCTCGGCTGGTTCCTGCGGGCCCTGGGCGCCCCGGCGGGCCAGGTGCCCAGCGACGTCGAGGAGGCGGCGGCCCGGTTCCGTTCCGCGTCGGCGGACCGCCGGTTGCTCATCCTGCTGGACAACGCCGCCGACGAGGCGCAGGTACGGCCGTTGCTCAGCGCGACGAGCGGCAGCGCCGTCATCGTCACCAGCGAGCGGAAGCTCGCGGCGCTGGACGCGACCGCGCACGTGGAGGTGGCGCCGCTGAGCGACGACGACGCGATCCGGCTGCTGGCCACGATCTCGGGCACCGGGATCAGCGCCGCGTCCAAGCATTCGCTGCAGACGCTCGTCGAGCTCTGCGGTGGCCTGCCGCTCGCGCTGCGCATCGTGGCGGCCCGGCTGACCAGCGCCCCCGACGTCCCCCTCGACCGGCTCGCCGCCGACCTGGTCACCGAGCGCCGCCGCTTCCGCACGCTGTCGTGCGGCGACCTGCGCATCTCCTACCGGTCCGCGGCCTGACCCCAGCGGCGCCCGGATCCCCCGGCCCGGGTGACAACCGCTGGGCGCGAGGTCGCGTCCTTCCTTGGAAAGGGCAGGCCACCGACGGCACGACGATCGTCGGCACGATCCGGGACGCGAGGACCAACACCGGCCACGCCGTCGCCGGCCGGCGCACCGGAGGCCGGCGGCAACGGCACGCTGCGGCGCTGCGGCGCTGCGGGTGACCGAACAGCCGGGCCGGGAAGACGGTCGTCGAGCAGGGGTCCCGTCCCGAGCCCGACGACCGTTTCCTCTGCCGGTCCGGTCGTCAGCGCGGCCCGTACGCCCGGTCGTCGGCCGCGGTCACGACGATTCCCGTCGTGGCGAGGACCAGACCCGCCACGGACAGCCGGATGAGACGCGGCATCGTCAGCAGGCCCCCGCGCTGCGCATCACCACGGAGGGCGCGTTCGCGGCCGGGGGTTCCTCGTCCGTCCAGCGCATCTGCGTCACCGCCCGGTAGCTGAACAGCGCGCCCTTCGGCACCCACGACAGGTAGTCGGCGGGCTTGAGCACCCGGGTCTCGAACGAGAGCGTGTCCCCGGTGTCGGGGCTGAACACGATGCTCACCGCGTAGGGCCCGCCCGAGTCGGCGCGCTGCTCATCGGCCGTGTCGTTGCTGGTGATGGAGACGGCGACGCCGTTGCGCCCCTCGCCGTCCCGCACCGCGCCGAGCGACGTCACGCCGGGCATACCGGCGAGCACCTGGTACGCGGCGGCGCGGACCTGCGGCGTGATGGGGTTGAAGAACAGCAGGTTCTGCACGCCGTTGAAGAGCGACTCGCCGAGCTCCACGCCGGTCCCGTGCGGCAGGTTCCGCTTCCGGATGACGCCGATCAGCCACTGCTTCAGCGCGGCCGGGTCGGACGGCAGCGCGCGGATCTGGTCCGCCGTCAGGTACTCGCCGAGGACCCGGAACTGGGACGGCTCCTTGGTGGGCGTGAGCCTGCCGTTGCCGGCGTTCCCGGAACCGTCGTCGGACCTGGAGACCTGGCCGGTCTCGGCGGCGTCGAGGGTGTAGCTCTTGCTCGGGTCCGCCGGGCAGCCCGGTCCCTGGTCGATCGGCCAGCTGCTCGGCGACCCGGCGCGCTTCCAGGCGGCCTTGTCCGCGTCGGAGGCGGGCTCCGCACCGGCCCAGCGGGACTCGAACACGGTGAAGCTGTCCGTGCTCGAGTACCACTGGCGGTTGGCGTGGCGGCCCATGACGGCGTACTCGGCCCCCTTCCCGCCGACCTGCAGGAGCTGGCCCTCCTCCCAGGTGGACAGCCAGTATCTGCCCGAGCCGGGGTCGGTCTGGTGCAGCGTCTGCTCGGCCGCGACGAGCAGCAGCTCCTGCGCCGAGCGGTGGTCCGGCTTCAGCGGTCCGGTGTCCGCCGTGCGGGTCGATCCGGGGCGGCCGCCGGCACCGGGCGGAGCGGGCGCGTCCCGGCTCAGGACGTGCGCGCCGACCGCGATCCCGGTCGACACGGCGAGCACACCGGCCGCGACGGGCAGCAGGAACCGTGCCCGCCGGCGCGCCGCGGGCCTGGCGTAGATCTGGCGTCCCAGGCGGCGCCGCGCCTCGTTCACCGTCTCCACCGGCGGCGGGCTCACCGGCCGGGCGCCGGCGAGCAGTTCAAGTTCGTCCATGGCGATCGTCACCTTTCGATCGGGTTGATGTTGTCCAGGGCGGCACGCAGCCGTTTCCTGGCGCGGTGCAGCCGGGATCCGACCGTGCCCACCGGGATGCCGAGCGCCGACGCGACCTCGTCGTGCGACAGCTCGCCCCAGACGACGAGCAGCACCACGTCGCGGTCGCCGGGCTGCAGATCCGCCAGCGCGGCGACGAGCCCGTCCCGGGCCGCGGCCGCCGACACGCGGGAGTCGGCACGGTCCACGTCACCCGAGTACACGGGCTGCGCCGCCACCCGCGTGTGCGCCCGGTAGCCGCGCTCCTCGTCCCGCCGGTGCTCACGGACGAGGTTGGTCGCGATCCCGTACAGCCAGGCGCGGACCGTGCCGCGCGCGGGGTCGAACCGGTCCCGCTGCCGGAACGCGACGAGGAACGTCTCGGCCGCGACGTCGTCGCCGCCGGTGCCGCCGAGCCGCCGCGACGCGTACCCGTGCAGTGCCGTGAAGTACCGGTCGAACAGCGTCGAGAAGCTCTCCGGATCGGACAGCGACCGCGCCAGCAACTCGGCGTCGTCGCCTTCCACCGCCACTTTCGAACCCATCCGGCTCCTTTCTTCGGTCGGACCCTTCACGTCCTGATTGACGGCACCCGGAACGATCTTCACGGCGTACGGCCGGAACCGCGTAAACCTGCCGGGTCGGTGATACCTCGGGTGACCGGGGCGAGGGACACGCCGGCACGGCGTCGCGGTCGCGCGCCCGCCCACCGCAAGTCACCTCCGCACGGCCCCCGTCCGGCGTTTGCCGGCAACCGCGCGGGTACAGGCGCGCTCAGCATCCCGCAGTTGACGCCGGCGTTCGTTGCCTCGAGCCCGCCGGCGTGGTCGGCGCGTGCCGGCGGGGCGAGAGGAAAGGAAGAGCGTTGGTCGACGCGGGAAAACGCAGCGTCATGGGGGTGCTGGTCGACGTCATCGACTACGACGCGGCGGTCGCGAAGGTGTTCGTGGCGGCCCGGCAGCAGCGCCCGTTCATCCTGACCGCGCTGGCCGTGCACGGCGTGATGACCGGGGTGTCCGATCGGCGGCACAACGCCCGGCTCAACGCCTTCGACGTGGTCGTCCCGGACGGCCAGCCGGTGCGCTGGGCGCTGAACCTGCTGCACCGGGCCGAGCTGCGCGAGTGGGTGAGCGGGCCGGAACTGACCCTCCGGGTGCTGTGGCGCGCGGCCGTCGAGGAGTTGCCGGTCTATCTGTACGGGTCCACGCCGCGGACCGTCGCGAGGCTGGCCGAGGCGTTGCCCCGGACGGTCCCGGCGCTGCGGATCGCCGGCGCCGAACCGTCGCGGTTCCGTGACGCCGAGCCGGGCGAGTACGCGCGCATCGCCGAACGTGTCAACGCGTCGGGTGCCCGCCTGGTCCTGGTCGGTCTCGGCTGTCCGCGGCAGGAGTCGTTCGTCCACGCGATGCGGCCGCTGCTCGCCATGCCGCTGCTGGCGGTCGGGGCGGCCTTCGACTATCACGCCGGGCTGCTGAGCTACGCCCCACGCTGGATGCAACGCAACGGCCTGGCCTGGCTGTGGCGGCTGTTCCTCGAGCCGCGCCGGCTGTGGCGGCGGTACCTGGTCCTCGGCCCCCGGTACCTCGTGCGGCTCTCGGCGCAGAAGGTCGGGCTGTGGGAGCCGGCCGTGCCCGTGCCCTCGCACCGGCCCGCCGAACCGGCACCGGTCTGACCGCGGCGGAGGACTCATGTGCGGAATCACCGGAATCGTCGTGACCGGCGGCGGACCCGCCGTCGACGAGGACCGGCTGCGCGCCATGTGTGGCAGCCTCGCCCACCGGGGCCCGGACGAGGACGGCTTCTTCGTCACCGCCACCGCCGGCCTGGCGGTGGCGCGGCTGGCGGTCATCGACGTGCTGCACGGCCGGCAGCCGGTGCGGTCCGAGGACGGCACGGTGCACGCGGTGCTCAACGGCGCGATCTACAACCATCGGCGGCTGCGGCAGTACCTCGCCGCGCGCGGCCACACCTTCCGCTCCGGCAACGACGCCGAGGTGATCCCGCACCTGTACGAGGAGTTCGGCACCGGCTTCGCGCGGCACCTGGAGGGCATGTTCGCCGTCGCCCTGTACGACAGCGCCCGGCACCGGCTGGTCCTGTGCCGCGACCGGGTCGGGGTGAAGCCGCTGCACTACGCCGAGCGCCCCGACGGTCTCGTGTTCGGCTCGGAGATCAAGGCGGTGCTGTGCGCGATCCCCGATCGGACACCGGACCTGCAGGCGTTCAGCGCGTACCTGTCGCTGATGTACGTGCCCGCACCGCGGACAATGTACCGGGAGATCCGCAAGCTCGAACCGGGCACGACGCTGGTCTGGCAGGACAACCGCAGCACGGTGCGGCGCTACTGGGCGCTCGCCGACGTGCCGCGGCGGCCCCGCATCACCGCCGCCCACGCGTGCGCGGTCCTGCGTGACCTCACCGTCGAATGCGTCCGCCAGCAGCTGGCCGCCGACGTGCCGGTGGGCTTCTTCCTCAGCGGCGGCATGGACTCCGGCACGGTCGTCGCGGCGGCCCGGCGCGCGCTGCCTGACGCCACGCTGAAGACCTACTCGGTGGGCTTCGCCGACAGGTCGTACGACGAACGCGCCGGGGCCGCCCTCGCCGCGGACAGGTTCGGCACCGACCACACCGAGCTCGTGGTCGAACCGACGGCGGAGGACGTCATGGACGGCATCCTGCCGGCCTTCGACGAGCCGTTCGCCGACCCGTCGATGGTGCCCACCTACTACCTGTGCCGCCTCGCCCGCCGGGACGTGACGGTGGCGTTGAGCGGCGACGGCGGGGACGAGCTCTTCGCCGGCTACCTCACGTACCAGGCCGACAAGTACGCCCGCTACTACCGCCACCTGCCGCGCGCGGTGACGGCCGGGATCGTGCCGGGCCTGCTGCGCTTCCTTCCGCGCTCCAGCGCCAGGGCGAGCTTCGACTTCAAGGCCCGTCGCTTCGCCGACAACGCCCTCGAGGAGCCCGGCCGCAGCCACTACCTGTGGCGGGTCGTGTTCCGGGAGGCGCACAAGGCGCGGCTGCTGCAGCCGGACGTGCTCGCCGAGCTGTGCGACACGTACGACACGCACGAGGCGCACTACGAGGCCGGCGCCGGCTTCGACCGGACGACCCGGTTCCAGTACACCGACACCCACGTCTACCTGCCCGACGACGTGCTGACGAAGGTCGACCGGGTGAGCATGGCGCATTCCCTGGAGGTACGGGTCCCGCTGCTGGCCACGTCGATGCTCGAGTTCGCCTTCTCGCTGCCGGGGTCGATGAAGTTCCCGGGCCGGCAACCGAAACGGCTGCTGCGGCAGGCGATGACCGGCCTGCTGCCGCCGCAGACGCTCGCCATGGGCAAGAAGGGCTTCAACGCCCCGCTGCCGCACTGGCTGCGCGGCGAGTTCCGGCCGCTGGTACGCGAGTACCTGTGCCGGGACGTCCTGCGGCGGCAGGGCTACCTGCGCTTCGACGCGGTGAACGAGATCGTCGAGCGCCACCTCAGCGGCGTGGCCGAACACGCCCGGGAGATCTGGATCCTGCTGCTGTTCACCATGTGGGCCGAGCGGGAGAAGGCATACCGATGACGACGGCGCGTGCCCGCCTGCCCAGGAGGTCCGAGATCCCGTGAGACTCTGGTGGCTGCTCTTCCCGCTGCTGCTGGCCTTGCTTCCCGCCGTCGTCCTCACCTCCTCCGTGCCCCGGCGGGTCCGGGCCTGGGCCTGCCGGGTCGCCTTCCTCGTCACCGTGGCGCTGATCGCCGCGCCGTGGATCTGGCTGCGCCTCGATCACGAGGTGCCGGCCCGGGTCGCCATGATCCTGATCACCGGATCGTTCGCCGGCGGGATCGTGCTCAGCGGCGCCACCGCCGGGATCGTCGAGGACAACGCGCCGCCGTCGCCCGCCGTCCAGCACGCGGTCCTGGGGTACCACAAGACCTGCACCGTGCGCCCGGTGCCGCGGGGCAAGCGGGTCCTGGACGTGACCGGCGCGCTCGTCGGCCTGGCGGTCACGTTGCCGCTGTGGCCGATCATCGGACTGCTCATCTGGTTCGAGGAGCCCGGGCCGATCTTCTTCACCAAGAACTCCGTGGGCCGCGGCGGCCGCACGTTCCGCCAGTTCAAGTTCCGCAGCATGCAGTACGGCGCCGAGCGGCTCACGGGACCGGTCGTGTCGCCCGCCGGCGACCCGCGCACGCTCAAGGTCGGTCGCCGGCTGCGCCGCTGGCACCTCGACGAGCTCCCCGAGCTGATCAACGTGCTCAGCGGCTCGATGAGCCTGGTCGGGCCGCGGCCGCTGCGCACCGTGCTGGTCCGCAAGCACCTCGAGTCGGTGCCCGGCTACACCGAACGGCACACGGTGCGGCCCGGCATCGCCTGCATCGCCCAGATCGAAAGGTTCTACATGCCGCCGCAGGAGCGGCTGGTGAAGGACCTCGCCTACATCGAGCACCAGGGCGTGCGACTCGACCTGCAACTGCTCGTCCGTGCCGTGCTGACCACGATCCGCGGCGAGCGCCACTACGACGAACAGGAGCTCGCCGCGCCCGCTCCCGCCGCGGTGCAGCCGCCGACGCTGGTCGAGCATGCCGGCCAGACCCAGGACGCCTGAGCGGACGCGCGTCCCGCGCGCCCGAGGCCGGCTCGCCGGCGCCGGGCTGCTCGACCAGCTGGTCATCGCCGCCGCCAACTCGGCGAACACCCTCCTGGGCGGGATCCTGCTGCCCAAGGGGCAGTTCGGCGCGCTCGCCCTGGCGCTGGCGGTGGGCTACTTCGCGACGTGCCTCAACCGAGCGGTCGTCGGTGACGTGCTGCTCGCACTGGCGTCGCGCCACGACGGCGAGCCCCGCGCGCGCCTGGCCCGCAACGGCCTCGCCACCGCGCTGTGCTCCGGCCTGATCACCACCGTCGTCTTCGTGGTCCTGTGGGCCCTGCACCCCGGTGGCGGCGGGATCGACCTGCGCCAGCTCATCTGGCTCGCGCCGTTCATGGTCCCGATCATGCTGCACGACACGGCCCGCTTCGATCACCTGGCCGACCGCCGCCCGGACAAGGCCCTCGGCATCGACCTGGTCTGGGCCGGTACCCAGGCCGTCGTGGTCGCCGTCATGGTCCTCACCCACACCGCAAGCGCCGGCGGGCTGCTCACCGGCTGGGGCCTCGGCGCCACCGCCGGCGTCACCGTCCACCTCGTCCGCGAACGCCGGCTGCCCTGGCAGGGCAGTCCGCGGGCCTGGCTGGCCGACACCGGACAGCTGTCCGGCTGGTTCACCATCACCGCCGTCGTCGCCCAGGTCCAGGTCCTGGCGATCAGCTTCATCGTCGCCGCCCGCCTGTCCACGATCGACCTGGCCAACCTGCGCTTCGTGCAGACCGTCCAGCTCCAGCCCGTGCAGAACCTGATCACCGCCGTCCAGAACCTGCTGGTCCCCCACGTCTCCCGCAACGCCGCCGAACCCGGCCTCCTCGCCCTGCGCCGCCAGACCCGCCGGCTGGCGACCGCGTTCGCCGTCCTCGGCGCGCTCATGGTGCTCACCGTCTGGCCCGTCGTCTCCTCCGTCCTGGTCCACACCCAGAAGTTCGCCGAGGCCGCGTCACTGGTGCTGCCCGTCGCCCTGCAAGGCGCGCTCTACCTGCTCCAGGTCCCGTTCACCGCCGCGATGCGCGGCATGCACCGCGCCCGGATGCTCTTCGCGCACTACGTCTTCTTCGCCGCCGTCTCCCTCAGCGGCCTCACCTTCGGCGCCGGCCACGGCGGCCTGCGCGGCGCCGCCTGGGGCCTGCTCACCGGCTCGGCCGCCAGCCTGATCTGCATGGTCACCCTCTACGCCTACGCGCTGAGAGCCGGCGGCGGCACGCTCAGGTCGCCGGTGACCCACGCCGGGGCGGTTCCGAGCGAAGGCCGGCGGCCCCACGCCATGGCGTCCGGTGAATAGGGTGCTCGGCATGACGGACGCACAGGAGAAGGCGAAGCCGGTGCGCCGGTGGCGCCGGCGGGTGGTGCTCGGCGCGGCCGCCGCGCTGCTGCTCACCAGCGCGCCATGGCTGTGGACGCAGATCGCCGCGAGCGGTCACGTGCACGACGAGGCGGACGCGCCGGCCGTGGACGTCGTCATCGTGCTCGGCGGCGAGGTGGCCGCGGACCGGCGGACGCCCGCGCCACGCCTGGCCGGCCGGCTGTACACCGCCGCCGCACTGGTGGACAGCGGCCGCGCCCGGGTGATCCTGGTGTCCGGCGACGGCGGCGGCGAGTCCGGCGACGAGCCGGCCGTGATGACCGCGTACCTGACCGGCCTCGGCGTCGACCCGCGCCGCATCGTGCCCGACCCGTACGGCCTGGACACCTACGACACGTGCGTGCGGGCGCGGGACGTCTACGGCGTCACCCGGGCCCTGGTCGTCACCCAGGCCTACCACCTGTCCCGCGCGGTGACGCTGTGCCGGCAGGCGGGCATCGACACCGACGGCGTGAACGCCCGCTGCGACGGCTGCGCGGCCGGCCTGCTGGCCGGCAAGGCCGTGCGGGACTACTTCGCCAGCGGCAAGGCCGCCTGGGACGCGGTGCGCGGCCGCCCGCCGGCGGTCACCTCCCCGCCGACCCCGCAGGTCCGGGACGCCCTGCAAGCCGGTTGACCGACGCGGGTGGCCGAGCGGATGGCGCGCGGTTGGTAGCGTCCGCGCGCATGGGTGGCATCGGGTTCTCGATCGGCATTGACGGCGACGGTGACGTCGACACGGCGCGCGTGGCGGTGTGGGAGGAGATGCGGACGTTCGCGCAGTGGTTCCACGTGCTCGGCGGCAAGGCCTACGACGAGCTGGACCATTACCTCGACGGGCTCGAACCGGCCGCGGAGCGGCATCGGACCGGGGACCGGCGGATGTACTGGTGGTTTCCCAGCCCCGCCGGCAGCTGCCCGCGCTCGATGCTCGCCTGGGCGCACTGGTGCGCCGTCGCCGTCGCCGTCGACTGGAAGCGGGTCGGGTACGTCGCCGGGCGGCACGGGGTCACCGTCACCGGGCCGCGGCCCGACGCGGCGGCGGGCGAGGAACGGTTCGTGGTCCTGCGCGACCGGCTGTGGCTCGTGGAGGACGACGGGCTGCGGGGCGACGACCTCCTGCTGCCGCTCGACGAGCTGACCGAGGAGGAGACCGGCCGCGTCGACGCCGCGCGGGAGCGGTGCGGATGCGTGGTCTGCGCCGGGCTGCGGCCGGATCCCGAGATCCTCACGGCGGTGCTCGCCGACCTGCACGGGGCCGACGACGGCCGGGCCGTGCAGGCCGCGTGGCACCTCGAGCGGATGGACAGCGTCCCGCCCGAGGCCCTGGAGGCGCTCGTGCAGGTCGGCGCGCAGCCCGGGCGCTTCCACTACGACGACTTCAGCCACCCGATCACCCGCTGCGCCGGCCGCGTGCCCGGCGCGTGGGCGCAGCTCATGTCCCTCACGCCCGAGGTGGGCCACGACGGGAGAGACATGGCCCTGCAGGCCTTGTTCCCGTTGTACCGAGCGCCGCAGCGCACCGAGGACGAGCGGGACGCCTACCGGACGGCGCTGCGGGCCGCCCTCACCGAGTACGGCAGCGACACCGCGTTCTACCTGCTCAAGGAGCTGGACCAGAACTGAGCCGCGCAGGGACGGGCGGTGGACCCGGCCCTGCACGCACAGGGCCGGGTCGCCCGAGTGGCGCTCGGCAAGAACGGGCCGGCCGGCGCGGTTCAGGTCCAGGCGCGGCCGAACCACCGCCGGACCCGGCTCGACCCGAACTCGGTCTTGTCCGCCCGGTAGACGTCGGAGGCGTCGTCGAAGGTGCCGAACGGCGTCTCGCCCCGGCGGAACGTCACCTGGACGCGGCCGATGCGCTCCTCGCCGAACTCGACGAAGCAGATACCGGTGCCGTCGTAGGTCGCCGCGGCACCGTCGCCGCGGTGCGCCGCGATGATCTGGTCGGCGACGACCGCCGCCTGGCCCTCGGCGAACACCCCGGCCTTGGGCGTGCCGACGCTGGTCACGTCGCCGACCGCGTAGACACCGTCGTACCGCGTGCGCAGGGTCAGCGGGTCGACCGGGATCCAGCCGTCGACGCACATCCCGGAGTCCAGCACCACCTGCGGCGCCCGGTGCACGGGCACCCCGAGGAACAGGTCGAACGGCAGCTCGTCGCCGTCGGCGAGCAGGGCCACCTTGCGCCGCGGGTCGAGCCCGCGCACCAGCCGGTTCGGGTGCCAGCCGATGCCCCGCTCGGCGAACGCCGTCAGCAGCGCCGCGGAGGCGGCCGGCGACGGCGGGATCGGCGCGCCGAGCGGCATCACGAGGTCGACCGTCGAGCGGTCCCGGATGCCGCGGGCGGACAGCAGGTCGTGCAGCATGAGCGCGGTCTCGCTCGGCGCCGGCGGGCACTTGAACGGGGTCGACGTGACCCCGACGAGCACCCGGCCGCCGTCGAACCGTTCGAGGACCTCGCGCAGCGCGAACGCGCCGCCGACCGTGTAGAACTCGTGCCCGGCCTCGACCAGGCCCGGGGTCGCGCCCGGGTCCAGGTCGGCGCCGAGCGCGACCACCAGGACGTCCGCCTCGTAGGTGCCCTCGTCGGTCTCGACCCGCCGCCCCGCCGGGTCGATGGACCGGATCTCGGCCCGTACGACGCGGACGCCCGGCTTGACCAGGTCCGCGTACGGGTGCCGCACCGCCGCCGCGGTGGTGCGGCCGAACATGACGTCGAGCTTGGAGAACCCGAAGACGAACCCGTCGGCTTTGTCGACCAGGGTGATCTCGGCGGCGTCGCCCAACGCCTCGGACAGCCGGGTGGTCAGCTCCAGACCGCCGAAGCCGGCACCCAGCACCAGGACGCGCATGACGTCAGGCCGGCTGCGCGACGATGCGGATGTACGGCTTCGGCTCTTTCCAGACGCCGAAGACCTCGCGGGCCCGCTCGTTGCTGACCGAGCCGGCGATCACCACGTCCTCGCCCTGTCGCCAGTTCACCGGCGTGGCGACCGCGTGCCGGGCGGTCAGCTGCAGCGAGTCGATGACCCGCAGGATCTCGTCGAAGTTGCGTCCGGTGGTCATCGGGTACAGCAGGATCAGTTTGATCTTCTTGTCCGGGCCGATCACGAAGACCCCGCGGACCGTCTGGTTCTGGGCGGCGGTCCGGTCGGCCGCGTCACCGCTGACGTCGGCGCCGAGCATCCCGTACGCCTTGGACACGACGAAGTCCGCGTCCCCGATCATCGGGTAGTTGGGTGCCGTGCCCTGCGTCTCCTCGATGTCGGCGGCCCACTGGGCGTGCCGGTCGACGGGGTCCACCGACAGCGCCATCAGCTTGACGCCGCGCCTGTCGAACTCCGGCTTGATCTTCGCCATGTAGCCGAGCTCGGTCGTGCAGATCGGGGTGAAGTCCTTCGGGTGCGAGAACAGCACCGCCCAGGAGTCGCCGATCCACTCGTGGAAGCTGATCGGGCCGTCCGTGGTCGCCGCCACGAAGTCGGGGGCGACGTCACCGATCGTCAAGCTCATCTCGTGCTCCTTCATCCTCGCCCGGCCGGCGCGGCCGGGCGTTGAGGAGAACAGTAGGAAGGCGGCGTTCCCTGGGCGTTACCTTATTGGAAGGCCTGCTCAGCGCGGGTGCGATCGACCCAGAACGGGTGATCGGCCCGGGTGAAGCCGGCCACCGCGGCCTGCCGCCGGTCCCGGGCCAGGGCCGGGTCGCCGGCCGCGACCGCCGCGTAGGACGCCGTCAGGTCGGCCATCGCGGCCCAGCCGGAACTGGCGAACGCACCCGCGAACCGGGCGGCCGCCGCGGCCAGCTCCGCCGCTCCCTCCGGCGCGCCCGCCTGGACGTGGGCCTGCGCGCCGACCGGGTTCAGCAGCGCGCTGCAGGTCGGGCACTCGCCGTACCTGGCCGCCGCGGACCGCGCCGAACGCACCGAGCGGACCGCCGCCTCGGGCTCGCCGCGCTCCACCGCCGCGAACGCGGCCGTGGCGTGCAGCCGCGCCCACGCGTGACGGGCCATCGGGGTCACGGTCGCGATCGACGTCGCCCGATTGAGGAACACGGTCGCCTCGGCGTGCTCCCCGACGCACGCCGCCAGCTCGGCGCGGCGCAGCCAGGGCAGCGCGACCGTGCGGCTGCCGAGCGGCTCGTACAGGTCGCAGCTGCGCTCCAGGCAGGCGGCGGCCTCGTCCCACCGCGCCCGCAGCAGCAGCGACTCGCCGAGCAGGCACCAGGCGAACGCCTGGGCGGGCACGGCGTCGAGGCGTTCGGCGAGCGCCAGCGTCTCCCGGGCGTACTCGTCCACGTCGCGGGTCGAGTCGTCACCGTACAGCTGGTACTGGCTGAGGCAGTGGTTGAAGTCGCAGAACCGGGCCACCCGCTGGCCGAGCGCCGAACCGGTCAGCCGCTCGATCTGATGCCGCAGGCCGGGACGCCAGTCGCCACGCAGGTGCGAGACGAACGCCAGCGCCTCCAGCGCCGCGGCCACGTCGTCCTCGTCGCCGTGCGCCAGCGCCGCCGTGTGCGCCTCCTCGGCGTGCCGGCCGGCGGCCGCGAGGTCGCCGCGTTCCCACGCCAGCTGGGCGCGCAGACAGCTCAGGCGGCCCCGCTCGGCCGGGCCGGGACCGGACCCGTCCGCGGCCGCCAGGTGCGGCTCCGCCTCGCCGGGCCGGTGCTGCATCAGCCACGCGCCCGCGGCCTTGCGGTGCACCCGCCCCGACGGCGCCGCGGCCAGCGCCTGCGCGTAGGCCTGCACCGCCGCGGACGGGTTCCCCGACTGCACCCGCAGGTCGCCGACGCGCTCCCACAGGTCGGTGGTCAGCGCCGGCTCGCTCACCTGCTCGGCGCGGATCTCCTCGTAGAGGCGCTGGGTCTCCGCGGCCGGTCCCACCCCCAGCTCCTCCCGCAACACCTCGCACAGCTGTGCGTACTGCCGCTGCGCCTCGTCGCGGCGCCCGGCCAACGCGTACAGCCGCATCAGCCACGCGTGGTTCGCCTCGCCGAGCTGGTCGGCGGCCACCAGCCGCTGCACGGCGCGGGCCGCCTCGACCAGGTCACCGCCGGCCTCCAGCAGCCCGGCGTACTCCCCGACCAGGGCGAGGAAGTCGGCCTGCAGCTCCTCACGCGGCGCCGCCGCCCACTCCTCGTACAGGTCCTCGGGCAGCAGCCCCTGCCGGTACACGGCGATCGCGGCGGCGTACGCATCGACCTTCCTGCTCGCCCGGGCCTCGGCCACCAGCGACCAGTAGTCACCGACATCCACCGAAAGCCGACCGGGCGGCAGAAACAGCAGATCCCCCGCCGAAACGATGTATTCCGCGCCATCCACGGAATGCAGAATCCGCCGGGCGGAATGCAACACCTTCCGCAAATTCGCGGCCGCCGCCGGCGGCTCGAACTCCGGCCACAGCGCCGCCGTCACCCGCTCCCGCCGCAACCGCTGCCCCGGCGCCAGCGCCAGCATCTTGACCAGGGCCGCTGGCTTCCGCTGGGTCCACATCCCCGGATCGATGGCCCGACCTTCCACGTACACCCGGAAACCGCCGAAAAGGTCGATGCGCAAATTCACGCGGCCACCTTACCGAAACGATCCGGTCAGTCGGCCACCTCTGCCTTTCCCGTGACCGACGGCATTGCTGCGACTGAGCCACGACGGGTGTCATGCCGCGGAACGGCAGCGGCGGTGGTGGGGCCGAAATCCTGCTGTAACACGTAACAGTCCGGTCACGACGGCTTTCCCGGCGCGCGCCGCCGCACGTACAGTGCCAGTGGCCGGAGGTCAGACCTCTGTCCTCAGGCCTTCAATCCATGCCGACGTGAGGTGGACGCGTGCAGGAACCCGCCGCCCGGTACGAGGGATACAAGTCGTTCGACTACCTGGCTCCCCATACCGACTTCAAGGTGTTCGAACTGGCCCCACAGCTGGGCCGGGTGCCCGAGCACGACCTCGGGCTCTCCGACAGCCAGCGGGAACGGGTCGCCCGGCTGCTCAGCGAGCACGCCGCGATCTCGCTGCACGAGCACCCCAAGATCCTTCCTGCCGACGTCACGCAACTGCGGGACTACAACCGCACCGGACGCAACGCCTTCGGGTTCGAGGGGCTCGCGCGGTCCGGCCTCACCGCCGTCTTTGACAACTTCATGAACGGCACCGGCTGTGTCACCAGCGAGCACGCCTGGAAGTGGGACGACGTCATCTATGACATCGGGCTGCGCTTCGCCGATGTCGCCAAGCAGGACTACGTGGTGGTGGCGACCACCCTCGACGAGATCTTCGCGGCCAAGCGCGACGGCCGGCTCGCCCTGGTGGCGGGGCTGGAGGCGGCCACGATGATCGAGAACGAGCTGGACCGGATCGACATCCTGTACGGCTTCGGCGTGCGCCAGATGGGCATCGCCTACAGCCAGGCCAACATGCTCGGCAGCGGGCTCTCCGAGGACCGCGACGGCGGCCTCACCCACTTCGGCCGCCGCGCCGTCGACCGGATGAACAAGCTCGGCATCGCCATCGACATCTCGCACTCCGGCGACCAGACGTCCCGCGACGTGATCGAGGCCAGCCGGGTGCCGGTCTTCATCACCCACGCCGGCTCGCGCACGGTCTGGGACACGCCCCGGATGAAGCCGGACGACGTGATCCGCGCCTGCGCCGAGCGCGGCGGCGTGATCGGCATCGAGGCCGCCCCGCACACCACCCTGTCCGCGAAGCACCCGCACCACTCGATCGAGTCGGTGATGGACCACTTCACCCACTGCGTCGAGCTGGTCGGCATCGACCACGTGGCGTTCGGACCGGACACCAACTTCGGCGACCACGTCGGCCTGCACGACAGCTTCGTCGGGCACCTGGCGATCGGCCGGGCGCACGGCGCGGTCGACCACCCGCGCGTGCCGTACGTCTCCGGGCTCGAGAACCCGGCCGAGTGCTTCAGCAACATCGTCGGCTGGCTGGTCCAGCACGACTACTCCGATGACGAGATCGCCAAGGTCATCGGCGGCAACATCATTCGCGTACTTCAGGAGGTTTGGTGAGGAACCTGAGCAAGGCCGCCGTCGCGCTCGGCGCGGCGGTCGCCCTGACCCTGTCCGGCTGCGGGCTCAACGAGGACAACAACTCGTCGAAGGGCAGCGGCGGCGGCGACGCGGTGCTGCGGATCGGCACCACGACCGACGTCTCGAACTTCAACCCGCTGCAGTCGCTGAGCAAGACCGACTCCTGGATTCTCAACGCGATGTACCCGCACCTGCTGCGGCTCGACGAGAACGCGAAGAAGGCGCCGGAGCTGGCGAAGGAGTACAGCTACGAGGACGGCGGCAAGACCGCGGTGTTCAAGCTGCGCGACGACTTCATGTGGACCGACGGCAAGCCGGTGGTCGCCGATGACGTCAAGTTCAGCGCCGAGTCGATCATGAAGTACAAGCTCGGCAACGTCGCCGCCAAGCTCACCTGGGTCACCTCGATCGAGGCGCCGGACGCGACGACGGTGAAGTTCCACCTCTCGCAGGCGTACGCGCCGTTCGCCGAGGGTGTCGGCTTCTGGATGTCGGTCGTGCCCAAGCACGTCTTCGAGTCCGCCGGCGACCTGTCCAAGTTCCCCAACGACTCCAACTGGGTCGGCGCCGGGCCGTTCGTGCTGGAGAGCGCCACCAAGAGCCAGCGGTACGTGATGAAGCGCAACGACAAGTACCCGCTCGCGCCCGGTGGCAAGGCGGCCGTCAGCAAGGTCGAGTACCGCATCTACCCGGACGTCAACACGATGATGCTGGCGCTGCGCAACGGCGACATCGACCTGATGGGTACCCCGGTGCCGACGTCCGCGGCGAAGACCTTCCAGGGCGACTCGAAGATCAAGCTGACCAAGGTCGGCGCGCTCGGCTTCGCCCACCTGACGTACAACATGAACAACAAGGACCTGGCCAAGCAGGAGGTCCGGCAGGCGCTGTCGATGGCGGTCGACACCAAGGCCATCATCGCCTCGGTGCTGCAGGGCGACGCGCAGCAGATGGCCGGCCCCATCTCGCCGATCTTCGCCGAGTACGACAACACCCAGCTCCAGCCGTACGCGTTCGACCCGGCGGGGGCGAAGGCCAAGCTCACCGCGGCCGGCTACAAGGACGGCAACGGCGACGGCGTCTTCGACGGGCTGGAGCTCGGCGTCGCCTGCGACCAGTCGAACGCCAACATGACCCGGGTGGTGCAGCTGTTCCGGGAGAGCGCCGAGAAGGCCGGCATCAAGTTGAAGAACGAGTGCGTCGAGCGCAACACCTTCCTGAGCCGCACCAAGGAAGGCAAGTACGACATCGACGCGTCGCAGTGGGGCGTCTTCGACAACCCGATGGACCAGCTGCGCAGCACGTACCTGTCCAGCAACCCGGGTGGGATCAACTACAACCTGCTCAAGTCGGACGAGATGGACCGGCTGATCAACGACGCCGCCGGCACCACCGACCACGCCGCCTTCGTCGAGAAGATCAAGAACATCGACAAGGTCGTGCACGACCAGGCGTACCTGACCCCGCTGTACGTGGAGAACTTCCAGTTCGCCTACAACGCCAGCAAGTTCCAGGGCTTCGTCGCGTCGCCCTCCGACCTGCTCGGCATGGTCACCGCGTACTCGCTCGCCCAGGTCAAGCCGGTCGGCTGACCGGCCGACGCCAGCATTAGAAGGGAGGGGTCCCCCGTGGCACGCTTCGTGCTCAACCGGGCGCTGAAGGCCGTACTGACCATCTGGATAGCGATCACCGCGACGTTTTTCCTGCTCCGGTTGCTCCCGGGGGACCCCACGACCCTGATGGTCGAGGGCGACATGACCCCTGAGATGCGGGCCGCCCTGCTCAAGACCTACGGCCTGGACCGGCCGCTGTTCGAGCAGTACGTCGCGTATCTTCGCGAGCTGCTGCACGGCAACTTCGGGATATCGTTCCGGCAGATCCAGCCGGTGAGTGAGATCCTCGTCGACCGGCTGCCGTGGACACTGCTGCTGGCCGGCACGGCGTTCGTGCTGACCATCGCCATCGGCATCCCGATCGGCGTGTTCGCGGCGGCCCATCGCGACCGCTGGCCGGACAAGGTGCTGCAGGGCTTCGGCATCGGCGGGCACGCGCTCTTCGTGCCCAGCGTGGCCATGCTGCTGCTGGTCTTCGTCGGCGCCCGGCTCGGCTGGTTCCCGATCGGCGGGGCGATCGACCCCGACGCCCGGGGCGCCGCCGCCTATCTCAGCCTGGCGCACCACCTGGTGCTGCCGGTGCTCTCGCTGGTCCTCGTGCAACTCGGCCCGTACGCGCTGACGCTGCGCACCAACCTGGTCGACGTCCTCGGCGAGGACTACATCCGCGCCGCCCGCGCCCGCGGCCTCTCCGGCCGCCGCCGGCTGTGGAAGCACGCCCTGCGCAACGCGATCCTGCCCGCGCTGACCCTGATGGGCCTCCAGCTCGGCACGCTGGTCGGCGGCGCCGTGCTCACCGAGACCGTGTTCGCCTACCCCGGGGTCGGCCGGCTCATCTACGAGGCCGTCGGGCAACGCGACTACCCCGTCCTGCAAGGAGCGTTCATCATGCTCGCGATCACCGTCGTGGTTGCCAACACGGTCACCGACCTGCTCTACGCCGTGCTCAACCCGAGGATCCGGCTGTGAGCGCGCCGCTCATGCCGGAGGCGGCGGCGGAAGCGGCGCCCAGCGCCAAGCCGGCCTGGCGCGCCTTCCTGCGGCAGCCCTCCGGGCTGCTCGCGGCGACGGTGCTGGCGGTGATGGCCGTGGTCGCGCTCGCCGCCCCGCTGATCGCCGACGAGCCCGTCGGTACGGGCAATGACGTGCTCGCCGGACCCTCGGGCGCGCACTGGTTCGGCACCGACGACCTCGGCCAGGACATCTTCGCCCAGGTGGTCTGGGGCACCCGGACCAGCCTGATGATCGGTGTGGCCGCCTCACTCATCGCGATCGTGCTCGGCACCGCGATCGGACTCGCCTCGGCGCACTTCCGGCCGGTCGACGCCGTCGGCACGGTCGTCACCGACGTGATGCTGGCGCTGCCGACCCTCCCCCTGATGATCATGCTGGCCGCGATCGTCAACCCGAGCGTCTGGACGCTCACCGTGATCATCGGCGTCTTCGCCTGGCCCGAGGTGGCCCGGCTGATCCGCTCGCAAGGCCTGGTCGTCTCGTCGATGCCCTACATCGACGGCGCGCGGGTGCTCGGCGCGAGCGGCTGGCGGATCGTCACCCGCGAGATCCTGCCCGCGGTGGTCCCGCTGATCGTGGTGAGCGTGCTGCTGACCGCGTCCCGCGCGGTCATCTCCGAGGCGGGGCTGAGCTTCCTCGGCCTCGGTGACCCCGACTCGTGGTCGTGGGGGCGGATCCTGCTCAACGCCCAGCGCAGCGGCGTGGTCGCCATCGCCTGGTGGCAGACGCTGTTCCCGTCGCTGGCGATCCTGCTGCTCGTCCTTGCCGCCACCGTGGCCGGCATGCGCTTCAACGACATCCGCGACCCCCGCCGGAACGGAGGCTGACCCGTGCGCCTGCCCGACAGTTTCTACTCGTCCGTCCGCGCCGAGCTGACCGAGGCGCTCGGCGAACGCGGCCTCGACGGCTTCCTCGCCACCTCCCCCGCCGACGTGGCATACCTCTGCGGGTTCTTCTACATCGCCACCGAGCGGCCGGTGTACCTGTGGATGCCGCGCTCCGGCGACCCGCTGCTGGTGATCCCCCGGCTGGACGACGAGTACGCCGCCCAGCAGCGGGTCACGGTCGAGACGGTCAGCTACTTCGAGTACCCCGGCGTGGTCACCGCCGAGCAGACGCTCGCCGCGGCGCTGGCCGGCCGCGGGGCGCGCCGGATCGGGGTGGGCGCCGGCGTGTCGGTCGGGGCGTTCCGCGCGCTGTCGGCGGCCCTCGGCGAGACCACCACCCTGGAGACCACCGACGCGGTGGCCAGGCTGCGGCTGCGCAAGCGGCCCGAGGAGATCCCGTTCCACGAGGCGGCGGCGCGCATCTGCGACGAGATGCTGGCCGCGGGCCGGGCGCTGATCGCCGACGCGCTGCGCCGGGGCGACGACCTGCCCCGCGAGGACGAGATCGCCCGGCACGTCATCGGCTACGGCACGGACCGGATGTACGCCGACTACGACATGGTCGTCTACACCACCAAGCTCGCCGGTGGGCTCGTCTACGCCGGGCCGAACTCGGCACTGCCGCACGGCCTGCCGACCCGGCGGCGGGTCCGGCCCGGCGACACCCTGATCCTCTCGCTCGGCGCGGCGGTGGCGAGCCGGTTCGTGGAGAGCGAGCGGACGTTCGTGATCGGCGAGCCGACCCCGGAGCAGCAGCGCTACTACGAGGCCGACCGGGAGGCGCAGGAGGTCGGCACCCAGGCGATGGTGGCCGGGCGGACCTGCGCCGAGGTCAACAAGATCTGCCTGGACGTGCTGCGGGGCCACGGTCTCGGCGACTACATCCGGCACCGGCAGGGCCACGGCATCGGGTTGCAGAACCACGAGCCGCCGTGGGTCGAGGACGGCGACAACACCGTCCTGGCCCCCGGGATGCTGCTGTCCAGCGAGCCCGGCGTGTACGTGCCGGGGCACGCCGGCTACCGCATCTCCGACACGGTGCTGGTCGAGGCGGCCGGACCGCGCCGGCTCACCGGCTACCCCCGCGACCTGGCGTCCACCGTCATCGAGGAGATCCGATGAGTTTCCATGAGCGGCTGACCGTCAACGGCGCCGAGCTGGTGGTCGAGGCGTTCGGCCCGCAGGACGGGCCGGCGATGATCGTGCACCACGGCGCGCCGGGCCTGGGCTCCCGGTCCGAGCCGAAGCGGTCGTTCGGCCCGTTCGCCGACACGTTCCGGGTCATCGTCTTCGACGCCCGCGGCTCCGGCGAGTCCAGCGACCACGAGCCGTTCACCCACGCGCAGTGGGTCGCCGACGTGGACGCGATCCGCGCGTACTTCGGCCACGAGCGGATCGTCATGGCCGGCGGATCGTACGGCGGGTTCATCGCGCTGGAGTACGCCGTCGCCCACCCCGACCGGGTCTCGGCGCTCGTGCTGCGGGACACCGCGGCCGACACCGCGCACGACCACCTCGCCGTCGAGCGGGCGAAGTCCACCGACCGGACCGTCATTCCACAGTGGGCGATCGACCGCATCGGCACCGGCCGGTTCGAGAGCAACGAGCAGCTGCGCGAGTACTGGAAGGCGATCCTGCCGCTCTACGACCACCAGCACGACCCGGCGAAGGACGCCGCCAAGCTGGCCGCGACCCGGTTCCACCACCGGACGCACAACGCGGCGTTCGGGCAGAACATGCCGCGGTACGACCTGAAGCCGAAGCTCCCGTCGGTCACCTGCCCGACCCTGGTCACCGTGGGCCGGCACGACTGGCGCACGCCGGTGGCCGCGTCGGAGACGATCGCGGAGCTGATCCCCGACGCCCGGCTGGTCGTGTTCGAGCAGTCCGGCCACTCCCCCCAGCTCGAGGAGCCGGAGCTGTTCCAGCGGACCGTCCGGGACTTCCTGGCCGGGGCCGGAGTCGTGTGATGGCGCTGCTGGAGGTCGAGGACCTGCGGGTCAGCTTCCCTGGGCCGGGCAGCGCGCCGGTACGGGCGGTCAACGGCGTGTCCCTCGCCCTGGAGCCCGGGCGGACGCTGGCCATCCTCGGCGAGTCCGGCTCGGGCAAGAGCGTCACCGCGCAAGCGGTCATGGGCATTCTCGACGCGCCTCCGGCGCAGGTCAGCGGATCGGTGCGGCTGCGCGGCCGGGAGCTGCTGACGCTGCCGCCGAAGCAGCGCGACAAGGTCAGCGGCGAGGAGATCGGCATGGTCTTCCAGGACGCCATGGCCGCGCTGAACCCGGTCTACACGGTCGGTGAGCAGCTCAGCGAGCTGCTGCGGGTCCGGCGTGGACTGTCGCGGTCGGACGCCCGGCGGCGCGCGGTCGAGCTGGTCGACCGGGTGCGCATCCCGGCCGCCAAGGACCGGGTGCGCGACTACCCGCACCAGTTCTCCGGCGGGATGCGGCAGCGCATCATGATCGCGCTGGCCATCGCGCTCGAACCGGCGGTGCTGATCGCCGATGAGCCGACGACCGCGCTCGACGTCACGGTGCAGGCCCAGGTGATGGGGCTGATCGCCGAGATCCAGCGGGACAGCGGGATGGCCCTGCTGCTCATCACGCACGACCTGGGCGTGGTCGCCGAGGTCGCCGACGACGTGGCGGTGATGTACGCCGGCCGGCTCGTCGAGCGGGCCACCGTGGAGCAGGTCTTCGGCGGCCCGGCCCACCCGTACACCGAAGGGCTGCTCGCCTCGATGCCCCGGGTCGACCGGCGCGACGAGGAGCTGTACGCGATCCCCGGTACCCCGCCGAACCCGGCGCGGCTGCCGGCCGGTTGCCCGTTCCATCCGCGCTGCCCGCGTGCCGACGACACCTGCCGTTCCACGCTGCCGCCGCTGTCGCCGCTGCCGCACGGCCGGGCCAGCGCCTGCCACCACCGGGAGGAGCTGCTGCATGTCAGCCACCGATGACCCGGTGCTCCGGGTCGACAACCTGGTCCGGCACTTCCCGGTGAAGGGCCGGCTGCCCTTCACGTCCGGCGGGGTGGTCAGGGCCGTCGACGGGGTGTCCTTCGACCTCCGGCGCGGCGAGACCCTCGGGGTCGTCGGCGAGTCCGGCTGCGGCAAGAGCACGCTCGCCCGGATGCTGGTCGGGCTGGAACGCCCGACGTCCGGCGAGGTGCGCTTCGGCGACGCCGTCGTGCACACCGCGCGGGGCCGCCGGCTGCGGGAGCTGCGCCGGCGGATCCAGATCGTGCTCCAGGACCCGTACACCTCGCTGAACCCGCGGCGCACCGTGCGCGACATCCTGCTCCAGCCGTTCGAGATCCACCCGGACGTGGTGGACCGCCGGCGTCGGCTGGACCGGGTCAAGGAGTTGCTCGAGCTGGTCGGTCTCGACCCGTCGCTGCACCTGGACCGCTATCCGCACCAGTTCTCCGGCGGTCAGCGGCAGCGGATCGGCATCGCCCGGGCGCTCGCCCTACGGCCTGACGTCATCATCTGCGACGAGCCGGTCTCCGCGCTCGACGTTTCGGTCCAGGCCCAGGTGGTCAACCTGCTGGAGCGGCTGCAGCGCGAGCTCGGCGTGGCGTACGTCTTCATCGCCCACGACCTGTCGGTGGTCCGGCACATCTCGGACCGGGTGGCGGTGATGTACCTCGGCAAGCTGGTCGAGACCGGACCCGAGGCGCCGCTGTACGACGCGCCGCAGCACCCCTACACCAAGGCGCTGTTGTCGGCGGTCCCCGTACCGGAGCCTGTGGGCCGGGCCGAACGGCAGCGGATCCTGCTCGCCGGCGACCCGCCGAGCCCCGTCGACCCGCCGTCCGGCTGCCGGTTCCGGACCCGCTGCTGGCAGGCCTCGGAAACCTGCGCCCACGTCGAGCCGCTGCTGACCGGCGACGGGCGATCGGTCGCCTGCCACTATCCGCTGCCCGCCGCATAAGGAGAATGTGCTGTGCTGCAAGAACCCGCGACCCGGTACCAGGGCCACAAGTCCTACTCGTACCTTGAGCCGCACCTCGACTACCGGGAATTCGACCTGGCCTCGGAGGTCGGCCGGGTGCCCGAACACGACCTCGGGCTCTCCGACGCGCGGCGGCAGCGGGTGACCCGGCTCCTCGCCGAGCACGTCGCGATCTCGCTGCACGAGCACCCCGTGGTCCTCCCGTCCGACGTGCGGCAGCTGCGCGCCTACAACCGCACCGCGCGCCAGCGGACCGGGTACGAGGGGCTCGCGCGCTCCGGCCTGACCGCGGTCTTCGACAACTTCATGGCCGGCGCTTCCTGCGTGACCAGCGAGAACGGCTGGAAGTGGAACGACCTGATCTACGCGCTCGGGATGCGGATGAGCGACCTGTACAAGCAGGACCACGTGCGGCTGGCCACGTCGGTCGACGACATCCGGGCCGCCAAGCGCGACGGCCGGCTCGCCCTGGTCGCCGGGCTGGAGTGCTGCACCCCGATCGAGAACGAGCTGGACCGCATCGACATCCTGTACGGCTTCGGCGTCCGGCAGCTCGGTGTCGCGTACAGCCAGGCGAACATGCTCGGCGGCGGGCTCTCCGAGCCGCGCGACGGCGGGCTGACCCACTTCGGCCGGCGCGCCGTCGACCGGATGAACAAGCTCGGCATCGCCATCGACATCTCGCACAGCGGCGACCAGACCTGCCTGGACGTGATCGAGGCCAGCCGGGTGCCGGTGTTCATCACTCACGCCGGCGCACGGTCGGTGTGGGACACCGCGCGGATGAAGCCGGACGAGGTGATCCGCGCGTGCGCCGAGCGGGGCGGCGTCATCGGCATCGAGGCGGCGCCGCACACCACGCTGTCGGAGCAGCACCTGGAGCACTCGATCGAGTCGGTGATGGACCACTTCACGTACTGCGTCGACCTGGTCGGCATCGACCATGTCACGTTCGGCCCGGACACGATGTTCGGTGACCACGTCGGGGTGCACAACACGTACGCGGGCAACTACGCCCACGACAGCGGGAAGAAGCCGTCGCACCCCCGGGTGGAGTACGTCTCCGGCCTGGAGAACCCGGGCGAGGCGTTCGGCAACATCGTCGGCTGGCTGGTCAACCACGACTATTCGGACGACGAGATCGCCAAGGTCATCGGGGGCAACACCCTGCGCGTGCTCGAACAGGTCTGGTAGCGGCCGGCACTACTACACTCTGGACGG
The DNA here is from genome assembly GCF_055586325.1 of Dactylosporangium sp. NPDC051087. Lineage (NCBI taxonomy): Bacteria > Bacillati > Actinomycetota > Actinomycetes > Micromonosporales > Micromonosporaceae > Dactylosporangium > Dactylosporangium sp. NPDC051087. The sequence goes on along the minus strand of NZ_JBVJIJ010000018.1, from coordinate 114,913 downwards.
CGGAGAGGTGGGACTGAATGGCTCGGCGCGAAACCGCGCTCCAGGCCGCGCAGATGCAGCTGCGCGGGTTGATCGGCAGCGAGTTCCTGAGCGGTGACAAGCTACCCAACGAACGGGAGCTCGCGGACCGGTTGACGGTCAGCCGCGCCACCGTGCGCGAGGTGCTCGGCCAGCTCGCCGCCGAGGGCCTCCTGACCCGCACCTGGGGTGTCGGCACGTTCGTCCGGGAGCCGGCCGAGCGGGTCCCGGTCTCGATCAGCGACGTCACCGCGCTGCGCGACCGCATCACCGCCTCGGGCCACAGCCCGGCCCTCCAGGACGCGTCGGTGAGCCGCACCGCCTGCCCGGACGACTGCGCCAAGGTCCTCGGCCTGGCGCCCGGTGACCCGGTGTGGCGCGTCGACCGCCTCTTCGCCGTCGACGGGGTGGCCGCGGCCTGGATCCGCGACCACCTCCCGCTCGCCGTCGGCGGCCGGGACCTCGACCCGTCGGGCCTGCTCAGCATCGACCACGACATGTTCGAGTTCCTGGCCGGCGCCACCGGCATGCCGGTCCGCCGCGCCGAGATCGACTTCGCCGCGGTCCTGGCCGACGAGGAGGCCGTCGACCGCCTCGGAGTGCCGCTCGGGCACCCGCTGGTGAACGCCACCCAGATCGGCTACACGGCCGAAGAGCTGGCCCTCTTCCACGGCCACATCACGGTGCGCACCGACATCCTGACGCTGCGGATCACCCGCGCCGGCTGACCCGCGGTGGCCTCCGATGTCGCCCCGGGTGATGGGCCGCCCCCGTTTGCCGGTCCATCACCCCTGGCGCGCGTCTTCCTTGGCGACGTGCACATACCAGGTGTCGGCACTTCGCCGGACGTCTCCTACGATCGCCGGACGCGGTGGTAACCGCCAGGTCGACGGGCGGCAGTTGACCGGCAACTTCGCCCGTTGGCATCATGGGCACGGCATCGGTCAGGACCGATGCGCCGGTCCTCACCCAGCGGGCGCTGGGGCTGCTACGGAAGGGATCGGATGTTCGGCGCGCAGGTACGGGCCCACCGCCGGCGGCTAGGTATGACGCAGGAAGACCTGGCAGCCGAAACGGGCGTGAGCGTGCGCACCATCCGGAACCTCGAAGCCGGCCAGACCGGCCGCGCCCGGCCCGGAACGGTACGGCTGCTGGCCGACGCGTTCGCGCTCGCCGGCGCCGAACGGGACCGGTTCTGCCGGTCCGCGCTCGACGGCACCGACCAGCAGCCCGCGGACCAGGCCCCGACGAGCACCGCCGGCACTCCCCCGGCGCACGGACGACCCGTTCCGGCGCAGCTGCCCGCGGAGGTGGCCGGCTTCGTCGGCCGTACCGACCAGCTGCGACAGCTCACCAAGCTGCTCGACGACCATGACCGGCCGGCCGCGGTGGTGATCTCCGCGATCGCCGGCACGGCCGGCGTGGGCAAGACCGCCCTCGCGGTGCACTGGGCACACCAGACCCTCGACCGGTTCCCCGACGGGCAGCTGTACGTCAACCTGCGCGGCTATGACCCCGACCAGCCCGCCACCCCCGCCGAGGTGCTGGCCCGGTTCCTCACCGCCCTCGGGGTGCCCGGCACCGACATCCCCGCCGACCTCGACGAACGCGCCGCCCGCTACCGCACCGAGCTCACCGGCCGGCGCCTGCTCATCGCGCTCGACAACGCCGCCACCGTCGAGCAGGTCCGTCCCCTGCTACCCGGAACCGGTTCCTGCCTGGTCCTGGTGACCAGCCGCGACAGCCTCGCCGGACTGGTCGCCGTCAACGGCGCCCACCGCCTCGACCTCGACCTGCTCCCCCCGGCCGACGCGATCACGTTGCTGCGCCGGCTCATCGGCCACCGCGTCGACGCCGACCCGGACGCCGCGGCCACCCTCGCCACCCAATGCGCCCATCTCCCTCTGGCGCTGCGGGTCGCCGCCGAACTCGCCGTCGCCCGCCCCACCACCCCCCTGGCCGAACTGGTCATCGAACTGGCCGACCAGCAGCACCGCCTGGACCTGCTCGACGCCGACGGCGACCCCCGCGCCGCCGTCACGGCGGTGTTCTCCTGGTCGATGCACCACCTACCGGTCGACGCCGCCCGCACCTTCCGGCTGCTGGGCCTGCACCCCGGCCCCGACATCGACGTCTACGCCACCGCCGCGCTCACCGACACCGGCCTGCCGCAGGCTCGCCTCGCCCTCGACCGGCTCGCCCGGGCCCACCTCGTGCATCCCACCGGCCCGGCCAGGTACGGCATGCACGACCTGCTGCGCGCCTACGCCACCACCCTCACCACCGCGCACGACTCCGCCGCCGACCGCCGGGCGGCGTCGACCCGGCTGTTCGACTACTACCTGGTCACCGCGGCGGCCGCCACGCAACAGCTGCGCCTCGTCGATGCCCGCGGCCGGCCCGGCACCGCTCCGCCGGCCACCACCCCGATTCCGGAACTGGCCGGCCCCGGCACCGCCCGGCGGTGGCTGGACACCGAACGGCCCTGCCTGGTGGCCGCTGCCGCGCACACCGCCACCCACGGCTGGCCCGCCCACGCCGTGCGGCTGTCGATGACCCTGTACCGCTATCTCGAGGGCGGCCACTACATCGACGCGCTCACCATCCACGCACACGCCCGCGACGCCGCCCGGCAAGCCGGTGATCCGGCCGGGCAGGCCCACGCGCACCTCGGCCTCGGCGGCATGAACATTCGCCTCGGCCGGCTGGAGTTGGCCACGGAGCATCTGGTCCAGGCGTCAGTGCTGTTCCGGCAGGCCGGAGACCTGATCGGCCAAGCCCGTGTGCTGACGAACCTCGGCGTCGTCGAGGACCACCGAGGCTTCTACCAGGCCGCCGCCGACCGCCTCGAGCAGGCGCTGACCCTGTACCGGCAGACCCGCCACACAATCGGCGAAGCCATGGCTCTGCACAACCTCGGTGTCGCAGAGGACCACCTGGGCCGCCATCAGGCCGCCGCCGACCGCCTCGAGCAGGCACTGGCCCTGTACCGACGGCTCGGCTACCCCCGCGAAGAAGCCATGACGCTGCACAACCTCGGCCTCGCCGCGATGGGGCTGGGCCGCTACCAGGAAGCCGCCGACCGCCAGGAGCAGGCGCTGGCCCTGTTGCGACAGCTCGGCTACCCGCGCGGGGAAGCCTGGGCGCTGTACGGCCTCGGCAGCGTCCAGACCCGCCTCGGCCGGCCTGACCAGGCCATCGCGCTCCACGAGCAGGCCCTCACCCTCTTCCGGGAGTCAGGTGAGCGCGGCGGCGAAATCCGAGCGCTCAACGGCCTGGGCGAAGCCACCCTCGCCGCCGGCCGCCCCGCCGACGCGCTGACCCACCACACCACCGCCCTGAGCACCAGCGTTGTCCCCGATCAGCAGGCCCGCGCCCACACCGGCGCCGACCGCGCCCACCACCTGCTCGGCGACCTCGTCCGCGCCCGGCACCACTACGAACACGCCCTGGCCCTGCACACCCGCCTCGGATCCCCGGATGCCCACGACGTAGGGGCCCGCCTCATCGCCCTCGACGCGTCACCTGACACCGGCCACGACCTGACGCATGCGCGGGCCGACGATTCAACACACGATCTGCCGTGCTCTGAAACCGAGGAAGCTGAGCTGGGCAAGTGATCGCTCTGATTCCTTGACCGTCAAGGACCTCCTCATGTCGACCCGGCGCGCCCGAGCGCGTTCGCAGCAGCTGGGCCGACTTCCTGCGCGCTCAGGCCGATGCCCTGCTGGCGTGTGACTTCCTCGAGACGGTCACCCTGACCGGAGCGGCGATGTACGTGTTCGCGGTGATCGAGCACGCCAGCCGCCGAATCCGCATCCTCGGCGCCACCGGGCACCCCACCACCGGTTTCCGGGCGCGGTACATGCTCCGCGACCGAGACGGCAAGCACTCGAACTGTTTCGACGCCATCCTCGCCGCCGCGGGCACCGACGTCGTCCTCAGCGGCATCCAGATGCCGGGCATGAACTCGATCACGGAACGGTGGGTCCAGACCTGCCGCCGCGAACTCGGCGGCATCCATGAGTACCAACATGCCGCCTGACCTGTGCGGACGGCATTTTCGGCAGCTACAGCGCGGTCGGCCCGCACCGCTGGAGCCGGGCCAGCTGCCCACCATCACCGAGGCCGAGCCCGGCACGCCGCTCGTGCTGTGACCGGGCGGTGATCAGACACAGCCGGAGGAGAACATGCCCTGACCGAACGTCACGAGCCAGCCCGAGCACAGCAGCCCGATCGCCGCCGCCCCGAAGAGCAGCCCGGCGGGGGCCGCCCACCACCCATACGCCTCCCGCGCGGCCGAGAACGCCGTCACGCAGGCCGCAACCATCCCGGCCAGTGCCAGCCATGGCAGCGGGTCCACGCCCCCGGCCGAGCACCGCACCGACTCGGACCGCGTGGCGGCGAACCGCAACACGCCGATCGACGCGGCCAGCAACAGCCCGGCCGCCCAGAACCTTCGCACGCTCATCCATCCATGACGCGCGACCGGCCGCCGAGGTTGGCGCCAGCTCCGCCCGGTCCTGCTCAAGGGAGCGGTCGCCATGGACCGAATCGTCGCGCCGCCGGGGACGGCCACACCCGACTGGTTCGGAGCGTATGTCACTCAGCTTGTCATGCAGATACAGTAAGAGGGCATATCCATCGATAGGATATGCCCTCTGAGCTGGTCGGGACGGCGGGATTCGAACCCACGACCCCTTGTTACCGACCGTCACGATCCATAGGTGGCCATTCGTTGTTAACTCCTTGCGTTAAGCTGCACAAGCGGTGCCGCGCGGTGATCGTTAATTGTCGCTGAGTGTCAACGCTTGGCGGGGGTTTTCGGGGGGTAAACGGGGGTCATTCTTCGGCATGGCGCCATCGGCAGGATGTCGGCGCAGGTCGGTGCCCTGCCGGGGGACGTCACAGAACTGTAAAAGCACAGCATATCCGGTTGGTCACTGAATGTAGACGCCAGCTTTGAGCTCATATGAACAGACGAGGACGCCCCGGCATAGACGCCCGGGGCGTCTTCGCGTTCGCCTCGTGATCTGGAGCACCACCACGCAAATCGCGGCTACAGAAGGGCAGAAGAATTCCTAATCTCGATGGCTAATCGACGCCCCCTGACTGCCGGAGCCAGGACGCGTAGTGGCCGCCTACCAGTTCGGTACGGACTCCACGCCTCCGCCGGCGCCGAAGTTCGTAATGGGCACCATAGACTCGTCCAGGATGTTCCAGCCTGTACCGCTCAGCACCCGGTAGTCGATCGCTCGCACGTCCTGGCGCCACGCGTTCCAATAGCTTTCGGCTGACCAGTCAATCTCGCTTCTCCTGGACGACATTAGGAGCGCATCGAAGATCTCCCCGATCGCGTCGGATATCGGCTGAGCTTCGTCAACGGCGCTGAACGTGAAGCCCACAGTCGATGGATCGTCGGCCAGCATATGAACAATCAGGGGACGAACAGCCTTGAGATTGCTGTGGTGCCACAGCCGCGGGACATCGATGAGGCGGTGGGGGCCGATGAAGTCGGCGTGCCACAGAATCCCAGGAGCCCCGGCCAGATCGGAAGGCCAACTCGCCCACGGGCGGCGGCTCGCATGCACCGACAACTGGATGCCGTATTGCCGTTCCGCGTGCGCTATTAGCCGTTGGGCAGCGGGATGCGAACCCTGGATCCAGCCGTCGGTCACGGGATCTGTGTGCGTTGCGGGCTTCGGCTTCCGTCGGCGGTTGTATGAGGCGAAGGCGATGAACGCACCGCGTTCGAGATCGCGGAGCGTCTGTTCGAGCCGGTCAAGATCGTCCTGGTGCGGCCGGCGCAAGTGGCCGATCCGGTGCCGGACGCGTTTTAGTTCGTGCTGCCTGCCCTCCCACGACTGCTGTTCGATCAGCGCGTAGCCGAAGAGGTCCCAGCGCAGCTTCATGACGTCGACCAGTTGGCGCTGTAGTCGAGGTACGCGAGAGGGTTGTCGTTGTCCACGCTGGCCATGTGGACGAACGCGGCGTCCTGGGTTTGCCGGCCGGCTGCGGCGCGAACCTCATCCACCCACTTGCGGCCGTGAGCGGCGCGGAGTTCAAGGTACGCGAGCTCGCGTAGCCAACTCTCGAGCTGCCACCACCGCGCGTAGAGGCCAAGAGATGCCGGGGGCATCGAGTCCGAAACAGCCGCGCGAAGCGCACGATCGAGACGCGGGTCGTCCCACGGTTCCGTCCGGCGTTGAGCGCGGTCATCCGGCAACGGTGCTGCGTCCATGACACTCTTCTACGCCATCGAGCGGGCGTGCTGCCAGCCAATTGGCTACGGCCACCGCCGCGCCGCCGAGTACCAACCTTCCGGCCACGAGGAGACCGGCCAACACGGCGTGGAAAAGGAGCACTGGATCGACCCGGCCGCAGCATCCGCAACTCGGCTAAAGTAGTTCGGTTCGGACCACCAACCTGCAACTCGTTCCAGCGGACCAGACCGAGGTTGAGCTCCGAATCCTCGCAGCTCAACCGGCACAGACCTCGATCAAGGCATGCTGGTTTGCCTTGTCGGGGCACGTCACAGAACTGCAAAGGCGCGACGTGGCTGGTAGATCCCTAGTTGTGGATGCCAACTACCCGCTCTCATGCTGGGGAAGGGAGGTCCACGTGGCGGTTCCAATAGCAGAGCAGCGCAAGCTGTATCAGCTCTCCGGCAATATGTGCGCATTTCCTAAATGCCGGCGCGAACTGACGGCCGCCGCAACAGCCCAAGACCCGCTCGTGGTCGTCAGCGAGGTCGCGCACATCGTCGCGGAAAGCCCGGACGGCCCGCGTGGAGACGCCGCCCTGACCACTGCCGAACGGAACAGGTACGAGAATCTGATTCTCCTGTGCAACCAGCATCATCAGCTCATTGACTCGCAGCCGAACACCTGGACGGTCGCGCACCTGCAGGAGATGAAACGCGGCCACGAGGAATGGGTGCGACGCACACTCGGCACGGTCGATGTCGTCACGGGCGCATCATCAGCTGATCAACTTGAGGCGCGGAAGGTCGACGACCTGCCGCTGGTGGCTTCGATCACGGATGCCGCGTTGCTGCGAGTTCATCCGTCGATACCCCTCGTCGGGCCTTCGCAGGAGTTGCACCGGGACTTGCCGTCGTACATCCCAAGAGACGCGGACGGTGCCGTCCGTGAAGCCCTGACCGCCATGCGGACAACTGGCGGATTCGTCCTGCTGGTGGGGAGGGCAGTCTCCGGCAAGACGAGGCTCGCGTACGAAGCTATAAATGCCGTAATGCCTGATTGGCGCCTACTTCTGCCAACATCCACCAATGAGGTCAGCGCCCTGTCCCGCGCCAACCTGGGGCGCGGACACCTGGTCGTCTGGCTGGACGACCTCGAACGGTTCCTACAGCCTGGCCAGTTGCCGAGCGGAGCCCTGCAACGCCTAATCGATGATGCCGGCCGACCGGTCGTGGTTGTCGGGACGATCTGGCCAGAGCACTATGACCGACTCCGTGAACACGGCCGCCCCGACGATGCTCGAACGCACCTTTACCAGGATGCCCGCGACGCGCTGCGGCTCGCGCATCGCTTCGACATCGCAAGCGAGTTCAGCCCGTCGGAACTCGACCGAACCAAGCAAGTCGCAGAGCTGGATCCGCGTGTGCGTGAAGCTGCGGCCCACTCCGACGTCGGTTCGCCGGTCAGCGTTCTCGCATGCGCTCCTGATCTCGTTTTCAAGAGAAGACAGGCCAGCGACCCAGCAGGCGCTGCGGTTCTCAACGCTGCCGTCGATATCAGACTGTGTGGACATCGGGGGGTCATACCCGCAACGTTGCTGGAGAACCTCGCGGCGACCTACCTTCCCGCAGCGCTGCGCGCGACCGCCACGGCAGGTTGGTTCAGCATGGCAGCGAATTGGGCGGTCACCCCGGTACGTGGCACCATTTCAGCGCTCATCCCACATGCGACGATCATCGGCCGCGTCGACGGCTACGAGCTTTCCGACATCCTGCTACACGACGCAATACGCAGCGCGGACTTCTCCCCGCACCGCATCCCCACCCCGATCTGGGAGCAGTTGGCGGCCAACGCCGACGCCGGTTCGTGTGAGTCGATCGGTTTCAACGCTATCGAGCTTGGCCTCACCAGCATCGGGAGACAAGCGCTGTTGAGAGCCCTCGACCACGGTTCCACCGTCGCTGCCGGCATCTTGGGCTTCTCATATTTCGACGAAGATGACCCGGCCTCGGCGATCGAATGGTTTCAACGGGTCCTTGATCTCGGCTTCGACGACTTCGCCGGCATGATTGCCGTCAGCTACCAGCGACTCGGCGACGGCGAGCAAGAGCGGCTATGGCTCAACAGGGCCGCGGAAAGCGGCAATGCCGGCGCCATGATCGGCGTGGGTAACAACTGTGAGGACGACAGTGATTTCGACGGCGCCGCCGAGTGGTACCGCCGAGCACTCGACCGCGGCTTTGCTCCCGCCATGAGCTACCTGGGCGCGCTGGAGCATCGGCGCGGTAACTCCGAAGCCGGCAATGCGTGGTTCAGGCAGGGCGCCGATGCAGGAGAGCCGGCCGCGATGATGAATCTCGCAGTTGCGCTCTATAGCAGCGGCGACCCGGTCGGTGCCGAACGATGGCTGCGAGCCGCCATTCAGCAAGGCGAGATCGCGGCGATGACTCGTCTCGCCCAGCTCCTTCGCGAGACGCAGCGCGCCGACGAGGGGCTGCTATGGGCAAGGCGAGCGGCGGATGCTGGAGACGAACCGGTCTACACCGTGCTCGGTCTCCTGTTGGCAGACCATGGCCACAACGAACAGGCTGAGACGTGGCTGCGCCGAGGGGCCGAAGCCGGCCAAACGGACGCGATGCTGGCCCTCGGTGACACGCTCGAAGCGCGGAACGACATCGCCGGAGCCCGCGAACTGTTCGCCGCGGCGGCCACGGAGCGCACGACGCCACTGGCGATGTTCCGGTACGGCGTGTTTCTCCTCGAGCTCGATGATCAAGCGGAAGCTCGGATCTGGCTCCAGCGTGCCGCCGAAACCGGCGACGCAGACGTCAACCGCCTTCTAGCCGATTCAGGCATCCAGCTCGAACAAGACGACTCGATCGCCCCAGCCGAGACACACACTGACGCCAGCCGCGCGGGCACCCCACACCCACACCGCCTCGGAATGAGCTCGATACCCGCCGCGATCGAGTGGACCCCGCTCCAACACCGATGTGGTTGCGTGATCGACTGGGGCTGGAGCCCAGAAACCGGAGACCCCGGATCCTTCATGCAACACTGCCTGAACATGCCAGCGTTCAACTGTCCTTGGCACGGCGCAGCCTCCGGCCTGCCGGTCGACGCCCCCGAGGACGCGACCCTGGACATGAAAGACCCACAAACTGGGCGCTCGCAGTACGCCCGCAAGGCCCAGGATGAGGACATCGAGCTCGGCAAGCGGCTGGCGGCCAGCCTCATGGAGATCGCATCAGCGATCGTCGACGGCGACGAAGACCTGATGCTGGCAGGAGCGCCGCCGGAACTCATCAGCTGGTATGCGGCGAACGGCTATGACGCCGTCGAGCGGTGGATCGAGTCCAGACTGGTCGACATCATCCTCAACCGCAGGCGACCCGGCTTCGAATGGCAGACGATCATCCGACGCGCGGGCACTAGCAAGGCAGATTCTCCGTAGACCGTGTCCCGCCAAGGGCGCCAAGTCTGAGTTGGCGAGGACAGATTGATCAAACGTTATCAAACTAGTCCAAGTCCGGCCGCACCGTCCGGACGCACCACCGATCTCCTGCACGGAGAGCAGGCGAATCGCCAACCTGCAACATACCCACCAGCCAAAGTCGCAGGTCAGGCCCAATGTCATCGCAGCTCAAATGACATGGCACGCGATCAAGTCATGCGGGCCTATCTCTAGCCGGGGGCAGTCACAGAACTGCAAAAGCGCAGCGTGACTGGCCAATCACTGATAGTGGACGCCATTTCGCGTTCGAGTAGACGATCAAGGATGCCCGGCCAGATGGCCGGGCATCCTCACGTTGACTCGATCTACAGCGCCAACGCGCCTGGATCGCGGCAGGTGAGTGCGCATGCTCGGGTTCCGCAGCGCTGAAGGCCGTAGCGTGCACCGCGTTCCAGTGTCCTCGGTTTGCAGGACTCAACGCCACTCAAAGGCGTAAGCCGAACCGGCGAGAGTCGCCCACCTTAACGGGGGATGCCACATCAGCCTGCTGGAGGCGTCGTCCGCGAACAATAGAATGGCACGCTTGCCTAAGTCAGCGAGGAGCGGTTCCATTGACCTTACGACTTCCGTCTCGGTATGAAGATCTTGACGTCGCATTCCGCGGGCGGCTGCGGGCCAGCCCGGAACTGATCCAGGTTGTCCAGCGGTGCAACAAGTCGATGCAGATCTCCGGTGGTCTCCGCTTCTTGCCGCTGTACGGACGGAGTGGTTCCGGTAAGAGCAGCGCGGTGCGGGAACTCGCGACCCACCTTCCAGAGTGTCGCGTAGTGGAGCTGACCAGAAGCCAAATTCAGTCCGAGGCGGAGTTGGTCGCGGCGGTCACGTCCCACCCAGGGCGCGGCGCACTCGCGCCGAAGATCACTGTGGCAGTGGTCGACCAATACGAGGAGGCCGTCGCCGAACAGAATGCGGTACCCAGCCAGTTCGTGGAGCGGCTCAGCCTGCTGGACCGAGGCGCACTGAAGGACAAGCAGGTGCTGGTGGTCTGGCTCACCACCAGTAAAGATTTTCAATCTCAGCTTGCGCGCGCCACGAGTCGTAATGAGCGGATCTTGGTAGCTGCGGATATGGAACTCGGCGGCCCGGAGAAGTCGCAGTGGTCGGCCATCATCGAGGAGACCTTCGAGTTCCACAACGGCGGTCAGAATCTACCTGATCTCGAAGTACTACTCACCGACCTGGAAGAGACCACGGCAACCACAGGCACCATCGGCCTTGCGATAGAGCGCGTCGGCGGGCAACTGGCAGAGCGAATGGAGAATCTACAAGACCTTTCCAGGCACCAGGTGATCATGCTATGGCCGGTAACTGACGGCCTCCGGATCCAGCGTCTACAGTCTTTCACGAACGCACGCGAAGGCTACCGGCTCAATTGGGGCGCATTTTATCGCGAACTGAGTGCCGATGACCACCGAACACTGCCACTGGCGGCGTACAATCGCGCTCGCCTATACTTTGACGTGCGGCTAGTTCCGATCGCAGCGGCAGATCTCTACCCACTATGCAAGGATCTGAGCGAGCTTAATCCAAGCATCGGCAAGTCCTACTTAGACCGGTTCGAACAGTCCCACTTCGTCTCACTTCTGAAGGAGACATGGAACACTGACTCCTTCAGTCCAATGAAGGAACGCGAGTCGAAAAGAGCAGAAACGGCAAGGGCGTGGTACAACACGTCGGGCGTGACCCGCGATCCAGTAGGGCTGGGTAGGCGTATCGCGTACTGCTTGCGAGAGGTCGGTATCCAGGCCAAGCATGAACAGGACATCACCACGACACACAGCTCGGTGCGTGCTGACGTTCTAGCTACCCGAGACAGCTCATTCCAGTCGGAGGTCATCGTGGAAATGAAGGCGTACTCTGCCGAGAACACGATGCCCTCGACCGTTCGAGACGCGATCAAGACGACGCTGCGCCGCCACGCTCAGCTTGCGGGCTTCCTGCCGCGATCGTAACGCCCGGTCGGAATCACCAACCTGCAACCACTCTGGCGGCGCCAGTCCCAGGCCAACCCGCGTATCCGCCAAGCTCAACGTGGACGAAGCCGCGATCGAGTCGTGCAGGCTGTCTCCAGCCGGGGGCACGTTACAGAACTGCAAAAGCGCAACGCAACTGGCCGATCACTATTTGTCGACGCCAGCTTTCCGCTTACGTAGCCACGAAGACGCCCCAGGGATCTCACCCCGAGACGCCTTCGTGGCCGTGCACCTCGCCGAACTAGTCGACCTTGAGGTTGCCATCGTCAATCAGTGTGTGCGTTAAGCTGTGCAAACGCTGTCTGGCGCTGGCCGTTGCCTTGTCGGTGGTTGTCAGCGCTCGGCAGGGGTTTTCGGGGGTAAACGGGGGGCGTCAGCCAGTGTCTGGGGGGCTGCTCTCGCCGGCGCCTACCGGGTCGCTCGATGATCGGCAGCCCGAGGGCGTGGGCTGAGGATCGGGGAATCGCTAGGTACCGCCGCGACACGGTGCTGTCCTTTGCGGCGACGCTGCTGCAGACTGATCCCGTGACGACCTCCCCTGCGCCGAAATCGCCAGCAGTAAGCCGATTCGCCAGCTATGAGCTCTTCGTTGGCTCCTTGCGGGATCTGGCCGGGCGCGCAGTGAAGGGCACAGTCTCTGAGGCTGAGGTGGCGGCAGCTCTGGACGGCGCCCCCAACCGGGCGTTGGCGGCGTTGGTCGAGCGCTCTGTTCGTCGAGACGCCGGGGCCTACTTCACTTCATCGGTGTGGCGAAAGCAGCTCGATGACCTACTGCCGAAGACGATCTCAGGTTCTTGGCTAGATCCAGCTTGCGGCGCCGGCGACCTTCTACTATGCGTCGCTCAGCGCCTTGCCATTCAAGATTCGTTACGGGCAACGCTAACGTCCTGGGGATCTCAGCTCTACGGCACGGACCTTGAGCCAGAATTCGTGGAGGCTGCGCGTCTGCGCTTGTTGGTATGTGCCGTCAGCCGCTTCCGCGCAGAGCGGCCGAACGCCCCAGCGGAGCGGATCAGCAAGAAGGCGCTCTTCCCAAACGTCCGAGTAGGCGATGGCCTGACTGCCCTTGAGCAGGCGAGGTCACATCAAGGCATCATTATGAATCCTCCCTTCGTCACCCAAGACACCCCCAAGGGTACGAAGTGGAGCAGTGGGGGTGTCTCGTCGGCAGCGGTGTTCCTCCACGCTGCCGTACGGCACAACCCCGGTTCGACAGTGATTGCGATCCTGCCCGATGTGATCCGGACAGGATCCAGATATGGCCACCTACGCGACGAGGTTCAAGGCTGGTTGACCAGCGGAAGAGTGGTGGCGACCGGAATCTTTGGGCCGGATGCAGATATCGATGTGTTCGTCCTGAAGGGAAAGGTCGCGAAGTCGCGGACATCCTTGGCGCTGCCCTGGTGGCCCCAAGGGCCCCCCAGCAGTCGGCCACTTGCCAACTTCGCCAACATCGCAGTCGGATCGGTCGTCGACAACCGGGACGCACATGACGGCCCTGAACGACCGTACCTAACGGCCAGGGCGCTAGGCACTCAGACGGTGATCAAGGACATCGAACGACGTCGAAAATCCGACAAGACCTCTGAAGCACCACCGTTCATCGTGTTGCGTCGCACCTCGCGGCCGGAGGGGGACGGTCGGCCGCTCGTGCCCGTCCTGGTAGTCGCCGACGAGCCAGTAGCGGTGGACAATCACCTGTTGGTCGTTCGGCCACATGATCGCTCGGAAGCCGGCTGTCGGCGCATCATCTCGGCGCTTACCAGCACCGAGGCGTCCCGATGGATCGATGCGCGGATCAGATGCCGCCACCTCACAACTCGCGCCGTCTCCGAACTTCCCGTCGACGCCGCACTGTTCGACGACGAGGCCAACTAACGGGTGCCGACCGAGGAGCAGCGAGCCTCTCGATAGCCCTGGGTGCTCCTTTATCTGATGGTTCCAGGCCGAGGCGTTGTCCCACCCCACACGGACCGTTAGCCTTTGAACTCGTGGCGGCTACCGATCAGAGCGGCGAAGCGTCCGTACGGCTGCGCTTCGCGCCGCAGGTACTTGCCCGCCTCGGCGAGGAACTCATACCGCATGCCGACCTCGGGATTGTGGAGCTTGTCCGCAACTGTTACGACGCCGGGGCCCCGTCGTGCACCATCGCCCTCCACGACGCCGATGAGCGGGGCGGAACCGTCGTCATCAGCGACGACGGTGACGGCATGACGCGCAACGAACTGGACAGCGGGTTCCTCTTGATTGGCCACTCCCGCAAGCCCACCCAACCGATCACCTCCAACAATCGGCGAAAAATCGGAGAGAAGGGTCTCGGCCGCCTGGCGGGCTTGCGCCTTGGACACCGAGTGGAGGTACGGACTCGGCCAATAAGCGAACCGAACGTCGAGTATAGCCTGGCGATCGACTGGGACGCCTTCGATCGAGCGCCTACTGTCGATGCCGTATCGCTACCGCTAACACGGGCATTAACGACCGAACGCCACGGCACTACGATCAAGATCAGCTATTTACGGAACCCCCTCGATCGCGCCGACATTGAGCGGTTGGTGCGCTCGCTATTCCTCATCAACGACCCCTTTGGCGCCCAAGCCGGCGGCTTTCTCGTGAAACTCATGGCGCCGGGGTATGAAGAACTCACCGAGCGGCTGACCAACGGCTACTTCGATCAGACTGACTATCGCATTGAGGCGTTGCTAGACGAGAACGGCAAAGCCCAAGTCCGTGTCTTCGACTGGAGGGGCGTCGAAACTGCCACCTTCGGCCATGAGGAAATCGCCGCGCAGCGAGGGGAAGACCCGTTTAGCGCGCCGTCATGCGCCTTCAAGCTGTGGGTGATCCCTCTAGGCGGAGACTCCTACCGGCAACGGGGCTCCACGGTTCCTGTTAACGAGATTCGTCAGTGGCTCAAGCAGGTCGGCGGTGTTCATCTTTATCATCGCGGGCTACGCGTTCACCCCTACGGCGACCCTGGACACGACTGGTTGGATATGAACCTCGGCAGAACGTCAAGCCCCGAGGAGCGCCCCAGCACAAACAATTCCGTAGGACTTTTCGTCGTCGACGGTGGCGATGACCTGCTGGTGCAAAAGACCGACCGAAGCGGATTCATCGAGAACGAAGCCTTCCGCGAGCTCAGAGAGTTCGGCAGGGCCGTGCTGACTCGGGTTTCCCGGGATCGAGTCAAGCGCCGCGACGCGGACCGTGAAAAGCGGCGCCAAGAAACGCGAGAGGATATGGAGCGCACGGAAGCAGAACTCAAGAAAGAACTTGAGCAGCTTCCGGCGGCGAGCCGTCGCCGAGTTGAACAGAAGGTGACGGCGAAACAACATAGCCTGGAAAAGCGCGTACAGATACTTGAACAAGATCTAGCCTTGTATCGAACTCTTGGCACGGTGGGAACAACCGCTGCCGTGTTCGCACACGAATCGCTAGTCCCCGTCTCCAGTCTAAAGATGCAGGCTCAGCTGATCGAAATGGAAGGCCGCACCGCCTTACCGGATGACTATCAGGAGCGCCTCGGCCGGCCTGTGGAGCGCATCCGCACAGCCGCCGACTCGCTCCAGGCATCAGCGCAGATGACGCTACGACTAGCAAAGCGCAGTAAGCGAAAGTCTGGCACTGTTTCGCTTCATGTGGTGGTCCAAGACCTGGTGTCTATCATCCTGCCCCGCCTCGAAGGGCGTGAAATAACCGTCGAGACGGATCTAGCTGCGGCAAATGACGCAATTGTCACTACGGTCGCGAGCATTGAGGCGATATTGGCAAATCTGCTCGTGAACGCAAGTCGTGAGCTCAGCGGCACGGACGGACCTCCGCCGGGAAACAGAAAAATTCTGGTTCGGTCGAGAAACCAGGGCAAGGATGTCGTATTTGAGGTTCTAGACAATGGCCCTGGAATACGAGGCATACCTTTGGATGACATCTGGCTACCCGGTCAGTCGACGTATCCGGACGGGACTGGCCTAGGTTTAACCATCGTGCGGGATGTCGTGGCTGACCTCAAGGGTCGGGCAGAGGTCGCAGCTAAAGGCGAACTTGGCGGCGCTCACTTTACAATTGCGATTCCAGCGTTGGCGAGGAATGACTTATTCCGTGCGAAGGCCAAGAGCAAGCGCCCTTCCGATGGCGGAGACTCGGGTCAGGCGCAACTACTATGACCTCACCGGCATTGCTCGAACGCATCCGATCGCTACAGGTCTCCGTGGTGGACGATCGGCGGGATGACGCCGAGGACATCCGCACCATATTGCGCTTTGGCAAGGTCAACGCCAAAGTGGTGGTGCCGACGACCGCGCAAACTATGGCGGAGCTCGTTGTTACCCTCAAGGCGACATCGACGGCAGTTCTCTGCGACCACAGACTCAGTGAATATTCCGGCGTAAACTATACCGGCGCACAACTTGCGGCAACACTGAATCGAAATAAGGTACCGACGGTCTTGTTTAGCTCATACACCGATCCGGAGCACTCTCCCGAAATTCGAGCCGAACTCGCTGGCCTGCCGTCGTATCTGCCGCGCGGGGAGCTGAATCAGCTGGACCGAATTGCCACAGCACTCGACGTGGCATGCAACGAAGTTCTACTAGGCCGACCACCCCTAGGCAGACAGAGGTTTTCAACCCTCGTTCGAATTCTTGGTATTGAGGGTTCGATGGACTCGCGAACAGCAGTAGTTGTGATTCCGGCGTTCGACCCCGAAAAACTCGTACGCGTACCACTCGACAAGCTGGAAGCCAAAACCGTGCCCGCGCCTCAGGATCTCATAGGTCGTCGCTATATGGCCATGGCGAACATTTGCGCAGCGAGCGAACATGAAGTCTTTGTGGAAGACGCCCGCCCGGCCGTCGAATTGTCCGAGGAGTAGAGGGTGTCACACAGCGCAGTTGGCTCTGACGACGCAATGGAGATCGCAGTCCTTGACATCGGGCACGGCAACACGACCATCATCCGGGATGGCCAAGAGGTCGGAATGGTCGACTGCTCCCGAAGTAATGTGGTCTACGATGAGTTGGCACGTACCGACACAAAGCGCCTGCGACACCTGATCATTTCACACTCCGACAATGACCACATGCATGGGGTCATGCGGCTTCTGGCGAGGGGGATATCAGTCGATCTGGTCTCAGCCAACGCCGACAGTGCGAAGGATAGCGTCGCATGGATGGACTTTCGAACTGTTGTAGAGGAAGAGATTCTTGCGGGCCGGACGCTACTCTCCGCGGTTCATTTCGGGAATGCTGTCCCCTTCGCTGTTGGACGCATGAAGATCGAAGCACTCCACCCTGATGCTAACCTCGTGCTTCGTGGACCAACCCGAGGTGCATCTCGGCACGAGGTTGCGGTGGATGGAAATGATTGCTCAGCAGTGTTGCGAGTCTTGGTCAACGAGCAACCAGTAGCACTCCTTGCAGGAGATGTAACTCGATACGGCTTCGATAGAATGGTTTCTCGCAAACTATCCATGGCGGCACCGCTTCTGGTTTTCCCCCATCACGGCGGCCACTGCGAGGGTGACGACCGCGTATTTGCGCGAGAACTCTGTGAGGCGGTCCAACCAAATTTCGTAGTGATCTCGCATGGCAGGTATAGCGGTTACGGAACTCCGCAACCAGAAATTATCCAAGGCATTCGAGACTATAGCAGCAACGCAAAAGTGCTCTGCACCCAATTAGGACTCGGCTGCGACACTCGGAAACCAATTCCGCAACCTCGTCATTTGGCGCTGCGGCCAGCCGACGGGAAGCGAAAAGGCGGATGCTGTGCTGGAACTTTGGTGTTTAGAGTATCGACAGATGGGCGCATTTATGTCGAGCCCAATTTCGCCGATCACCGAGGATTTGTCACCTCGTCTGTGGCGCACGCTTTGTGCGCCAGGATCTAATTAGTGCGGCGCTCAGGCCGAGGTTGGCAATTGTAAGGCCGAGTCATGCTGGCGCCAAGGCTTTGGGGTAGCAGAAGGCCGTCGATGCCCGGGCAATTCGTGCCGCTTGCGGTGAACAAACTTCGTCGCCGCAGGCCGTCTGATGGTCCACAGTGGATGCTGGGAACTAAGAAGGCACGGCGTGGATCAGCTCAGGTTCGAGGCAGCAGCCCTCGGGACGTACACCGTACGCGTCGCCTCGGAGAGCATTTGGATCCTCAAGGGGATGGGCACCCACTACTTCCAGCTCCAACTGGAAGTCGGAATTCCGCAGGTCGGTGCGGAGGCCGGACGGCTGCTATGCCTGGAGACAACGCTCTACGCTCCGCAGGAAACCGGGCCACGCGCGCCGCTCGATTCGGCGAACGTATCCGTCCCGTTTAGTGCGACCGGCGAGGTCCGACGGCCGACGCTTCAGTACCTCATCACCAACGCCAGCTTCTGGCACTGGGGCATCTGAGATCACCGAGCACTTCAGTATCGCCGAGAGCACGTGGCGCCAGCAGCTCGCCGGGCTCGGCCGCACGCTCGGGGTGGAGATGCTGATCCCCTTTCCGGCCGACGATGAACCACGCAGAGTCGTAGCCGACTTCCTCCGCGAGGCCCAACGGCTGCTTGGCGGCAACGAGATCGACTCCGCGATGCTCCAGGTGCGCAAGGCACTAGAGAGCATCAAGAAGACAAGCGGCTGGAACTGGCCGGGCAAGAAGGACAAGGGCGACATCACTGCCGATGAGCGATGGTCCGCGCTCCGGGCGGCGATGGAAACCAGGCTAGCGGGGCCATGCACGTGGACCCAGGTACTACGGACTACAAATACAGTCGAGCCGAGGTCGAGTCGTTGATCGCAATGACCGCCGCCCTGCTGCGCGTCATGGTGTAGGGCGGCCATCGTCGGGCGTACGTCACGGCTGCAAACTTGCAGACAATGTCGGTCGCGGATTGTGTCGGTCTGCTTCGGCCTGCAATTCGTTCACGATCAAAGGGTGCCTTGGCCGCTCGGCCGAGACACCCTTGATTCGCCAGAGCGGCTGTCAGTGCGCCGTCCTGAGCCACCCCCGCTTTCGTGGAGCTTCTCTAACGTGATCGACTGATCATGGGGAGGAAGCATCCGTGGCCGCACCGAAGAAGTACCCCGACGAGCTCAGGGCGCGGGCTGTGCGCTTGTATCGCGAGTCGGACCCGAAGCCGGTGATCCGGCGGCTGGCCGAGCAGTTGGGCGTGCATCACGAGGCGCTGCGCAACTGGATCCGGCAGGCTGAGGCCGACGCCGGCGAGCGCGCTGACCGGCCGAGCACGGATCTGCTGGAGGAGAACCGCCGGCTGGCGAAGGAGAACGCCGAGCTGCGCCGGGCGAACGAGATCCTCAAGGCCGCGAGCGCGTATTTCGCGGCTGAGCTCGACCCGACCCGGCGACGGTCGTGAGGTTCATCGACGAACACTCGCACCTGTTCGCGGTCGCGCTCCTGCTACGGGTGCTCGGTATCGGCGAGTCGACCTACCACGCGTGGGTCAAGCAGGCTGAGCAGCCGTGCGACCGGGACCTGGTCGACCTGGCCTGCTGTCCAACATCCACGAGATCTGGGAGGCGTCTGGGCGGACCTACGGCGCTGACCGGGTCCACCGGCAGCTGCGCCGCGACGGGATCCGGATCGGACGCAAACGGGTGGAGCGGCTGATGGCCGGTCAGGGCTGGCAGGGCGCGTTCCTGCGCCGCGGCTGGCGCGGCGGCTCAACCAGGCAGGACCCTCGGCACACACCGGCACCGGACCTGGTCAACCGGAACTTCACCGCGGCCGGCCCGAACCGGCTCTGGGTCGCTGACGCCACCCGCATCCCGTGCGGGGAGGGCGTGTTCTGGCTGGCCGCCGTCCGGGACGCGTTCTCCCGCCGGATCATCGGGTGGAAGACCTCAAACCGCTGCGACACCGATCTGATCCTGGCCGCGCTCGAGTACGGCATCTGGTCGCGTGATGTCCGCGACGGCCAGTTGATCCATCACAGCGACAGGGGCTCGAACTACACGTCGTTCCGGTTCTCGGAACGCTTACGGGACAACGGGATCCTGCCATCCCTGGGATCGGTCGGCGACTCCTACGACAACGCGTTGATGGAGAACTTCTGGTCCACGTTGAAGATCGAACTGGTCTATCGCGCCAGCTGGCGGACCCGCGACGAGGCCGAGAACGCGATCTTCACCATTACGGCTGGTACAACACCCGCCGCATCCAACGCGAACTCGGCTACCACAGCCCCGACGAATACGAGACCGCCTGGCAGGCACAGATCGAGCCGGATAGCCTCACCCCTGCCCCGACCGGCGGCACGGCCGCACCGCGCCACAGTCCGCCCGCAAAGGCCCTCTGAACAGCTATTTCAACCGCCCGCGCACGACCGTCTGTCCGATTTCGGAGCCGCCACCAAGGTCCTTACCGGCGTCTGCCGCGTGCACACCCAGCCGGCCGGTGGATCGCCTCCGCGCCATGGCGGACCACTCGGTCGGCTCCGACCAATCGGCGGGCCGATCGGGTGGCCTCGCGAACAGGGTCGATAAGCCGACATCCGCACGTGCATGCACACGTGCAGATTCGCTTGCACGGGCTGCGCCAGGTCGGCATGATGACGCCGTGACCAGCCAGAGACGTCGATGCAAACATCGTTTATCGCAGGCCGCAGCGTGCCGCGGGCGTTCAGGAATCTGGCCCTCCATGTTGTTGATCTGTACATTGATGGGCTTCGCAATAGTTACGGCGCTTGTCGCACAACCGACGCTCGCCGTCGCTGCGGGCACCGCGAGCCTCGGTCTAGTCGGGCGACTCGCTCGACATGTCCTGCCAGGCGGAACGCGAGCGCGGCGAGCCAACTCACGCAATCACACGTCATGTAGCAACGCGTTGGGAACGCCGATGCGAAAAGGAGGATGACGTGACAAGCGGCGCTCAGGCGGGGAACGACGTACTCGGCTCACCCAACATTTTTCGACGGCTATTGGGCGAGCAACTGCGGAGCTTGCGAGAACGGAGCGGGTACAATTGCGAAGCTGTAGGGCGGCATCTGCAAGGCTCAGGATCCAAGATCAGTCGGATCGAGTCCGGCCACGTAAAGATCAAGGAAAGCGATCTTATCGCGCTGCTTCAGCTGTACGGTGTCGCCGACGCGGCCGAGCACCGGGCGTTCCTACAGGTCGTATCACTGGCGAATGATGCGCCATGGTGGCGAGAGTACGGCGACGTCGTGGCCGACTGGTTCGATCCGTACCTCGCTCTTGAATCCGCGGCTGAGACTATCCGTACATACGAGATGCGCTTCATACCCGGGCTGCTACAGACACCCGAGTACGCACAGAAGGTAATCGGTCTGGATTGCCCGCCCGCTGAGGTGGGCCGTCGGGTCGAACTGCGGCTGCGTCGACAACACACGCTGATCGAGCGCACGTCGACGCACTTGTGGGCGGTGATCGACGAAATGGCACTGATCCAGGAAATCGGGGAGCCCCACGTCATGCAGCAGCAGATCGCTGCCCTTATCAAGGCCGCAGAAGCCCCGAACATCACCATCCAGGTGCTGCCAGCCCGCGACGGGTTGCGCGTCAAGACCGGCAACTCCTTTTCAATCTTCCGGTCGCGGCCCGAGAAGGTGCCCGATGTGGTCTACCGCGAGCAGCTCGACGGCGGGAACTATCTTTATGGCCCAAGCGCAACCGATCCCTACATGGTCCACATGAACGCCATCGGCGTCGCAGCAAAGAGACCCAAAGACACGATCGCGTTGCTCGAGCAGATCGCGCGCGGTGAAGCGCTCTCGTAAAGGAGCCGCGCTCGCGGCTGCGCACAACAGTGCGGACGCCTAACGCGCATGTCGATCACGCGTTGTTCGAATGCGGTCTTGCCCGTACTACGCGCGTCCGGCAGTGACCCACCACCCCACACGAAACTGTTGGGCACACCTAACGGGGTCAATTGGCGTGATTGATGGTCTCGCTGCCGAAAGCCGCGCCTCTGGTTCGGCGGCTCCCGCGGAACCGCCCGAGAGGCGATCCGGCTGCTGCGCGAAGAGGGCCTCGTCATCACCGAGCACGGGCACCTTCGTCCGCCCGGCGCTCCCGGTGCGTCGCCTCGGATCGGAGCGCTACCGCCAGGAGGTCCAGCAGCTCACCGGCAACTATCCGCCGGAGACCTCGTTAACGGTGACGGCGAACAACGCGCGGTCCGACTACAGGCTCGACAAGGAGTTCCGCAAGGCCCCCGCGACCATCTCGCTCGCAGAGCGGTTCGAGGTTGAGATCGGAACCATGCTCTTGGAGCGGAGGTCACGTTCCACGCCACCGGCGTGCCGCAGCAGATGAGCACCTCGTACCTGCTACTGGACCTGGTCGCCGGGACGCCGGTCGCCGACCTTGAGAACGAGCCCCTGGCCGGGCGGCACCACCGCACAGCTCTATTCGCTCGGCATCACCATCACAGGCGTGCGCGAGCGGGTGCGGGCGCGGATGCCGCTGCCGGACGAGCTGGAGACGCTGCGCATGCCGTCCGGCGTGCCGGTCGTGACCATCACCGGCAGACCTATGCGGGCGAGCGAATCGTCGAAGTCGCCGTGAGCATCGTTGTCCCCGACGACCGCGTGGAGCTGGACTACTGGGATCGGCATCGGCTAGGTCCAGGTTCGAGTTCGCGCTCTTGCGCTCCTCGACCGGCTCCGAATAGCAACCGCTGGAGCGGATTCCGACTCCGTAGAGGGATGAGTAGCCGGACCCATTGCCGGCCAGAGCGGCCGCGTTGTTTTGTCGCTATAGGACAAGCGCGCCGACTTCACAGCTGGACCTCGTCGCCTCTGTTGGCCTGATCCTGGCGTCGCTGGTTCCGGTGCGGGCGCCGGGGCTTACCTGTGCGAGCGCCAGAGGAGAAAGCGAAGGTCCCGGATAGGTCCTGTGGCGGCGCGGACGAGTTCTGTGAAGGTGCGCCACGCGTCATGCCATTGTCTCAGTTGCCAGCTTCGAGAAAAGGGCCCCCGAGGACGTTGCCACCTTCCCCGAGGGCCGGTTCTGTTTACGGTTCTGGCTACCCCGCCTCGAAGCCGTCGACCGTCGCGTCGTTGGCGACGTCTTTGAAGCGCTGGACGAGCTGGTTGACGCCGGACCAGGCGGTGAAGATGTCCTGCTTCTCGATCTGCGGGTCGCCCACAACGCTGACCGTCAGCATGGCACCCTTGTCCCGCACGGCGATGATCTGGAATGTGTGCGGGAGGTTGTGGCGGATGGTGACCACCCGAACGCCGTTGGGCCAGTCCTCGAAGGTGTCCCCGCTGAAGCCCAGCGTGAGGTCTTCGACGTAGAGCGGGGCGGGGAGCTGGTGGACCGTGACCTCCAACGTGCTACCGCCGGTGCTGAACGTCGCCGTGGCCGCATGGAGGTCGGGGTACCGGACCGCCGAGATGCGCTTGCTGCCGGCCGGTACGAGGCGCTGCGCCAGTGCCGTGACCCGGTCGATCGAGCGTCCCGTCGCCTCAGTTCTGGGCGGGGCGATGGCTGTCGGTGCAGCGGCGGCGGCAGCCGCGGTGCTAGCGGGTCGCTTCTCGTTGATCAGCCACTGCTGAGCCGACTCGGCGTGAGCGACCGGAGTCGCTGACGCGTCGTCGGCGCCGTCATGTTCCACGTTCGCTATGGTAGTAGCGCCCGCAGCCGCCGCGAGCACAAGCACGGCCAGCGCAACGACTGCCGCTTTGGGTTTTGCCATTGTCATCCCTTCCGTGTTCCGATTCCACGATCAGGTACGTGCTTACGGGCAGAGTCCTCCGCCGGTGCCCAGCGCGTTCATGGCGCGGTACCCGACGGGTGTGGCGTACGGGTCCAGAACGAACCACGTGTTGCTGATGATCTGGTAGTAGAACCGGAGCCCGTCGGGTCCGACGTTCCAGTAGGTCCCGTACATGTCGGTGGCGCCGCTGTTTCTCAGCTCACCTTGGAGCGCCGTCCATGTGTTCCGCCCGACGATGCCGTCCTGGAGCAGGCCGCGGGCCTTCTGGTACCGGATTGTCGCCGCGTCCGTCTTAGGGCCGAAGTCGCAGTCGGGGGTGCCGGGGTTCATTCCCGTGTTGGCCAGGACGAACTGGACACCGAGGACCGAGGTACCGTAGTCAACGTAGTACTGCCCCTGCGTGCAGGTGTCGCCCCAGGGGTTCGGCGTCGTCCTCTTGCACCCGTTCGGATAGAACGTGTTCGCGCTTGCCGTCCCGGCCGGGGCCAGTCCGAGCGCAGCGCCGAGCACCGATGCCGTGATCAGCGCCCACAGCTTCCTTTTGCGCATGTAACCTCCAAATCTCCCGTCTGAGCGATTGCGTCGACGGCACGTCAAAACATTAATCAACCGTCATTGATAGTCAACACAAATGTTCGTCGCTATTTGAGACGCCATTTGGGCATGCTTCATTGCAAATTCGCGTTCCGCGAAGATCGCGAATTCACTTCCCCCACCTGGCAATCAATTGACCCATGGAGGGCGCGCCGAAATGAGGTCTCCCCGGCCGGCAATAGGAAGCGTCGGCAATCCGAGCATCGTCATTGCGTCGTGCTCTTGTGGGAAGCGACCGGACCCGCACACGGCGAGGTCGAGGACCGTTGATGCATACCTTTGCGTTGTCTTGAGCTCTGCGAGGCGGCGACCGTGCCCGCGTACCGACGCCGTTCACGGCTGTGAGCTTGAGCCGTTTGCCGGATCAGCGAGCCAGGCGCGTGCCCACTGGGTCCACTGGCAGGGGTGCGGCGTGAGCCGTGCCCACGTGCTCAGGCAGCCTTCGCACATTGCGCTGCGCGGGACGTGTGCGGCGAGGATCGTGCGGGCCTGCTCGGTCAGGTCCGGCGGGCAGGGTTGACTCACGGGGCCGGGTGGGTTGAGAGGGGTCATCGTCGCAACTCCTTCTGACGCGACGTGTCGCTGCTCAGGCGCAGCGCTTCGGCTGCGCCGCGTTCGGTAGCCTCGAACCGCCTAAAGCCTCGCGCGCTCGGGATGGCTGTGACGGCACGGACCATTCCCGCCGCGCGGAGGGCATACAGGTCGGTCACGGGGAAGGAGCGCCGCGCGATCCACACGAGGTCCTGTTTGACGCGGGTGTTGTGCGGGCCGGTCATGGCCAGCAACAGTTCTGCCTGCGTGCCGGTGAGGCTCAACATTGGCCGGTCCCGGCATGGTTGCTGGGCTGGTGCACCGTTGTCGGCGGTGTCCTCGCCGTCGCTGTGGGCGTGTGCTGGTCGGTCAGCCGTTGCGCCTGAGCGACGCCACGGTCGGTCACCGTGAAGTTGTTGGCGTCGCGCACACCGCGGGGATTTGCCGAGCGGACCAATCCCGCCGCCCGCAACGCGTACAGATCCGCCATGGCGTACGGACGACGACGGATCCAGACCATATTCCAGTTGACCTGCACCTGCCCACCAGCATGCATCGCCAGCAGGAGCGTCGCCTGCCCTCTGGTCAACGCCAACACGAGTCAGCCCCATCCTGACCGTGGCCCTGACGCCGTCTCGCCTGCCTACCTGGAGTTGGGTTCGGCACGCCGATCGGGGGGAACCTGAGATTCACGGCAACCTCGCCACCGCGCCGCAGCACGCGGTCTGCTGAGCGGATGCTGTCGCCGCGGGTTGCGGGTCTTCATCCGGGTGCCAGTCCACGATCGACACCAGTCCGGGCTCGATGAGGTCTGTGCCGTGCAGGAACCGCTCGATCTCGATGCGGGTGCGCGCGCGGAACGGGCCGTGGCCGGCGGCCGGTCGGGCAAGGTCGGTGAGGTCATTGGCCGTCTCGTCGGGCAGCGGGTCGAAGGTGACGTGGGACAGCGCGACGAAACTGCCGGATGGAAATCCTTCTATCAGGGTGTGCACGGCTTCGTGCGGCTGGTCGGTGTCCTCGATGAAGTGCAGGACCGCGACGAGCAGCAGCGCGATCGGCTGGTCGAAGTCGAGCGCGGCGCGGGTCTGTGGGCTGTGCAGGATGGCGGCTGGGTTGCGGAGGTCGGCGTGCAGGTAGCTGACCGCGTCCGGGTGAGGGCTGGTGAGCAGTGCACGGGCGTGGACGACGACCATGGGATCGTTGTCGACGTACAGCACCCGCGCGTCTGGTGTGATGGCCTGGGCGGCTTCATGGACGTTTGGTGCGGTGGGGTAGCCGGTGCCAATGTCGAGGAACTGGCGCACCCCGGCATGTGCCAGATGACGAACGGCCCGGATAAGGAACCTGCGGTTCTCCTGCGCGAAGATCCGGGCGTACGGGAACGCGCGCAGGAGCTGCTCCGCCGAGGCCCGGTCGGAGGCAAAGTTGTCCTTCCCGCCGAGCAGGTAGTCGTACCGGCGGGCCGGGTTCGGGACGCTGGTGTCGATGCGGTACGAGCTGTCGCCGGTGCCTGTCGCCCGGCCGTCGTGTTCGCCGTTGCTGGATGTGGTGAGGGGTGGAGTCATGGGGTTTCTCCGGTTAGCCGGTCCCCGAGCCACCGGTACATCAGCTCGTTGACCTGCGCTTCGTGCTGCTCACATGACCCGTCCCGGTGATACGCGGCGTCATGGCGTTCTCGGCGGGCGAAGAAGGCGTCGTTGGCGTTCTGCCGGCGCTGTTCCCGCTCCTGCGCGGCCTGGTCGGTCTCGTCGGTGCCCGGGGTGCCCCCGTACAGCCGGATGACGGTGTCAATGGTGACGGCGGCCTGCTCGTGGCGGTGGCAGTCGCCGTGCATGAACCCCGCATCGGTCCCGGCGAGCAGCGCGGCGGAGCGCTGTTCAGGCTCGGCGGGGCCGTAGTGGCGTTGGGCGTCGCTCCAGGCGGTGTCTGTTTCGGTCCCGGCTTCGTCGCAGCGGCCGGCGGCCTTCAGTTGCCAGTCGCGGAGAAGCTTCGATACGGAACGGTCGGTGTTGCCGCCGCTACGTGGAGGCGGGCACCGCAGAGGAACAGTCATTGCCGGTTGCCTCATGTACGTCTCGGGCGCACGGAACGGGTCAGCGCGCTGATGGTGTTTGGGAAGTGCGGGGTGGCCCGGTGCCGGGGAGGCTCGGGCCGGGCCACCCCGCAGGGCAACGGTTAGCCTTCGGCGGCAGAGGGGTTGACGCCGCTGCCCGACCGCGCGCCTCGGGGCCGGTTCGCGGACCGGTCCGGGACGTGCACATACCGCCTGATGAAGCGCCAGTTATCCGTACACCGCGACCGCCGCCTCGGCGATCAGGTCATCGGTGGCGGCTAGGACCTGGTGCACCGCCGGGTCCTTCTCCTCGACCCGCGCGGTCATGTATCTGAGCAGGCCCTGTACGTCCCAGCCGGATCCGTCCAGGTAGAGCTCAGACTTCAGGTCGAGGGCGCGGATGAGTCCGCCGAGCGCGTCGGTCTGCGGGTCGGGATGGGTATGACCGGTCAGGACGCTGCACAACCGGCCGCGTACCCGCGCGATGTGACCTGGGTCGGTCGGTGGGTACCGGCGTCGGCCACGGCTCAGGCGCCGCCGGTTGACGTCGCGGACGAGGTCCCCCGCGTATAGCCCGGCTGTGGTGCGTTCGTAGGCGTACCCGGCGAGCGCCCGGATCGCGTCGCGGACCCCCATCGACCGCTGCCGCTCAAACCCTGATGCGGCTCTGGAACCGCCAAGCGCCCGGATTGCCCAGTCTGCGACCGGGTCACCGGAGACATCCGCATTGACCACGATGACCTGTGGACCGACCAGGCGGAACCGCTCGACGGGCCGGAGCAGGTCGTCGATGATCACCGCTCCCGCGAGCGCCACCGCGAGGGCGCCTGCGTGGGCGAGGGGTTCGCCGGTCTCGGAGTGGGTGAGGAAGAACAGCTCCACCCGCAGCGACTGCCGCAGGTTCGGTGGTGGCGCCTCACCAACGGGATAGGTCATGACCAGTCACCACGTCGCCCCGGCCAGCTCCCGCAACCGCCGGTGCACACCCTCGTAGGCGGTCGCACCGTGCAGGACGGCGAGGTCGATCGCGGCGTGCATCGTGTACAGCGGGTCGCAGACATTGCCCGGCGCAGCCCGGCCCGCCTGAGAGACGAGCTGGTACGCGTCCAGGACGTCCAGACCGGCGATCCCGGCGACCAGCGTGACGAGGTCATGCTGACTGATCCGATAGGCATCCTCCAGCGGCCGGGCCGCGCCGATCGAGATCAGCTGATTGTCGGTCTCGATCCGCGGCCACGGTGTCTCCACGCCCTTGATGAGGTCCACGACCAAAACGACGTGCATCGCGCATTCGACGCCAACGCCGCACACCTCGCCCTGTCCCTGCCGGGCGTGGCCGTCCCCGAGTGCGAACAGCGCGCCGGGCACGTTGACGCCGAGATACAGGGTGCTCCCGGCACGCAGCTCCGGCACGTCGAGGTTCCCGCCGTGCGCGTCCGGGACGATCGAGGAACGGACCTCCCCGCCGGCCGGCGCAACCCCGACCGTGCCGAGCATCGGGTCGAGCGGCAGCTCCACCACGTAAGCCGAGCGGCGGGCGTGGTAGCGCACGACACCGGCGCGCCGGTCGACGTCGTACTGCCAGACCCGCTCCTCCAGGGGCGGGTGCAGCATCGGCGTCGTGCGGGTAGCGGTCAGAGCGCCGAAGTGCGGGAACGTCGCCGACATCCCCCAGTCCCGCGCCGGAACCAGCGAAACCAGATGCAACGCGAGGGTGTCCCCCGGCTCCGCGCCCTGCACATAGAACGGGCCGGTGACCGGATTGAACGCCTCACACACCTTCGACGGCAGATCATCCACCGTCAGCACGGCACCGCCGAAGCAGTCCTCTGTGAACGTCCGCAACAGCTGCCCGGGACGGATCATCGCAACGGGCTCGGCACCGCCGAACGTATACAGGGTCGGCTCGTCCGGTTGGAAATCCACCACCGCAGTGTTCGTGTCAGTCATGACGGGTCCTGCCCGTTGAGGCCGGACAGCACCGGGCGGCGACCGGTGGCGTAGAGACCGATCAGGATGACAGCGCCGATCCCGATCCACACGAACCCGAGCTGCTGCGCGGCTACGTTGGCGTTGACGACGACGTAGCCGAGGATCGCGAACCCGATCGCCGGCGCGATCAGGTGCGACCAGAGGTTCCGGGACCGTTTGCGGATCAGGTAATGCCAGACCACCGCGACGTGCAGGACGAGGAACGCGGTCAACGCCCCGAAGTTGATCAGCGAGGAGAGCAGCGCGATTCCGTCGGAGCGCCACGCCATGTACAGACCGATCGCCACGGACAGCGCACCGGTGAGCGTGATCGCGTTCGCCGGGACGCCGTGCCGGACGGAGATCCTGCGCAGGAACGCGGGCAGTTGCCGGTCCCGGGCCATCGCGAACAACAACCTGGACGTGGCCACCTGCGCCACGAGGGAGTTCGCGACACCCCACGCGATCGCGGTCGCGACCGCGCACAACGTCGCCAGCCACGCGCCGCCCGCCTGCCGGGCCGCGTCGTAGAACGCGACACCATCCGGGTCACCGTCGGCGAGCAAGGCAGCCGGGTCGGGTACGAGCAGCGCCGCGACCCACGTCTGCACGATGAACAGCACCCCGGCGAGGGCGAGGGCGGCGGCCATCGCCCGGCCGATCTGGCTCGGGCCGCCCTTGTTCTCCTCGGCCAGCATCGAGATGCCGTCGAACCCCAGGAAGCTGAGGACCGCCACCGACACTGCGCCGAACACCAGTGGCCATGTGAAGGTGCTGCTATTAAACAGCGGCTCCCACGAGAATCCGCGACCGCGGCCGTCCAGCAGCGCGTTGCCCCCGACGATGAGGAAGACCGCGAGGACGATGAGCTCACCGATCAGCATGATTCGGGTGATCAGGGCGGTCATCCGGATACCGAGGAGGTTGACGGCAGTGTTGAACCCGACGAAGCCGAGCAGCCACCCCCACACCGGCACCGCTGGGACGGTGGCGTGCATCGCGACCGCCGCGATCAGGTACAGCAGGCTCGGCACCAGCAGGTAGTCCAGCAGAATCGCCCACCCGGCGAGGAAACCCACCGGCGCGCCGATGCCCCTCCCGGCGTAGTTATAGACCGACCCTGCCAGGGGGAACGCCTTCACCATCTGGGCGTAGGACGCGGCGGTGAACACCATCGCCACCATCCCGATCAGGTATGCGAGGGCGACCATGCCGCCGGCACCGTTGTAGACCGACCCGAAGATCCCCATCGGCGCGATCGGCACCATGAAGACAAGGCCGTAGAACACCAGGTCACGCAGCCCCAACGTCCGTCGAAGCCCCGGTGCATTTCCGGTTGCCGCTGACGAGCCGGGTCTGCCGTACTCGACCGGTAGGCGCTGTTCCGTGCTCATCTTGTGTCCTCCCATTGGTCAACATCGCCGCTAGCTGTGAGCGTTCGCGGGCATGACTCATCACGCGCGCTACCGCCGGACGCGCGGATGCTGCATTTCCCGTTGTGGTTGAAAAGTTGTGGATCTGCCCGCCGCCTCAGCCAGCGCAGCGACGGCGGGCAGAGCCTTAGATCCGCCAGACGAACACCAGGTCGTTTGTGGACGCCGTTAGGCGGACGTCGGCGAACAGATTCCGGAAAACCCGACGAAGTTCTTCGTCCGCGACCTCGTCGACCAGGAGGACCGATTCACCTTCCACGCGGTCCCGCACGGCTGCTCGACGACTCGTGCATCGACGCCATCCCGGCCGCAGCCGTGCAAAGAACACGTGAAGGCGGCCACCCTCCGGCCGTCAAGACAACTGCAGGATCTGGTCGCAGCCGTTGCGCACCAGTAGCGAATCGAGAGCAGCCCGCCGTTGTGATGCATGCGAGTCCGCGAGCGTTGTTGGCTGCTCCGCTCGGCTCGTCTGCCGTTGCACTGGCAGACGAGCCGACGGTGGGGCGATCAGCCAGCATGAACCCTCCATCACGTTCGACAGTCCGAGCAGGCTGCGGGTCGATAGTTGTGCAACCTGCTTCGCCGAGCCGCGTCCGGCGGAGCCCGGTCCAACCACTCTTCGTTGCTGAGTCTGCGGGCCGACTCACAACGTCACCGCCACAACTTCGCTGTCTAGTCTTATGACAGAACTAGTCTTACCTACGAGACTAGATCCAGACAAGTTGTGTGGCGAAGTTTTCCATCGGCTCGCTGTGGCATGCTGACCCCGTGCCAAACTGGCCTACTTTGCGACGCAGACGTCTCGCTCGCGAGCTGAGCAATTTGCGTGAGTCCATCGGTATGACGATCGAGGAAGCTGCGGCGAGCGCGGGAATCTCGCCATCCCACCTGTCGCGGGTCGAACGTGCACTGGTCGGCGTCCGCGTGCCGGCGGTACGAGCGCTGCTGGCGACGTACGGCGCGGATGCCGCAACGGTCGCAAACTTAGTAGAGGTCGCCCAGACAGCTACGCAGCGTGGCTGGTGGCATCGATACGCGGGCAGCATCCCCGACAAGTACGCGACCTACATCGGATTCGAGTCTGATGCGTCGCGCATATGGAACTTCGAGGTCATCTCGATTCCAGGGTTGATGCAGACCGAGCGGTACACCCGTTCAATCCTCCAAGGCGGTGTCGCTCGCCTTGGAGAGGAGGAGATCGAACGACGGGTTGAGGTTCGCATGCGTCGTCAAGCGCTCCTTCACCGCACGGACCCTCCAGCGCTGTGGGTGGTTCTCGATGAGGCCGCGATCCGTCGGCAGGTTGGCGGGGGCGAGACCATGGCTGAGCAGATGGATCACGTCGTCTCCATCGCGAGCCTGCCGCACGTCGACGTTCAGGTGATCCCGTTCGCGGCGGGCGCACATCCCGGCACGCCCGGCGCGTTCGTCGTGCTCGGTTTCGCTGACCCCGGCGATCGGGACGTCGTCTACATCGAGACCATGGCCGGCGATCTCTATCCTGAGGTGGACGCCGATGTACAGGGAGCGATGCACGCGTTTGATCGCCTGAGGGCGATGGCGCTCAGCCCGGACGACTCGGCGTCGTTGATTCGGGATGTTGCAAAGGAGTTCGCGTGATCGACTTTAGCCGTGCGACGTGGCGAAAAAGTACAAGGTCCCAGCAAAGCGGCCAATGCGTCGAACTGGCGCGAGTAGGTGGGGTCATTGGCGTGCGGGACTCCAAGGAGCCGGACGGCCCCGTGCTGGTGTTTACGGTCGAGGAGTTCGCCTCGTTCCTCGACGGCGCCG
Organism: Dactylosporangium sp. NPDC051087; assembly: GCF_055586325.1. Classification (NCBI taxonomy): domain Bacteria; kingdom Bacillati; phylum Actinomycetota; class Actinomycetes; order Micromonosporales; family Micromonosporaceae; genus Dactylosporangium; species Dactylosporangium sp. NPDC051087. Next base: position 83,153 of record NZ_JBVJIJ010000018.1, on the reverse strand, counting down.
CGACGGGCGAGTTTGACGATCTCTAGGGCTCGCGGCTTGGCCAGCGAAAACCTCAGCGTGTAGCTCCGGGCGCCCAGCTCGATGCTGCCACCGCGCTGGGCGCCCTCGCCACACTCACGTATGCACCCTTGCTAGTTTCGGTCACAGGTCGTCGAACTCGCCCCTGTTCGCGCCCGCGAGGAACGCACGCCATTCTGAGTGCGTGAACTCGAGCATCGGGCCGTCAGGGTTCTTGGAGTCCCGCACGGCAACACCGCCAGGCAGTGGCGCGACCTCCACACAGTCGCCACTAAGGCTCTCGGTGCTCTTGCGCCAATCCAGGCGCCTGGACGCTTCCGACATGTTGGCTCCCTTCACTGCGTTGGGACCGAGACTGCCACAAGGCGGCGCCGACGACTAGTCTTCGAGCTCGACTAGACTTGATCGGCAGGTGTCGACAGAACGGGACAAGCCGATGCAGATGGACGAGTTGCAGCGCATGCTACGCAAGGTCGAGCGGTCGGTGTTCCGTCTCGAAACGCTGAGCTCTTACACCGCGCCGGGCGAGGCAGACATGCTGCGCGCCTTCAACGATGGGCACCCGATGCCGCCTCGCGGCCCAGACACCGACCCATGGCTTCGCATGCTCGCCGACAGCGTGCATGCCGGCAGACACTGGAGCAGGGTCCACGTGTTGGACCGCCCGTTGACGGATTACCTTCGGTTCGAGCTCTTGGGCTACCAAGGAAACGTCGCGGCCGGCGAGGACGTCCGCATTGCCGACCGGGCCGACGTGCCCAAGACGCTGAGCGTACTTGCGGGCGACTTCTGGTTGCTCGATGACGCCCTCGCGGTGGTTATTGAGTACGACGTCGACGGCCGACGCCTGTCCATGGAGCCGACCGATGACGTAGGCGGCTTCGTCGACCAACGCAATCTCGCGATGGCACACTCGGTCCCGCTGCTGGACTACCTGCCATTGGTCCAGGATGAATTGCGTAGATCCTGGTGAGTCCAGTCGCTGACGACCGGGCCGCGCTCGCGTCCCGGCTGCGTGAACTCCGCGAAGACGCAGGCATGTCGACCACCCGACTCGCCGCGGACCTGGGCTGGTCGCAGTCGAAGGTCTCCAAGATTGAGAACCGTCGCACGAAGCCCTCCGTCGCCGACGTTCAAGCATGGGCGACAGCCACAGGCGCCTCGAATGAGGTCGCCGAGGAGCTGACAAACGCCGCGGAGTCCATCCAGGTTGCCTCCATCATCTGGGATCGGACGCTGACTGGCGGGCGGGCTACGCATCAACGAAACATCGCGCGTCTTCTTGCCGACGCCACGCGGATACAGGTCTTTCAGCACGCGGCGGTGCCTGGGCTCCTCCAGACCGCCGAATATGCTCGCAGCGTGTTGGCCCTTGCCGACGTGTTCAATGTCGGCGACACGGCACACGCAGCGGCGGCACGCATCGAACGGCAGGCGGCACTCTACGAGAAGGGTCGGCAGTTCGACTTTCTGATGTCTGAAGCCGCGCTACGATTCCGCCCGGTTTCGTACGATGCCCTCGCCGCGCAGTACGACAAGATCCTTTCCGTCTCCACGCTGCCCGGGGTGAACCTCGCAGTCATGCCGACCGGCGCGCCGCCATCGACGGTCCACGCCCACTCCTTCGTGATTTACACGCTGCCAGATGGGTCGCAGTTGGCGACGATTGAGACCTACACCCGCGAGCTGACGCTGACCGACCCGGAGGAGATCAACGTCTATTCGCGCGTGTACGAGTCACTGTTGGCGGACTCGGTAACCGACGACCGCGCCCGCGATCTTCTGAACAGCTTGCGGACCAGAGCCCTGGAGGCGACGCGACAAGACACGGATCTCTGACGGCGGGAGCAGCTGCCGTCACCACCCAAGCGAAGCCCCCGCAGCCCAGCAGCTTGGCCGGAGGCACCAGCAGTGCTGCCGCAACAGCCGCTGTGGATAGCGGAATCGGTACGACCCTATCCAGGTAATACTCTAAGATCGACCCAGAGCTACTCATTTTCGCCCAATGTGATTTGCAGGTCACCCTCTGCCGACACAGGCCGTGAAGAATGCCGATGTGTCGATCAATCGAGGGATCCGGCTAGGGCTGGACGTCGGGCTGTCCCGGCTGCGCGCTGTGGTGGCGTGGCCGGACGGTACCGCGCTGGTGCTCCCATTGCCCGAACTCGACGCGTTCGGTGATCTCGGTTCGCCCGCGGCTGGGCAAGAGCACATGCTGGGTCTGGGTGGTTCGTGGCTAGGCCATGAAGGGGTGCAGCCATCTCTAAATGGTGCCGCGGTCGTCGCCATGTTCCAGCAGGTTGTATCAGTTGCTCGCAATTTCGTGGGCGGTGGGTTTGATGCGGTGACGCTTGCGGTTCCTGCTGGTTGGGGTTCTCGGCGGACGGCGGCGTTGCGGGATGCTTGCTACCGCGCTGGGCTTGGTGTGGGGGACGTGATGCATGCGCCGGTGGCGGTCGGTTGGCATCTGCTCGCTGGCGGCGTCCAGGTGCCTGTTGGTGGCCTGATCCTGGTGTGTGAGGTTCAACAGGACGGCAGTGCTGCCACCGTGCTGCGTCGGACGGTCTCGGGGTTTGAGGTCGTGTCCAGCGTGGATGCCGCGACGGTTGCCGCTGGCGTACACACCTTTGGAGGCGAGGACACCGCTGCTGTAGGTGGCGGACCACTTGGTTCTGTCGGTGATGTAGCCGGTCGTGCTGTCGCGGGTGCCGATGTGTCTCACGGTGGGCTTGGCTTGGTGTGTGTGGTCGGCTCGGCAGCGGATGGCCCACAAGTCGCGGAGGAGTTGACGCGGGCGACTGGTGTTGCGCCGATGGTTGTGGTGGAGGCGGAGCTGGCGGTGGTGTTGGGGGCTGTGCAGGCGCCGGCGTCTGTGCCCGCGGTTGATGCCGTCCCGGAGGCTGGTTCGTTGGATTTGTTGGCTGCGATGGTGCCTGCTGGGTGGTCGGTGGCGTTGTTCTGGCAGTTCCTTGCTGGCGGTGAGCGGTATGGGCTGTGGGAGAAGGTGTTCGATCGAGGGATGCTGTTGGCGGCGTGGGGTGGGCTCGCGTTTGCGGCGCAGTTCGCGGTCATTGCGGTGGTCGGTGGCCTGGTGGTGACAACTGCTTTGCGTGGTGCCGCAGAAGATCGAACAGACCGGTCGGTCTTGGCGATTTGGGTGCGGCACCGGTTGATTGCGCTGGCGTTGGTGGGCGGCGCGGTGGGTGGGGTGTTGGTCGGGGCGGTGTTCGCGATGATCGCGGCCGGATACTTTGACCTTGATCTCGGGCCGTTGTTGCGGTGGTCGGTCCTGCCGGTGCTGCCGTCCGTGGTGGCAGTGATAGTGCTGGCAGTGGTGGTGTGGCGCCGTCCGGACCCGCCTGGCGGGTCGTGGTTGCCGTGGCTGCGGTTCCCGTTGTCGGTGACGATGTTGGCTGGGGTTGGCGCGCTGCTGGTGTCGTTCGATGAGCGCGGGAGTCCGTCGCTGTTGTACCTGTTGGAGTGGCGGTTGCAGCAGTGGTCGCCGACAACCGGCGATGAGATCATCGGCCCGGTTGGGCGTCTGGGTGGGGCGTGTATCGGGGCGGCGGTTGGTTTGCTTGTTGTGCGCCGGGTACTGCATCGGCTGTTGCTGGCGGTGCCGCTGGCGTTGTTGGTCGCCGGGACGTTGGCGTATCGGATCACGGGCACGGTCGCGGTCGGGTTCTCGCTCGCGGTCGCGGGTTGGTGGGCGGCCCGTACGACGTGGCTGCTGCTGCGCCCGAAGCTGCTCACCCCACCGTCGCTGCCTCAGCAACTGCCCGCCAGGGGCGAGGAGCTCCCAGTCGGGGTGCACGGCGCACAGATACCGGGTCCGGGGTCACCGCGCGGCGGCATGGGGGCGAGCTGGTGATCGTCCGGCTGTTCCGCAGCGTCGTCTCTGGGCTCGTGTTGCTGGGCGTGCTCACTGGGTTGCCGGCGGGGCTGGTGGTGGTGCAGCGCGCTGCGCAGTGGGATTGGCGGCAGCTCGTCGCGGAGCCGCTGTCGGAGACCGGCGCGGTAGTAGCGGTGATCGCGGCGGGATGGGTGCTGTGGCTGGCGTTGCTGCGGATGATCGTGCTCGACGCCGTGGACACGATTCGGCACGGCGGGCGCGCGCCTCGCCTGCCGGTGCCACTGCACTCCGCGGTCACCGCGCTCGTCAGCGGAGTCCTGCTCGCGGTTGACGCGGCCCGAGGCGGCGGCACCGGAGTTCCACCAGACCATCGGACGTCGACCGTGACGGCCGCACCGACGGTCGTTCACGACGTCAGCACCGCTCAAGGCCCTGCCACGCCCGTTGATCAGCCGTCGGCGTCGCCGCTGGTGACGGTTGCTGGCGTGGAGGTGCCGGGCGGCTGGCTGCCGTTTCCGGTAGCGGCAGCCATCACCGGGGCGGCGGCACTCATATGGGTGCAACGGCGTCAGCAGTACCTACCAGGTCCGCCCGCTGGATGGCGGCGCCGCGACGAGGACCTTGCGCCGCTGCCCGAAGCGCTGCACCGCATCGGCCGACTGACTCGCTCGGCGATCGCGGCTGAGGACGACCGGGCGGCGGACGCCTCCGGCGACGATGATGTTGACGTCCCAGTGGCGGCCGGGTCGATGTCGTGGCCTGCCGAGGCGGTCCTTCCGCCCGGAGGCGTCGGTCTGATCGGGCCAGGCGCGCACGACGCTGCCCGTGGACTTCTGACAGCGATAGCCATCGGACCAGCGGCAACTCACACGCAGGTGCTGGTATCGGAAGGGCTATGGAGCGAGGTGCTCGGCGCTGACGCCGTAGTCGCCGCCTCGGGACGAGTTCGTGTCGTTCCAGCCGGCGCAGATTGGTCTGCTTTGCTCGCGACGTCCGGCATGAGCGTGATCCTCACTGACGCGGCGGCGGCGGATTCGCCGACCGGGCCGCGGCGTGTGGCGACCGGTGGTGGTGTGACGGTGCGGACCGTCGTTGTCGGCGCCGCTACTGGTATGCACTCCTGGCACGTGGCCAGCGGCGGCCGAATCCAAACAGCGGCCGGACCCGCCCCCCTCACCGACCGGCTACCTGTCCTCAATCTGGCGACGGCGAACGCACTACTCACCGCCCTCGGCGTTGTGAATGCCGCCGCCGGAGACCGCCGGATGCCGGCCACGACTCCACCGCAATCGTCCGCTGGTCAAGCCGTGGCCAGCAACGTGCCCGCGACCTGGACGGCGGCCACGATCAGCACTCGATCGGCCGAGGCAGCGGACGCGCGGCAGGGGGCGTCGTGGCCTGCTCCGCCGCCGGAAGAGGCCGGGCAACCACGGCAACTCTTCGTCCGGGTCCTCGGTGTCCCCGCCGTGCTGGTGCCGCATCCCGACGGCAGTCTCAGCCCGGTGCAGATCCGCCGAACTGCCGGCCAACAGATCCTCGTGCTGCTCGCCGTGCACCGTGCCGGGCTGAGCGCCGCGGACCTGAAAGGGGCGATCTGGCCGGACGTCCCCAGCAGCTCGGCACACCGGAGCTTCCGCACTACGGTGTCCGAGCTCCGCCGTGCCCTGCATGACGCGGCGCGGCTCCCCGTGCTGTTGCAGCGTCAGCAGACCGGCGACCCGGCCGGGCCGTGGTACCGGCTGGACGCCAGCACCGTCCACGTCGACCTGTGGCAGTTCCAGACCCTTCTTGACGCTGCGGCAGCCACCACAGATCCAGCCCACCGACACCAGCTACTGACCGATGCAGCCGAGGTCTGCCGCGCCGACCTCGGCGGTGAACTCGCGCAGGGCTGGGATCTCGGCGGTGAACTCGCGCAGGGCTGGGATTACGAATGGCTGGACGCGGCCCGTGAACACGTCGCCCGCCACCAGATCGACGTCCTTGTGCACCTCGCCGACCTGGAACCCGACCAACCCGCTGCCGCGCGGCTCCTGCAGCAGGCACTCCGCGTCTCCCCAACGAACGAAATGGTCCACCGTCGGCTGATGGCCGCGCACACCGCCGCTGGGAACAGCGCCGCCGCACGCCGAGCCGCAGCCACCTACACCGAGCACCTCACCGCGCACCACCTCACCCCGCATCCGACCTCCATGCGCACAACCAACGCGCTGCCACCGACACCGGCGGCAACCACCCGGCACGGTACGTCCGCATCCTCGAGGACCTAAGCCATGCAAACCCCGCACCCCCAACACCACACCGAGCCGCACGCCCGATTTGAGCTGCCGGGCACGCCAACAATGCCAGCGAACAACGACGAGGGCCGGACGGTATACGGTTCCGTCGCCGAGGTGCTGGTCCCTCACGGCACCCCGCGCACTCCAAGAGTCCGGCCCGGGGAACGCGTCGTACTCCCCCGATTCGTTGATGCTGATCGTTCCCTCGCGGTCATGCCGCCACGGGAGCGCACGGTACGAAGCCGTCGCCGCGCACTCCAGGCAGGGGCGCTCCTCGTCGCCGTCGTCATCGGTGCCGTCGCTGTTGTCGCCGTCCTTGGCAACGCCGGGCCCGGACCGCAGGACCTCGTCCGCGGCTTCTTCGGCCAGTTGACCGCCCGCGACACGAGCAGACTCCCGACAGCGGCGCAGTGCGACAACAATCCGCTGTGCCAGCACGGGACTCTCCAGAGTGGCTATCAGCCACCGGAACACCTGCGCATCGAAGACGAACGCGCGCAGGCACCCTCCGTCGGGACCGCCGGCGCGAAGCAACGACTCGTCACGGTCTCCTACGACATCGACGGCCAGCGGCACACCGACACCGCCACAGTGCTCTACCAACGCACCGGCATCTTCAGCGGCTACTGGTCCCTCCGCGACCTGCCCGGCTCGACCATCACCATGCCGAAACCCGCCATCGCTCCCGTCACGCTCGCCGCCGTCAAACTGACCACGACGAACCCCGACGAGCCCGCCACCTTCTGGGCCCCGCCCGGCCGCTACACCGCCACCCGACCCGGCAACGCACTCTACGAACCCGCCGAAACCACCGCCGTCATCGCCGACACCCCCGCCACCCTCACCCTGCCCGCCACCGTCAAACCGACCCTCACCACCACGATTGAGCAACAGATCCACGACCGCATTGACGCCTGCGCCGCACAGCGTGAGTTTTCGCCCACCACCGACGTGTCCTCCCCCGTGCGCACCTGCCCCATGCAGCACGGCAACCGATACACGATCACCACCGACCCGCAATGGACCGTGCAGCGCTACCCCACCATCCAACTCGAAACCCATCCGGACGGCGCCGTCATCATCACCACCATCACGCCCGGCAAAGCCACCATCACCTACCAATGGTCGCTATCCCTGCGCGACCCCCGCGACTGGAACACCGTCGAGGCCACCTACGACATCACCATCGGCGGCTTCGCCAGCGACCGCGACGGCAAACCGGAATGGACACCAGGCTAACCAACCGGTCGGGGCGTCGACCCGGCCAGAGGACCACGATGAACCGTGTCTCGTGATCCTGTGTGAGCGATACGGCGACGCCCTGACCTGCGGTGTTACCGCTGTGATCGATGTGATCCTGTGTGACCGCCGGAAGCAGCGGCTGCGGCCTTGCAGCGCAGTAGCGTCGCGGCATCCATCGGCGCTCATCATCAGGAGCCACCATCATGGCGTCCATCAACCACGCTCGCCCTCATCCAGGCCGCCCCTCACGCATGCCGCAACGATGCCGGCGCGTGCGTCGCCGGTCCAGCCTCGACCGGGCGTACACAGCCCGCACCGTCGCTGCCGCCGCTACCGCTGCCGTCCTGCTCACGGTGCTGGTCTGCCTGCCGGTCGCGTTGCTCATCGTGCAAGGCGCCTTGTGGGAGGCGTTCGATGCCTCGGCCGCCGTCACCGAGCCGCTGAACCCACAGGTCTTGCTCGTGACCGGCGTAGTCGGCGGCTGGCTGCTCTGGGGATGGCTCCTTATCGCCACCGTCACAGATGTCGCCGCGGCGCTGACCCGCAGCCGACGTCGACCTCACCTCCTACCCGCGCCGCTCCGAGCCGTGGTCACCGCGCTCGCCGGGTCGCTGCTGACGGCCGCGACCACCACCAGCGCTGCCTACGCCGCGCCGCCGTCAACCGCCACCTCCGCGCACACCACCCAACCGAAGCCGCTCACCGCCCCGATCTCTGACGCCGTGACTGCCCTGCCGACGCTCACCACAATCGCTCCAGCGACCTCACGAGCCGAGTCGACACCAGCAGAGACCATCGTCGTCCGGCACGGCGACTGCCTGTGGAACATCTCGAAGCAGCAGCTCGGCGATCCGCACCGCTGGCGCGAGATTTATGTCCTCAACCGGGGACAACCGCAGGCCAACGGCTACACCCTCACCAACCCCAACGAGATCCACGTCGGGTGGATCCTCGCCCTACCCGCCCAGGATCAAGCTCCCGCGCCCCCCGGCAACGGAGAGTCCACAGGACCGGCTCCAGGCGGCGCACCGGCCTCGCCGGCGCCCAGTGCCAGTGGTGCCACCTCCAGCCCGAGCACCCCAGCTACCCCGTCCCCGAACGTCTCCGGCACGCCGAGGTCACCGGCTACCCCTACGTCGAACGTCGACGCCACCAACACCGCACAGGCCACCGACCCCACAGCGAGCGACATCCGCCAGACCGGCATCACCTTGCCCTCACAGGGCTGGATCAGTCTCGGCCTCGCGGCCACGATCGCCGCCGTCGCCGCGTTGCTGCGCCTGCACCGCCGCCGCCACGCCCGCCTCGGCGGTCCCATCCCGGTCCGAACCGGCCCGACGAAGCCGCCGATCCCGGCGGAGCTGACCCTCGCCGACGCCGCCGGCCGCCGACAGCCCGAACCCGACTCCGACCCCAAGCTGACGGATGAGCTGCCCCGACCGGGAGTCCGGCCTGTACCTCCGGTCCTTGACACCCCGATCGGGGTGGACGCCTCCGGCGTCGAGCTCAGCCTGTTCGACCTGCCCAGCCCCGGCCTCGCCCTGGACGGGCCGGGCGCCGAACCCGTCGCGAGAGCCATCCTCGCCAGCGCTCTCGCCACCGGCATCTCCGACCTCCCGACAGCCCGGCCCATCGTCGTCACCACCCCAGACACCCTCACCCGGCTGCTTCCACACGGCGCCGAACCAACCGGTCTCGACCCGCACGGCGTCACCTTCGACGGTGAACGGCTCCTCGTCCTCGCAGACACCGCCGCCGCCATCACCCACGCCGAAGAAGAGATGATCGGCCGGCGACGGCTCCTCGACTCCGTCGACTCAGCATCGATCGCGGACCTCAACGCCCGCGATGACCACATCGAGCACCAACCGCCCTACGTCCTACTCATCGACAGCGACCCCCGCCTCGCGGGCCGGGTCGCAGCGATCGGCGCACACCGCCGGGAACTGCACCTACACCCGGTCATCCTCGGCGACGCCGACACCATGACCCCCCGCACCGTCACCGCAGACGGCACCCTCCCGGACGGCACCCGGCTCGCGACCCTCACCGCCACCGACCTCGCCCAACTCCTCGCCATGATCGCCGACACCGCCGCCCGCCCGGAACCCGGCAGTGACCTCGACGAGCCTCCCCTGCCCACCAACGAGGCCCGCCCCGCCGGCCACTTCGATGGGATCGGCGAGACCGGACAGAATGACGAGGCGACATCAGCCGCTGTCCTCGCACCGATGCCGGACCTACCCACCGCGAGCGGTGACAGTCCGGCACTGGTCAAGCTCACCGTCCTCGGACCGGTAACCGTCACCACCGACACCGGGCCGGTCACCACCGGCATGCGCAGCGGCTCCTACGCCGCCCTCGCCCTGCTCGCCGCGCACCCACACGGGCGCACCCTGCGGCAGATCGCCGCCGACCTGCACCCCGATACCGACCCGGACGCCGCCGTCAAACGCGTCCGCACCGACATCACCACCGCCCGCCGAGTCCTGCGAACCGCGACCGGCACCCCGGAGGCGAAGTTCATCATCTACGACCCCGCCCCCACCCGGTACCGGCTCGACCCCGACACCATCGAGGTCGACCTCTGGCGGATGCTGACCGCCATCGGCCGCGCCAACACCGCCACCGACGACACCACCGCCCTCACCGCCCTACGCGAAGCCGCCGACCTCTACGGCGGAGACTTCGCCGACGGCCAGGACCGGGCCTGGGTCACCGACTACGCCACCACCCACCGCCATCAAATCCTCGGCGTGTACAGCCACATCGCCGAACTCCTCGAAGCCGACCAGCCAGACGCCGCCGTCGCCGCCCTCGAAACGGCGCTGCGTCACGACCCGGTCAACGAGGAGCTGTACCAGCGGGTCATGCGCATCCACGGCCGCCAGCACCGGCCCGACGCCGTCCGGCGCACCCTGCGCCGCCTGGAGACGCAGCTCGCCGAACTCGGCGAAGCCGAACCGTCCGAAGCCACCCGCCGCCTCGCCGCCCGGCAACTGCACCCCGCGCCAGCCGGAGCCCGGCCATGACCCTGCCACGACTGCGCCGGGTGCAATGGATCCTGCGCGCCGCCCTCGCCTTCGCGCTGCTGATCAGCATGGCGACGAACGTCCTGCACGCCGAGAACGACCCGATCGCCCAAGGCGTCGCGGCCTGGTCACCGCTGGCACTGTTCGTCGCGATCGAGGTCATGATGCGCGTCCCGGTCCGCAGCATGATCCGAGCCGGGCTGCGGATCGTCGCCACCGCCTCGATCGCTGGCATCGCCGCATGGACGAGCTACTGGCACATGGTCGGCGTCGTCGCCCGCTACGAGCACGGCGAAGTCCCATACCTGCTGCCCATCAGCGTCGATGGGCTCATCCTCGTGTTGTCGGTCTCGTTGTTCGACGTCGCCAGCCAGATCCGCGAACATCTCGACGCCGCCCCGCCTGCCGCACCGGCCGCCGAGGCGCCTATGGCGGGCACGACGATCGAGACCGTGGATACTTCGGAGACACCACTATCGACCGCTGTCACCGCTTCGGGCCCCCGGCCGCCCATCGAGGAGGTGCCCGGCGATGAGCCCGCGTGCGCCGGTCCCGTTGAAGACGACGATAAGGACCAGGACCACGACGCGGATCAAGGTGAGGACGAGACCAGCGCCGAGGACGTCGAGCCGGACGACCGCCCCGACCTGGCGTCCGACCTCGTGCCGCTCCTGCCGGCCGCCCGAGCAGCCCGTGACGAGCTGCTGGACGAAGGCGCCACGGTCAGCCGTGACGCCCTCGCCCAAAGGTTGCGACGCAACGGCACGGCCATCCGCAACACCCGCGTGTCTGAGCTGCTCGCCGCAGTGAAGGCCGAAGCCCGCTCCGTCAACGGATCGGCGAGCAAAGCCTCCCTGTAGGAGGACCTGAAGGTCTACGGGCTGGCGGTGCCCGCCGTCCCGGCCGAGGGCGACTGATCCGAGGTGGAGACCGGTCGCGTTGAGCCCGACCGCCGGGGCGGCGTAAGCAACGCGTCGGTGAAGAGCCGCGCCAACTCCACCCACGCATCAACAGGAAGGTCGCCGAACGTCAGGTCTCGCGCGTCTTCCATGTCGAGGCCGTCCGAGAGCTGCGGACGCAAGGTCCGGCCGACCTGCCAGAAGGCGATGATCGAACCTCGACGCGTCTTGCTGTCCGCCATGATCTGCCAGATGTCGGTCCGGTCGAGGTCAGCCCGCACCGCAGACAACCGGCTCGCCTGCGGCCATGACCGCCACGCCCGCCGGAACGCCGGCTCCACGTCCGTCTTCCTCGACGGCAACTCATCGTGGCCGAGGATCAGGCAGCCAACCGCCAGCCCTTCCCCGACAGCCTTCAACTGCTGGACCTTGGACGGCTTCGACGGCACTTTCCCACCCCTGATTGACGAGCGGGGCCTGCCCGCATCCCAAGGAGTTTACCGTCGGGTTGATCAGGTACGCCGCCATCCACGCAGGTCCCGAATGCCTCGGACCACTGAAGACTCACACTGGCGGGTCGGAGCCATCACGCGACTATCGGATGCGTCTCGCGGGCGACGGCGAGAAGCCGCTGCGCGGTGCGCTCGGTGAGACCGAGCCGGGTGGCCAGCTCGGCGCCGAGGCCCCTGCTGCCGCGGCCCTCGGCACGGGCCATGTCGAGCAGGGTGAGGGCAGCGGCGAGGCGCGCATCATCGGCGTAGGGGTGCGCTTTGCGCGGGCCGGTAACGGTGCCGGGAGTGCGCCCGGTGGACTGACGGCCGGTGCGGGCGTCGGCGACGGCCCACACGGTGCGCCGATACCAGCGGCGCCGGACCCGCCCGTCGGAGAGTTCCTCGGTGTCGTCGGCGCAGTCGAGCAGCTCATCGGGCAAGTTGCGGTACGAGCTGTACCGCAGGATCTTGGCGGCGGTGCCGGAGCCGACGAGTTGCCAGGGGTCGCCGCTGCGGTCGATCTGGGTCAGGACGGCGAGTTTCGCGGCGCGGTGCGCGGTGTGGAAGGCGCGGACGTCTTCGAGCCAGAACCATTCCTCGCCTGTCTCGTCGGTGAAGGCGGCCGGGAAGCCGGTGGTGTGCCGGTGGCGGTGCCAGTGGTTGACGGTGCTGCGTGCCGCGCCGGTGTACGTTGCCACTCCGTCACGGTCCAACGCGACGCGTCGGCTGAATGTGCGTCGAGCCATGGTGGTCATTCTCCCTGAACTCCGCCTCGGGACCTTCGCCAACGCCGGCCGCACGGTGCGCCTTCGACGCCGAACGGGCCGGTACCATCGCGGTACCGGCCCGGGGAAGAAGCGGTTCGTGTGTGCGCCGTGGGTGGCTCGGGCGGGTGAGGTGGCCGGTCGGGGTTGCGCGCACCTTCGGGTGTGTCCTACCGGCCACCGTCCCTGTGGTGTTAGGTCGAGTACTTGCCCACGATGCGCCAGCAGACGGCCGCCATCTGTGCGATCGGCAGAGCGACGAGTTTGGCTCGTCCGGTCTCACCGGCCGCCTCGTATACGGTGAGGATCGCGTTCGCTGTGCTCATGTCCAAGACGATTCCGTCGATCTTGCGCCACTGGCCAGCGCGTACCTGGCGCAGGGTTTCGAGGATGGCGGGGGTGCCGCTGGTGGCGTCGTCGGGGAGTGCCTCGATCTCGGCCGCGTCGGGGCAGTCCGGGCAGGTGACATTGTGCGGGTCTTCGGTGATGCGGGTCAGTGGCCCGTCGTCCGCGCCGCAGACCGCTCCGAGGCTGTGCGTGGCCTTCGCGTGGGTGTAGCCGGGCGTCATGAGGAGGCTCCGTCTCCGTCGACCTCGGCCAGGGCGTCGGCCGCGACAGCGAAGGCTGCCGCCTCGTCGGCGTGGCGCGCCAGGCGGGAGATGCGACTCCGACAGTCCGCGGGGGTGGCGGCGCCGAGTTGGTGTCGGGGGCCGAGGGTGTCGTCGGGTGCAGCGTTGGTGAGCATCGGTCGTCCTTCGAGGGTTGAGGTACAACGATGTGGGCGGGCCGAGGTCCGCGCCTCGGCCCGTCCGTGGGTGGGTTAGCGCGCGGCCGGTCGGGTCGCGGCGGTGCCGCGTGGTGGGTGCGCCGCCGGGACGTTGCCGGGCGTGGGGATGAACTTCGGGGCGATGAACGGTGCTTGCGTCGCGATTGGTGGCAGCACGTTGGCGACTTTGCGGCCGGTGCGGTCGAGGCCGATCGCGGCGTATGCAGTGAGGTGAGCGCCGACCGCGAGGGCCTGCGCGCCGGTGAACCGGACGACAACGGGGCGGTCTTGTGCATCGCGGGCACGCAGCGCCACCTCGCCGGTCGGCGTCGGCTGCACGGGTAGGAACGACTCCACCGCCGCCTCGGCCGTGAGTGCGTCGTCGAGCGTCTCGCTTATCGTGCGGTGGAGTTTGCGCCCGGCGTCGGTCCAATAGCGCGCGACGCTGAGGTGCCTCGCTCGCGCCTCCGGGTCGCTTGTGAACTCGGCCATCGTTTGCGCTACCTGGACTTTGGCGTAGGCGACGCACAGCTCGTCCACGAGGCGCATGACGTCGGCGCCGTCCGCGTTGGCGATCTCGTGCGGCGGCGGGACGGGTCGAGGCTGGGGCGAAGGTTGAGGCGCGGGCGCCGCCGTAGTGGGTGACACGGGCCGGGTCGCTGCGATGGTCGCCATCCGGGCCGGTGACCCGCCGGACGGGCGTTGGGGGCCGCTGGACTGCGGCGGGCCCGACGGGGCCGGGGCCGGGGTCGCCGGGGGGCGGCGGTCCGTCGCGGCCACGGCGACGGCGTCCGGGCGGTGCGTGCCCTGGTGTCGCCGCCCCCAGGACAGGGGCAGGAATCGGCGCATGTCAGACCCCCGACTGCTCGGACACGGCGGCGTTTCGGGCCGTGTCGGTGGTAGGAGCACCGGGTCGGGGCAGGGCCGTGCGCCCGTCGCCGGTTGGCGCGGTTGTGTGTGCCATGGCTGGCGTGTCCTTTCGATGGGACGGTGGTGGGGTGGGGGCAACGCCGGGGGGTTGCGGTCCCCGGCGTTGCCGTCACAAACAATGTTTCCGACCTCTACGGGTCGATCAAGGCGGCCGGCTGGAGGTGCCCCGAGGCGGCGAAGACTCGGCCGTGCTCAGCGCTGCGGCGGGACGTGGTGCGGCGCACGCCGATCGGTAGCCGCACTGCCCCCATGTAGCGACGACCGGACGCCGGGCGTCGAGGTCGATGCAGGAAGGTTCATGACGGGCCGCCGCTCACGTCGATGATCTCGATGTCGGGGTGTTGCCTGCGCAGCTCGGCACAGAACCGCACCCACCGCGCCCGCCCGAGCCGCGTGCGTGTGGTGTCGAGTCCGGCCCCGGTCATCACGAGCTCCTGGATGTCGGCGGACGCCTCGTCGGCGAACCCGGCGACCATGTCACCACCGGCGACCACATACACGACATCGGGTGCCGGTGCCGGTACCGGCGTCCCCGGGTCGGTGGCCGGTTCGGCGGCGGCCGGTGGCGCGGTGGCGGGTACGGTGCGCCCGTGGGCAACCGGTTCGGCCGGTCGTGAACCGCCCGGGTGTGCTGCGGGCACGGGGCACAACGGGGTGCCGTCGTGGTGGGCGTGCTCGGGGCGGGATGCCCACCCGGCGAGGGGCCATTCGGTCGGCGGTACCGCGCGGACCGCCTCCGCGCATTCGGGGCAGGACAGTTCGGCGGGGGCGGCCGGGTCTGTCGCTACCGGGTTGGTCATGTCGGTGTGGGTAGGGCGGGGTCGTTGGGGTGGTGTCGTGGTCACGGTGTCCCTCCGGTGTCGGTCATCGGGCTGTCTGGGCGCACACGTCGCCGGGGGGGGGGGGGGGGGGGGGGCGCCGGGGCAGGGGGGGGGGGGGGGGGGGGGGGGGGGGTGGCGGGGGGGGGGGGGGGGGGGAGGGGGGGGGGGTGTTTATGCGGTCTGTGTGCG
>NZ_JBVJIJ010000018.1:9504-67859 GCF_055586325.1 Dactylosporangium sp. NPDC051087 | reverse complement strand
TTATTTTTTTTTGGTTGTGTTTTTGCCCGGTTTCCCCTTTTGTGTTTCTTTTAGTCTTTCTGGGCATCACCCCTCCCGCTGCCTCTTTTTTTTCCCCCCCCCCCCCCCGACGGGATGGGCTACGCGGCGACCGGCGCGGCGGTCGTGTCGGTCGAGGGCGCGTCCGTGGTGGGCGTGCCGTCGGCGTCGGCGGTCGTGTCGGTGGCCGGGGCTGCCGTCACCGCGTCGGCGCGTTCCGCCGGGGCGGTGACCACCGGCGGCGCCATCAGTGCCGCGACGGTGGCGGACGGGGCCGGGAGGTTGGGCAGGGTCTCGAACATGACCGGCGCGTCGCTGACCCGGGTGACCACCTCGGGCATCTTCTCCATGGCGTTGTTCACCGCGCCGGGGCTACGGCCGAGCTCACGACCGACGGTGCCGGGGGTCACCGCGTGGCCGGGTCCGAGGGTCCGCATGAACGCCTCCACCATGTTGCGCAGCTCGTTCTTCCCGAGCCGCGCCGACCCGTCGCTGTTGATGTCCACCGTGGTACGGCCGGTGTTCGCTGAGCGGAGGGCGGGCGTGCGACGCTGCGGCGTCGGGTTGTACGCGCGGCGGATCGGGCTGGCGTGCCCGCACGCGTGGCACGTGACGTGCGTCGGCGCGTTGGCCGGGTCAACGGCATTGAGGTCGCCGTCCGTCACCCGGAACCACGTCTCGTGCCCGTCGTCGTCGGTCTGGCGCATGGCCGTACCAACGGCCTCCATCGCGATCAGAATGTTGTCGCCGATTCCGGTTGCCAGGCCGCTTTCAGCGATGGCTTCGGCGGCGCTCACGCCGTCCGGGTGTTCGTCGAGCACCCCGGCCATGAGCAGCACGCGGAGGTCTTTCTTACGCGGCGCGGCCGGGGTCGGCGCGTCGGTGGTCGCGTCCGCGTCGGGCGTGGCGGTGTCCCCGGTGGCGTCGGCATCGGTCGTGGCGTCGGTGGGCACGGTGGTCTCCTCGTCGGTGGGGGTGGTCGTGTCGGTGGTGTCGCCGGTGGCGGGGTGCCACAGGTCGGCGGGCTTGCGGTTGCCGTTGGCCGGTCCGTTGGTGCGGGTGGCGGTGCCGTCGGTTTCCATCGCGGTTAGCGCCTTGCTGGCGGTGGAGGCACCGATACCGGCGGCGGTGGCGAGGTCGCGAACGGTGATGCCGTCCGGGTGCTCGGCCAGGACGCGGGCGATCGTGTCGGCGGTGGTGGGGGTGCCGGTGGTCGTTTCGGCGGTGGGCGTGGACATGGTGAATCAACCTCCGTACGGAATGAATGGATGACGGTTTCCGCAATGCGCGTCGCGCATTTGTGTGTTGCGGTCCCGCCGGGCGTTTGTTGTTGCCCACGTCCATGGACACTCCGTACGCGTTGATTGTCAACCCCGTTGTTCATGACTCTTTTCGGGAACCCATTTCGGACGTGCCGAACGCCTCGTTGTCGGGGTGTGTGATGGCGCGGCAGGACCATTGCCGGGGCTGTGCGCCACACTGGCGGGCGTAACGCTGGCAACGGCCAGGCAGGTGTAGGCGCGTTGGTCGGCGTGGCGTACGGCCGTTGTGTGGGCGACCCATCCAACGCCGGAAACGACCCGCGCCCGGCGCGTGGCCGGGCGCGGGTCGGCGCCGAACATCGCGGGAACAGTGGCGAACGTCACTTCATTGACTATCCTTGTGAATGACTATCGCGCCCGCCTCTGCCGTCTCGGGAATATCTATTCAGCTTGGCACGATGCGGCGTATTGCCGCTATCTGAGAAACCCAACCGGATAGTTTGCTGATCTTCACGATGTCGCCGGTTTTCGGTGCTTGCACAATGAGGCCGGACCCGATGAACATGCCGACGTGTCCGGGGTCGGTGCGGGTGCCGCCGCTTCCGGGGATCAGGATGAGGTCGCCGGGTCGCAGGGCGTCGGCGCCGGGTACGGCGGTGCCCGCGTGGACCTGATCGTGGGTGGTGCGCGGGATGGTGATTCCGGCGGCCCGGTACGCCTGCTGCATGAGCGAGGAACAGTCGCACTGCCGCCGGGGAACCCCGGAGTGGGCGGCGGTGCAGTCGCCGCCGTACGTGTACGGGGTGCCCAACTGTTGCAGTGCCCGCCCGATCGCGGTGACGACCGGCGGCGGGGTGCCTGCCGGGAGCGTGAACCCTTGGGGCAGTGATGCCGCTACGTCTGGCGGGAGTCCGTCGCCGCCGTCGCAGACGATGCCGCCGGTGTATGCGGCGACGATGGCGGCGGCACGCGCCTCGTGTTTCGCGTAGGCGTCCGGGTAGGCGCTGCGTTGCACCGCTTGCGCCGCGTCGGTGAGTTCCAGCGTCTCCCACCGGGGCACCCGGTTGAGCCGTTCGTAGAATTTCGTCGCGGCGTAGTCGGGGTTCATGATCTGTTCCGGGGTGCCCCATCCTTGCGACGGGCGTTGCTGGAACAGCCCGAGCGAGTCGTGGTCGTTGCGGTCCCCTAGATGCCCGACGTTGATCAGGTTCGCCTCTTGCATGGAGGTCGCGACCGCGATCACCCACCCGCGCGGCGGCACGTTCAAACGCTGACCTACCGCGACGATCACGGCGGCGTTGCCTGCCTGTTCGGCTGTGAGCCCGGTAGGGGCCGCGCCGGGGGTGGTCATGGTGGCGTGGCATCCGGAGGCGGCACCTCCGCCACCGCCGCCGAACAGTGCCACGACCGCACCCGCCCCGGCGGAGACGATGAGCACGAGTACGGCGACCACCGCGCCGACCGTCCATGCGATCACCCGTCCCATGCCGCACCGTCCCCTGTGGCGGCGGGTAGGTCGGCCAGGGTGAGGCGTGCCGGGTCGCCGGGTCGGTGCCATACGGCCCCGGCGGGGCCGCCGTTGGCGGCGGCGTAGTCATCGGCGGCGGTCGCGACGGTCACCCCGGCGGGCACCCCGGCGCGCGACAGCATGGCATGGAGGTTCGCCTCCCGGGTGGCGGTCGGCAGCCAGAACAGCACCGGGTAGGCGCGGCGCGAACCTAGGGCGGCGTAGCCGGTCAGCTTGTCCGCGACCCGTTGCAACGCCTCGGTGCCGAGGTCCATCTCCAGCCAGAACAGCACCGCCCGCCCGCCGGTGACCCACACTCCGTGCCCGTCCGGGCGGACGAGGTTGTCGGTCGCGGCGCGGCACCGTGCCTCGTTCCACCACCGCGCCAACCGCACCCCGGGCCGGATGCGGGCGTCACCGGTGAGCGCGACGAAAAACCCGTTGGTGGCGAGGAGGTGGTTCAACCTCGGCGACATCGCCAATCGGGCGGTGGTGTCGCGTACGGCGGCCGGGCGGGGCATCGCGTCGCCGCGTCCGGCCGCGACGATGGCCGCGCCGACGGGGCCGAGAGTCCATCTCCATGATTGGGAACCAGGTCGTTGGTACAGCCGGAACCGGTCGAGAATGTCCCGCGACAGCAACGTGTTCAGCCGGTTGCGGGCACGACCGACGGACCCGAAAGCCAGGGTGACGAGTTGCTCGGTGGTGAGCGTCTGATGTTGGTCGAGCAGTTCGAGGAGGAGCCGGTCTCGGGGGGTGACTCTGGCGAGTTCGGCGGCCACGGCGGACGCCGTCAGGCGAGAGCTGCTTGCAGCTTGGATACCGATGGGAGTGATAGTTCTTATCAGTCGGTTCCGGTCCACCAGTCCTCCTCACCGTCGTCCGCCAGCAGGTTTGACGTGTTCATGGGCGAGGGTTCAGGCGAGCGTTCGTGGTCGTTGGATTCCTCGTTGGAACGCTCGTTAGAACCCTCTAGTGAGCCCGCCCCATGAACAGCGAAGGTGTTGCGACCCACCAGCGGACCTTCACCGCTGCCGGCATCGACGTCGGCTTCAGAGCCGACACGGTCAGTGGCCGCGTCGCCGAGCAACTGGCGGCGCTCGCTGATCGACAGTCCGGTGTGTTGCCGGGCGAGGCGCCGCAGCTCGGTGGCTCGGCCTCTGATCGGCTCGGGCGGTGGCATGGTGTCCGCGGTGACTGGTGGAGCGACCCTGCCGCCGGCCACCGGCCGAAGGACTACCTCAAAGCCGCCGAGCCGCATCAGGTCGCCCTGATCCAGGTAAGGCCGCACATGGTGGGACTGGTCGACGGCGTCCTTCGGCGCGAGCGCGAAATACACCTTGTTTCTGGCGTTGGCGTCGATCGCCTCGGCCATGTCCCCGGACAATTGCCCGAGATACTGGTGGGCGAGGACGAACGAGGTGTGCAGGCCGCGGGCCTCGGCGAGAGCGTCGTCGATGCCGATCGGCAGGTGCAGGAAGTTGTGGCACTCGTCCAAGACGATCATGGCGTCGCGGCGGTCGACTTCGGCGATGCGGGCGCGGGCGGCGGTCGCCTGCCACAGCCCCGCGAGGAGCAGCGACCCGATCAGGCGGGTGCCGTCCTCACCGATGATGCCTTTCGGCAGCCGCGCGAGTAGGACGCCGCCGTCGAGGATGTCAGCGAACCGGAACATCGTGGCCGGTACCCCGAACAGGCTGCTGGCGAGTGGGTGGGCGAGGACGAGGCGGAGCCGGGACAGCAGCGGCGCGACGGATGCGGCCCGTTGTCCGGCGGGTTGACTGTCGAAGCCTTCCCAAAACTCGGCGAGGGTGTTGCCCTCCCACAGGCCGAGGCTGTTGATGACCGCCCGGACCCGCCCGGCCCGCCACTTCGGATCGGACAGCAGCCGCGGCAACTGCGCCAGTGTGGAGCCCGGCAGGTGCGCGAGAGTGAGCAGGGCGTGGTAGCAGTTGTCAGCGGTCCGCGGACCCCACCACCGCGCCCACACCTTCGACATGACGGAGGTGACGGCGGCGGCCACGTCGTGCGCCGTCCCGCCGTGGACCTCCGGGTCGAGGAGGTTGATCGCCGGCGGCGCGGTGCGCTCGTCCGGGTCGACGATGACGAGCCGGTCCCCGCAGCCGCGCGGGAGCACGTCGAGGAGGTCGCGGATCAGGTCGCCTTTGGCCGGGTCGAACGCCGCGACGCCACGTCCGGCCTCGACGTCATCGAGGGTCATCCGCAGCAATAGCGACGTCTTGCCGGTGCCGGTCGGGCCGCAGACATGCAGGTGGTGACGGCAGTCTTCGAGGGAGATCCCCACTCGCACCGCTGGGCCGGCGTTGGCGACACCGATCACCTTCCCGCTGAGCCCGCGCCGCTGCGACGGCGGCACGAGGTTGAGGCGCCGCTGCCCGCGGGTGCTCGGCACGGCGGGGCTGGTGGAGCTCCCGGGGGTTCTGATGGCCGTCATCGTGTGCTCCACACGGCCGCCGGGTCTGCCTCACCCGGATCGACGGTCGCCGCGGCTGGGCTGGATGCCGGGCGGTGCTTCGGTTTGCTGCTGACCGCAGGTCCGGCGGTGAACACTTCGCGGCTGGCCGGTCGGCGGCGGGACGCGGCGGCGGGCAAGCCGTACGCGGACGGTTCGGCGGGCAGCCCGGCCAGGGCGGCGGTCTCCTCGACCGAGGCGAGGGTCATCCGCGACGCGGGTACCCATCGCCAGGTTGCGGCGGCGTGGGCTCGGCGGAGCCGGCGGCGGGTGAAGTGCGCCGACAGGAGCCCGAATCCGGAGGTGATGTCGGCGGCGGCGGCCCGCGCCGCCGCGACGGTCGGCCCGGTCGCGGTGGCGTGGGCCGCGACGAGCAGGTGCGGTGCGGCGGCGAGCTTCCCCCGGGCTTGCCGGGCCAGCTCGTTCAGGTACGGGTCCGATCGGCTGGTCTGGCGTTTCCGGCTGCTTGGGCCAGGTATGACCACGTCGAGGGCGCCGATGATCAGCGTGCGGAGCGCGTCAGCGAGCAGCCCGATCGCCCGGGACGCGCCGGTACGGGGTCGGCGGGCATGGTCGGGGTTGATGGTGGCGCGGCGTAGTCCGGCGACCCGGCGGGCGGGGGCGCGGGTGACGTGGACCTGCAGCAGCCCTCCGCCGGTGCGCCCGGCGGCGGCGAGGCCGTCGTAGACGGCCCGGAGCCGGTCCTCCTCCGGTGGGACACCGGCCTCCCACCGCTGCCCCCGCGACGGTGCGGCGTCGTCGACGAGGGGCAGCCACTCCGGCTGGGTCGGCTGCACCGCGACCGCGACGACTGGGACGCCGGGGGCGAAGGCGGGAGCGCTGGCCTGTTCGGCGCGGGCGCCGGGCCAGGCGCGTTGCAGCAGCCGCAGTACGGCGGTCGGGTTCACGCCGGGTGGCAGCCACAGCCCGCAGCGCATGCCCTGTGGGGTGGCGTGGACCTCCCAGATGAGCCGGTGCGGGCGCCACAGCGATCCGCTCGAGGCGGGCAGCGCAGTGGCGAGGAGCCGCCACAGGCCCACGGTCGCGGCGGGGGTTGCGGACACCGGTGGGACGATCTCCAGCCAGCGGGCGCGGGCGGCGTGACGGCGCCACGCCCGCCGCTGCCACCGCCCCCACCCGACCCGGGCCGCGATCAGGAACAGGAGCACGCAGACGAGCTGCGGCCAGGAAACCCGGACGAACCCGGAGACGGTGTCCGGGGCGTTGTCGGCCCAGGTGCCGCACAGCACGCGCCCGAGCACCGAACCCAGGATGCCGTCCTGCCCGGGTTCACAGGTGGCGGGCGGCGGCACTACGGGCGCCGGAGTAGGGACGGTTGGGGACGGTGGGACAAGCTGGGTCATCGCCAGCGGCATGGGAAACTCCATCGGGGTCAGCTGCGGCTCGTCAGCGGCGGCCGACGGCCGGGCCAGTCACGACAAGATCGTGTTCGAGGTCGGAGGCGAGGCTGTGAAAGGCGACCCTGCTGTTGCCGCAGGCCAGGAGCGCGTCTCCGCGTGCCGCGGAGAGCAGGAACGCCCGCTCCCCGTCGGTGAGGCCGAACGCCTCGGTGACCGCGTCGATCGCCTGCGGCGCCTGCCGCAGCAGTACCTGCGTGGCCGCGTTGGACACCACGGCGCGGCCGATCTCGGTGCCGAGCACGTCGGCGGCGTCCTGGGTGACGACGGTCAGCCCGGCCCCGTACTTGCGGGCGGACTTGGCGAGGCGGAACAGGAACTTGGCGCCGAGCCCGGCGCGGAGCATCAGCCACGCTTCATCGACCAGCACCATGCGCCGCACGTCCGGTGAGGTCGTGTTGGCGACCTTGCGCCAGATCGCATCGAGCGTCAGCAGCGTGCCGACCGGCTTCAGCTCGTCGGGCAGATCCTTGATCGCGTACACCACCAGGTGCCCCTCCGGGGCGGTGGTCGTCGGGCCGTCGAACAGCCCCGCGAACGACCCGGCCACATAGGGGTGCAACCTCGCGGCGAGGGTCCGCCCGGCATCGCCGATCTCGGTCAGGGCTTGGGCGACGTCGGCGAGCAGCGGTGCGGGGCGCCGCCAGGTGCGCGGGTCGCTGGTGATGCCCTTCGCCCGGTATGCCGCCAGGACGCCCGCGTCGAGAACCGGCACCTCCAGGGGATCGAGGGCGGCGGCGGTGTTGTCGCCGGCGGTGAGGACCGCGACGAACGTCTGCATGAACAACGTCCGCCGGAACAGCGCATCGGCCCCGTCGGCGGCGGACAGGTCGAGGGGATTGATGCGCACGCCGGGGGCGCCGGGCCGGATGATGGTCCCGCCGACCGCTTCAGCGAGCCGGATGTACTCGTCCTCGGGGTCGATGACGAACGCCTCCACCCCGAGGTACAGGTTGCGGAGCAGGTCGAGTTTGGCCAGGTAGGACTTGCCTTCACCGGAGCGGGCGAGGATGACGGCGTTGAAGTTCGACTGTGCCCACCGGTCCCACACGACGACCCCGGCCGAGGCCAGGTTGAGCCCGTACAGCACGCCCATACCGGTGTCCCCGGCTGTGATCGGCAGATCCGGGCTGGTGAACGGGAACGATGCGGCGAGGGCGTCGGTGTCGAAGACCCGGCGCATCCCGAGCGCGTCGAAGGCCAGGGGCAGGCTGGTGATCCAGCCCTGCAACTGCCGCCACGTCACCGGGGCAGCGTCGAGCAGCAGCGACAACGCCAGACCGCGGACCTCGGCCACCCGATCGGCGAGGTCCTCCGGACCGGAGCCGTGCACGGTCAGGTACAGGCCGAGCCGGAACAGCCGGGCCTCGCCCCGAGCGACGCGCGCAGCGAGGTCAGCGGCGTCCGCCGCAGCGGCGTCGAGCTCCGGGTCGTCGAGGCGGCCCTTGCCGGCGTCAGACCGGCGCGACGATTCGAGTCGGCCACGCTGCTTGCGCAGCCGGTCGGACGCCACGACCGGCGGGACCGGTTCGATGTGCAAGGAGACGTCGACGCGGCCCGGGTAGGACAGGATCGGCTCCAGCCACCCGGCGCCGACCTCGGCCGGGTAGCCGACCACGGCCAGGGTCGCGGAGTGGTCATCGCCGACGCGGACCGACCGGCCGCCGACCTCGACGGCGTCTGGTCTGCCCGGCAGCACGCTGGGGCTCCCGGCCGTCGCAGTCGCGGAGCGGCGGCTATGAAAGCGGGCGAACAGGTTCATGCGAGGTCACCGTCTTCCAGATCGGCCGGCGGCTCGGCCGCCGGGTCTGCGATGTCGGCCGCCCACCCAGCGATCGGGGCGGCCGGGTCGAGGCAGGCGGCGAGCGCCGCCTGCGCGTCGTAGCCGTCCAGGACCGTCGCGGCGACCTCACACCCGGCCAGGGCCCGCACCGCCTCCCACGCCTGATGGGCGGTGTGGGTCGGGCCGCGCCGTCCCCGCACCGCGACGGTCACCTTCCGGTGCAGCAGCTCGCGTTGGCTGGCGAGGTCATCGAGGAACGCGACGTGCGAGCGGGCCGCGTCCTCAAGGGCCGGATGTGGCAGCGCCGGGGCGCGGCGCTCGATCCGGTTGGCGACGTGGGTCAGGTCGACGCGCTGCGCCCGCACGAGGATCTGCGTCGGTCCGGCGACGCTGTTCAACCAGCGGGCGAACCCGGCCACGAGGCCGTTCTGCTCGCCGGGTGAACGAAGCCCGAACGCCACCGTGGACGCCGACACGAGCGCGGTCGTGCCGTCCAGGCCGAGGTCGATCAGCCCGCCGCCGGTGATGCCCTTCGCAGGCAGCCGCAGCGGCGCCGGGAGCGGCAGCTTGTCACCGCTCCCGGCGGTCGTCATCACCCAGGGCGGGGCGGCGCGGATCGGCTCGGCGGCTGGGACCAGGCGGTGCGGAGCGCGGCGGTGCCGGATCGCGGCGAGGAGCCACCCGTCGAGGCTGACCCCGTCGCGGCGGCTGACCGCGAGGAAGAACGCCGCCCCCGCGACGGGGATCGACCCGGCGATGAAGTACAGCGGGTTGACCACCGTGGCGAGGGCGGTCCACACCGCGTAGAGGATCAGCGCGGTGACGGACAGGATGACGACCTGGCGCAGGGTCAGACCGAACACGATGCGGTCAGCCCGTTCCACGTCTGCGGGGACTCGTGCCCGCAGCGGCTCATCAGGGGTACGACGATGCAACGGTGCTCACTCCCCTCGGGGACGTACCGGTCACCGGAACCGACCCGAGGGCCGGGACGGGACGGGGCGCAGGGGAAGGGACGGCCGGACGGTCCGGCGGGGACGGGCGGGGCGCCGGGGTCATGCCCGGGTGGCACCGGTCGGCCGGGGCGCCCGTGGGGGCGTCGCCGGGGCTCGCTTCGCCGCTGTCGGACGCGGCCGAGGCGGTGTCGCCGGAGCCGCGGAGAACGCCGGCGTGACCGGCCCCGGAGGCCGCTTCGACGCGGCCTGCGCCTTCGGCGCCGCCGAGAACGCCACCGCCGGCGCCCTGGTGGAGGACGGTGCAGAGCCGGTCACCGCGGTGCTCGACGCCGACGCCGAGGTGCTCGACGCGTGACTGAACGGCGTCACTCTCGGCGGCGGCGCGGCCGACGATGCCGTGCCCGGTGGCGTACCGGGTGCCGCCGAGAACACGGCGGACGGGGCCGCGCCCGCCGGTGAGGGGCTCGGCGTGGCGGGCTGCGCGGCGTTGCTGAACGCCGGGGCAGCCGTCGTCCCGGCGGGCTGCGCCAAGGGCGTATGTGTCACCGGGGCGCTGCTGAATGCAGCCGGTCCGGCGGGCGCCGGGGACGGCCGGGACGGGGGCGGGCGGGACGGCCGGGGCGGGCGAGGCGGTCCGGGACGAGGCGCCCGCCCGGGACCGGGACGGCCGGGACGGGGACGGCCGGGACGGGGATGGGGCGCCGCCCCGGGCCCGCGCCGGGCGGCCGTCCCCGCGAGGCCGCCTGCCGCCTTCGCCCCGCCCAGGATGCCGGCTGCCGCCCCGAGGGTCTTGATGGTCAGGACGGTGGTGATGAGCTGGCCGAGCAGACCTTTGCCCTTGGACTGGCCGAGCGGTCCGAGGATGAACATCTTCATCCAGCCCGGCAGCTTGATTTGGACCCAGAGCATCGTGAGGCAGACCAGGATGCCGACGAGTCCGTCTTCGCCGACCGGCAGGCCGAGGATGGCGCCGCTGGAGGGGGTGAGGAACACCCGGATCGTGGCCAGCATGATGACGGCCTGGGCGAGCTGCATGCCGAGGCACGCGCCGAACGCGCGCCACCACGTGTAGGCGAGGCCCTCGGTCTGTGGCGTGCTGTGGCAGATCAGCGCGAGCGGTGCCACGCCGACCAGCAGGATCAGGCAAGCCACTCGCAGGATGAAGGTCAGCACGACGACGATCGCCATCGCCAGCACGGCGAGGACCATCAACAGGAGCAGGAAGCCGTGGCCCATGACCGCGCCGGTGAGCGCCTGGGTGATCGCGCTCGCTGCGGCGTGGCCGTCGATGCCTTGACCGGCGATTGCGGCGGTCAGGGCGTTGACGGTTTTGAGGATCTCGCGGATCAGGACGAGCGACATGTTCGCGCCGACCCCGCCGATGATCAGGCGCGGCAGGATCTCTTTGAGGCCGTGCCGGGTCTGCAGGGTTTCCCGTGACGTGACGATGAACCCGCCGAAGACCACGAACAACACGAAGACGGCGTTCGCGATCACGATGCACGTGGTCCAGATTGCCTTGACCTGTGGGTTGTTCGTCAGGTCCGGGGTCGCCAGGACGGTTGTGCCGAGCGTGTTCATGATCGGGTTGAGGCTGGCCTCGATCATCCAGGCGAAGAAGTCGTTGATCGCCTTGCGGATCTGGCCGGGGATGTCGTACCAGGACGGATCGTCATCAGTCGACGTGCCGGGCGGAGTGGTCGGTCCGGTGCCGGGCGTCGGGTTCGGCTGGGGGTTGGTCGTCGGGTTCTGGCCAGGCATGACCACGGTCCCGCTCGGGCTCGGACGGCTGCCCGGATCCGGGGTGCCGGGCGATGGCGAGGTGGTCTGCCCAGGTCCGGGCATCGGTGATGGGTCGGCCGTCGCCGGGGCGGTCAACGCCAGCGCGATGCCCGCGACCAGGCCGGCGCCGAGCAGCAGCGCGAGGACCAACCGGGCGAGGCGACCAAGGCCCCGCCCGGCGTGCGTTTGGGTGCGGGTCATGGCTAGGCCACCCACTGCCCGACGATGGTGACGAACAGCGGCGCCAGCAGCGCGAGGGCGTAGCCGAGCGCGGCGGACTTCATGGCGAGCTTGCCCTTTTCGGTCTCGCCCGGGTCGCCGTTGGCGGCCAGATATCGCAGGCCGCCGATGGTGAGGAACAGCGTGGCGACGGCCACGAGGATCCCGACGAGCCAGACCCGGATGTTGTTGACGACCGCCTGGATCGAGTCGGCCGCGAGGGGTACCGGCGCTCCCGCGTCGGCGGCGGCGACGGCGGTGTCGCCGAGGACCGTCGCGAAGGCCAGCGCACCGGCCAGGACGATGCCGATCGGGACGAGGCGGGTGGCCTGGTAGAGCACCCAGTTCGAGGGGTGCATCCGTGGCCGGCGTACTCGCCGGGAGGGCTTGCGCCGCAGCGGGCGCACTCGGTTGGGCTTGGCGTTCATGGGATTGGGCACCTCCGGGCGCGGGCCGCGACCGGCCCCGGGCATGGCGGGGCTCGTCGGCGGCGCGTGGGTGGCAAAGGCGGGAGTCGATGGTCCGCATGTGGTGGCCTGGCATCCGACCGGCGCGGGGGCCGTCCTCCTCACAGAGGGGCAGGTGGGCCGGGCAAAACGGGGTGTCAGCGCCGTCAGCGGGGGCCGGTCGGAGGTCACCTACGCGGGAAGTCCCGCACTAAGGGAATACAAATCCGAGGGCTGTTTTGGAGAAGCGCAGCTCAGCGGCCCTGCTTCAGGGCCGGCGGCCGGGTGTCATCTCGGGTGCGGTGCGCAGAGTGGCCTCGGCGACGACGTCGGCGGTGGGGTCGCTGAGGGCGCCGGACCGGATCGCGTCGACGAGCCGCTCAACGGCGGCGGTGCGACGCTTGTAGACACCCCAGCGGGGCAGGCCGGTCCGCTCGGCGTAATCGGCGACGCTAGTGTCCTCCAGGTAGGTGCCGCCTATCAGGTCGGCCTCCGCGACGGTGAGCACACCAAGGCGGACCGCGCGGGCGAGGACAAGGTCGGGGTGCCCGTACGGGGCGGGCGGCAGCGCCGAGCCGGGCGCGAAGTTCGCCTCCCCGGAGGCGGCCGGTTCCTGGTCACGCAGTGCGGCGCGGGCGCCGGAGAACGCGGCGTTGAGCAGGGCGTTCACGATGCCCGGCTGATCGATGTCGACCTTGTTCAACGCCCGCAGGAATGCTTCGACCAGCGCGGCGTGCAGATCCCCAGAGGACAGCTTCGACAGCAGGTGCGCCCGGTGCCGCAGACCCGGCAGCGCAACGCCGACCGCGCCGACGACCCACCGGTCGGCGCCGGTGCGGGCCTGCGTGACGAGGAACCTCCAGGCGGCGTCCTGGGCCGCGGCACCGCAGGAGGGGTGCATGAGGATCGCCGATAGCTCCGGCAGGACGATCCGGCGGCGCGGCAGGCCGTGGCCGAGCTGTCGGCCGTCGACCGCCTGCGGCTGCGGGCCTTCCGCCGCGAGCCGGAACCGGTAGTCGATCGCGTCCAACAGCGCGGCGCCGGGCCGGGCGCCAGGGTGCTCGGCGAGGTGGCCAGCGGCCGGGCGAGTGTTCGTAGACATGGAAGTACTCCCTGATAGTGAGGGCTGACGCTGAACCGGCGAAACGGCCGTTCGGCGGTGCAGCACCCACGCCACCAGGGCGTTTGAACACATCGTGAACACTGATGATCTTGTTCAGGTTTGACCCCAGCGTGCCCCCCGAGTCCACGGAGACGGATCTCGAGCAGGACAACCCGGCGATGCGGAGCCGACGTGCACGGCCTGTGCAATGTCGTGGCTGCCTGTTCAATCGCACCGCCACCGGACACCCGTACGCCTCGACGCACACCGGAAACCCACCCGGAGGCAGACACGAACAACGGACCCGCGTCGAATGGCGCGGGTCGGGTGTGTTCATGACAGACGGCGGCAAGCCCTCCAGTTGATGATCTTGTTCATGTCGGTGCGTCCGTCAGGTCGGCCGCGTGAAGACGAAGACCGATCTTGTTCATGGACGGCGTCGGTTGGTCCCCGGAAGGCGGCCGGCGCCGCCAGGCCACGCGCGGCCGGAGAATTGTCTTCGTCAACGTGCCTTCCGGCACCGCAGCCGTGGTGTTCAACGCCTGATCTGCGTGTTCAACCAAGATCGATCTTGGTTGAACACAGCGCCGGGGGCGGCTCAGGAGCCGGTGAGTCTGCCGGGTTGGCTCCAAAACGAGGCCCGGATTTGTATTCCCTTAGTGTCAGCGCTTGTCAGCGGACGTGGCCACACCACCCATGCCGCAGACGCCACACCACACTCCCGATCCCGGCTCCGAACGCCCGCGCGTCGGGCTGCTCCTCGTCCCGGCCCACCAGCGACGCGCGCCGCTGGCGAGCGCCGAATCCTGGTACGGGCTCGACCCGCATCGCCTCGCCTGGCTGATCCGGCACTACACCCGTGCTGGTGACGTCGTCCTGGACCTCGACGCGCACCCGACCGTTACCCGCGCCGCCCGGTACCTGCACCGCCACCCGGCCATCCTCGTCAACGTCGGCGGCGCCAGCCGCGTCCGGCTCACCGACATCCGTTCCAGGCCCGCCCGTATCCGGAGGCTCACCGACGCTGGCGTCTCGTTGCTGCTGGCCGGGCTGCCGAGGCCCGGCGGTGACGGCCTCGGCCTGCGGGCGCTGACCGAAGCCATGGAGCAGTGGCGGCGGCTGCTGCGGCCGGGCGGGTTCGTGCTCACGGTGCTGCCCGCCCGGACCCCAGAGCCGGGCCGGATCTCCCGGCGCAGCGCCGTCATCACCGCTGCCCGGGTCGCCGGGCTGCGCTACCACCAGCACCTCCCGGTGCTGCTGGTCCCGCTCCCGGACACCGAGCCGCGCACCGACCCGGCCACCGCCGCCAGCACCCGGCCCGCGCTGCTGCACGGCAGGCACGCCCCCATCCATCTCGACGTCCTCGCGTTCAGCACGACCAGCACCGATCGGGAGGCCGCAGATGCGTGAACCCATCCCGTCCACCGACGCGTTCGCGCTCGGCGTCGACCCGGCAGGCGGCGCAGGCCCGGACGTCGCCCGGCTGTTCGAGCTCATCGCCGACGGGGTCCAGGGCTCGGTCCTGCTGACCGGGCAGACCCTCTCCCGGGACATGCGCCGCGGCCGGTACACGCCCGCCTCGATGGAACACCCCGGCAAGATGCTGCCCACCATCCCCCGCTACCTCATCGCCACCTACACCGAACGGGGCGACCGGGTCGCGGACCCGATGGCCGGGATCGGCACGACCATCGTCGAGGCGATGCACCTTGGCCGGCACGGCATCGGCGTGGAGTACGAGGCCCGGTGGGCCCGGCACGCCGCCGACAACATCCGGCTCGCCGCCAGCCAGGGCGCGGCCGGGACCGGTGAGATCTACACCGGCGACGCCCGCCGCCTGCCAGCGCTGCTCCCGTCCGAGGTACACGGCCGGATCTCGCTGGTCATCACCTCGCCGCCGTACGGGCCGTCCACCCACGGCCACGCCCGCACCCCGGGCGCACGCCGGGGCAAGGTCCGGAAGATCCATCACCGGTACGGCACCGACGCCGGGAACCTCGCCTACACCGACCATGCCGAACTTGCCGAAGGGTTCACGCAGATCCTCACCGGCTGCGCAGCCGCGCTACGGCCCGGAGGCTACGTCGCGGTCACCGCCCGCCCGTACCGGCGGCGCGGTGAACTCGTCGACATCCCCGGCATGGTCGCCGCCGCCGGGCTCGCCGCAGGGCTGACCCTGGTCGAGGAACTCGTCGCGCTCATCGCCGGGGTCCGCGACGGAGTCCTGGTACCGCGGGCCTCGTTCTTCCAGCAGAAGAACGTGCGTGAGGCGGTCGCCGCCGGTGACCCGCAGTGGCTGATCCAGCACGAGGATTTGTTGGTGTTCCAGTCGAGCGCGGCCTCGGCGAACCCTCTCGATTGCAGGCTTGACCCCTCCGCCACTGCCCGCATGGATCGATGTCCGCTACCAGCGCGACCGGGGGACGAAACGTCCCAGGTCAGCGCCACCCGTCCCCGGCCCATGTTGGACCGGGATTCCGGAAGGACATCCGAACCATGCCCACCCATCGCCCACCGTCCGCCGGGGGGCGCACCGCCGGACACCGTCCCGCGCGGCTGCCCCGACAGTGGCGGTCCGCCGCGCCCGCACGCCGGTGCAGCCGCACCTGGCCAGCGATGAACGGCCCCGCTGCCGCCGAATGGCGGCCCGACCCACTACTGACCATCGACGACGTCGCGGCGTGGCTGGGTAAGCCCAAAAACACGCTCTACGCCTGGCACAGCAGGGGCAAAGGCCCACGCGCGATCCGCGTCGGCAACACCCTGCGATACCGCCGCACCGAGGTCGAGCGCTGGCTCGACGCCAACACCGACCAGGACCGGTGAGCCATGGCGCGACCTCCGCTGCCCATCGGTACCTGGGGCACCATCCGTACCGAAACGCTTGGCCCGAACCGCTTCCGTGCCCGGACACGGTT
The DNA here is from genome assembly GCF_055586325.1 of Dactylosporangium sp. NPDC051087. NCBI lineage: Bacteria > Bacillati > Actinomycetota > Actinomycetes > Micromonosporales > Micromonosporaceae > Dactylosporangium > Dactylosporangium sp. NPDC051087. The sequence goes on along the minus strand of NZ_JBVJIJ010000018.1, from coordinate 51,975 downwards.
CCGTGACTACGACGGCAAGACCCGCGACGTCGAGGCCACCGGAAAGACCGGGCCGGCCGCCGTTCGCGCCCTGAAGGAGAAACTCCGCGACCGGGTCACGCCGAACGAGGACGAGATCACCAGAGAGACCTACGTCAACCGGCTTGCAGAACTATGGATCGAGGAGATCACCGCTGAAGAACGGCTAGCGCCGCAAACGATTGACAGATACGAGACCAGCCTGCACGCGAGGATCGAGCCCGCCTTGGGAAGCCTCCGCATCCGGGAGTGCAGCGTCGGGCGACTCGACAAGTTCCTGCGCGGGGTCGCCGAGGAACACCCATCGGCGGCGAAGGGAGCGAAGGTCGTGCTCGGCCAGATGTTCGCTCTCGCGGTGCGTCGCGGCGCACTCACGGCGAACCCCGTACGGGACACCAGCCGACTTCGCAAACCTCGCCAGACGGTGGCAGCGCTCGAACCAGAGCAGCTGGAGGATGTCCGGTCGGCGATCCGCAAATGGCAGGAGCCAACTCCCGGGAAGTCAGGGCCTCGGCCGACCGGCGATCTGGCCGACATCGTCGACCTTCTCTACGCGACCGGCGCACGGATCGGCGAGGTCCTGGCGTTGCGATGGCAAGACGTGGATCTGGCCGCCAATCAGCCGACACTGACCATCTGCGGCACCATCGTCTACGTCAAAGGCAAAGGGTTCTTCCGGCAGGAGTGGACCAAGACCGACGCCGGTTACCGGACGATCGTGCTGCCTCGATTCGCGGTCGGCATGTTGCTGGCACGCAAGATGACCGCAGCCGACACACCACTCGACGCGATCTTCGCCTCGCGGCGGGGCACCTGGCTGTCACCCAACAACGTGCGCCGTCAATGGCGCCAAGCCCGCGCTGACACCAACTTCGAATGGGTGACACCACACACGGCCCGAAAGACCGTGGCCAGCCTCATCGACAAGGAATCCAGCGCCAAGGACGCCGCCGGCCAGCTCGGCCATGAAGACGAGACCGTCACCAAGAAGCACTACATCGTCAAACCGGCCCTCGCCCCGGACAGCTCCCACATCCTCGAGAAACTCGGACCCCATCAGGTAGGCAGCGATTCGACGCCGCCGCAAGCTGCCTAGCCTGGCGCCGCCGCACCGTCACCGGCGAACCTGATCGCATCAGGGCGTTTGTGGGGGGGTTTTCGGGGGACAGCTCAAAACCCCATCGATAAACATAAGGTCCTGACCGGCATCTCTGCTGGTCAGGACCTTATTTATGTCGGGACGGCGGGATTCGAACCCACGACCCCTTGACCCCCAGTCAAGTGCGCTACCAAGCTGCGCTACGTCCCGTGCAACCGGACCTCGTCCGGAGCAGCCGCTACAGACTAGCGCATCCCCTCACCACACCGCGCAGGAGTATCCCCTGTCTCAACTAGGGTGGGCGGGATGAGGCTTGATCTTGTGACGGTCGTGGTGGAGGAGTACGGGCCGGCGATCGGGTTCTTCACCGAGGCGCTGGGGTTTGAGCTGGTCGAGGATGTGCCGGCGACCACGAACGACGGGGCGCCGAAGCGGTGGGTCGTGGTGCGGCCGCCGGGTGGGGGCACCGGGCTGTTGCTGGCGAAGGCGGACGGCCAGCGGCAGCTGGAGGCCGTCGGGGACCAGGTCAAGGGCAGGGTCGGCTTCTTCCTGAAGGTGGACGACTTCGCGGCGGCGGTACGGCGGATGGAAGCCCACGGTGTCGAGTTCGTCGGGGTGCCGAGGTCCGAGCCGTACGGCCAGGTCGTCGTCTTCGTCGACGTCGCCGGCAACAAGTGGGATCTGCTGGGGCCGCCGGTGGAGGGGCAGTGACCTGCCGCACACAACCGTCCGGCAACGGGTCTGCCGCTGTGGTGCAGCAGGAGGGCGTGAACCTGGGGGTCTCGACCAGGTAGCCAGGAGGTACCCGCATGGACTCGGCCGTCGCGTCTGAAGCGCAGAAGGCCCGGATTCTCGTCGTCGACGACGACCCGGATCTGCGGGGCATGGTGGCGTACAAACTGGTGAGGGCGGGCTTCGAGGTCATCGAGACGGACAACGGGCTGGCGGCGGTCGACGCGGCCGTCGCCTGCCTGCCGAATCTGGTGATCCTCGACATCATGATGCCGGGGCAGGACGGGCTGAGCGCCTGCGAGCAGCTGCGCAACGACCCGGAGACCGCGCAGATCCCGGTGATGCTGCTGTCCGCGCTGTCGCAGCCGGACGTGATCCGCAGCGGGGTGATGGCGGGCGCGGTGCATCACATGGTCAAGCCGTTCAGTCCGGACGCGCTGCTGCGCAGTGTCCAGTCGCTGCTGCGGGTGCACCCGACGCCGGTCGATCCGAACACCGGTCATGACCTCGGCCGCAGCTACCGGTGGTAGCGAGCGGCCGGTATGACGGGAAGCGACGGCAGCAGCACAGGTGCGCGACCGGTGCGCGGCTCATGCGGGCGGCGCACCGGTCGATCTCCCGGGCATGGGACTGACAGTGTTCGCAGTGCTCGTCGTCGCCGCCGTGGCGGCCGAAGCCCTGCTGCCGCACAAGAACCGCGAACCGGCAGAAGCCCAGGCGCGGGAGGCGAGCGTTACTTCTTCCCCCGGGGGCTGTTCTTCTTGCGGGGCTTCACGCTGATGTGGATCGGCGTGCCGAGGAAGTCGAACTCCTCGCGGAGCTTCCGCTCGACGAACCGCACGTAGCCGGGGTCGAGGGCGCCCGTGGTGAAGAGCACGAACTTCGGCGGCGAGACCCCGGCCTGGGTGGCGAACAGCACGCGCGGGGCGCGCCCGCCGCGGACCGGGTGCGGGGTCTGCTGCACCAGCGCGGTCAGCCACTGGTTGAGCTGACCCGTCGGGACGCGCCGCTCCCAGTTCTCCAGGGCGGTGTTGAGCGCGGGGGCGAGCTTGTCGACGGCGCGGCCGGTGAGCGCGGACACGTTGACCTTGATCGCCCACGGGATCCGGCGCAGCTCCCGCTCGATCTCCTTGCCGAGCTGGTGGCGGCGGTCCTCGTCGACGAGGTCCCACTTGTTGAAGGCGACGACGAGCGCCCGGCCGGACTCGATGACCATCGTGAGGATGCGCTGGTCCTGCTCGGAGATGACCTCGCTGGCGTCGAGCAGCACGATCGCGACCTCTGATGCCTCGATCGCCGCGTTGGTACGAAGTGAGGCGTAGTACTCGGTGCCGCTGGCGTGCGAGACGCGCTTGCGCAGGCCTGCGGTGTCCACGAGGTGCCAGGTCTCGCCGCCGAAGACGACGAGGCTGTCGACCGGGTCGACGGTGGTGCCGGCGACGGAGTCGACGACCGCCCGCTCCTCCTTGGCCAGCTTGTTGAGCAGGCTGGACTTGCCGACGTTGGGCCGGCCGACGAGCGCGATGCGGCGCGGGCCGGCCTCGCGCGGGACGGCGGGCTTGGCGAGTGGCAGCGCCTCGAGGATCTTGTCGAGCAGGTCGCCGGAGCCGCGGCCGTGCAGGGCCGAGACGGGGAACGGCTCGCCGAGGCCGAGGCCCCAGAGGCTGGAGATCTCGCCTTCGATGCGGGCGTTGTCGACCTTGTTGGCGACCAGGATCACGGGCCGGCCGCTGCGGCGCAGCATTTTGACCGCGGCCTCGTCGTCGGCGGTCGGCGGGATGGTGGCGTCGACCACGAACAGGACCACGTCGGCGGTCTGCGTGGCGATCTCGGCCTGGGTGGCGATGGCCTTGGCCCGCTCCTTGGCGTCGGGCAGCCAGCCGCCGGTGTCCACGACGGTGAAGTGCCGCCCGGTCCACTCGGCGTCGTAGGCGACCCGGTCGCGGGTGACGCCGGCGACGTCCTCGACGACCGCCTGCCGGCGGCCCAGGATCCGGTTGACCAGGGTCGACTTGCCGACGTTGGGTCGGCCGACGACGGCGACGATCGGCACACTCAGCTCGACGTCATCGACAACGTCGACGTCGACCTCGGCACCTGTGGATGCCTCAGCGCTCACGGGGGTCCTTTGTTCACGGCCGGGGGGCCGGCGCTCGCCTATGCGGTGACCTTGTCCAGCATGCGCTGGAGGCGCTCGACCACCTCGTCGATCCCGAGCGCGGTGGTGTCGAGCACAACGGCGTCGTCGGCTTGGCGAAGCGGATCGGCGGCGCGCGTCGAGTCAAGTCTGTCACGCCGGGCCAGGTCGGCTGCGGTCGCGGCCTGGTTGGCGGCGTTCTCGGTGCTCCGGCGCCTGGCCCGCTCGTCCGCGGAGGCGGTCAGGTAGACCTTCAGGTCGGCGCCGGGGGCGACGACGGTGCCGATGTCGCGGCCCTCGACCACGATCCGCCCGGCGGCCGCGATGATGTCCCGCTGGAGCGCGACGAGCAGCGCCCGCACGGCGGGGACGGCGGAGACGGCGGAGACGGCCTGGGTGACCTCGGCGCCGCGGATCTCCCGGTCGACGCCGACGCCGTCGACGCTGATGTGCGGGGTGGCCGGGTCGGTGCCGACGGTGAGCTCGGCGGCGGCCGCGACGGCGTGGATCTTCTCGGCGTCGGCGAGGTCGACGTTGTCGCGCAGCACGGCCCAGGTCACCGCCCGGTACATGGCGCCGGTGTCGAGGTAGCGGGCGTCGAGGGCCTGCGCCACCCGGCGGGAGATCGTGGACTTGCCGGACCCGGAGGGCCCGTCGACGGCAACCACCAACTGGCCGCTGTGTCCTGCCACGCCCCACTCCTTCGGCCGGATGAAACCCCGATGTCGCCTGCTGTCCGACACTACTTGACCCGCCGGTGGCCCTACCTCACGGGAGGACGTCGTCGCACTCCGGCGAGGACCGTGAGCACGGCTCGCCGGTGGCGAGCAGGTGCCGGGTCACCGTGTCGTTGAGCTCGATGAGGGCCTCGACGTGCTCGGGTCCGAGGGCGTCGAAGAACCAGTGCCGCACGTGCTCGACGTGGCGGGGCGCCGCGGTGGCGATCGCCTCCCAGCCGGCGTCGGTGAGCACGACGAACGCGCCGCGGGGGTCGTCGGCGCAGGGCTCGCGGGTGACGAGGCCGCGGGCGGTCATCCGCGTGATCTGGTGGGTGAGCCGGGTCTTCTCCCAGTCGGCGGCGACGCGGAGCTGGAAGACGCGCAGCCGGCCGCCGGGTGCCTCCGAGAGGCTCACGAGCACCGCGTAGTCGGCGCTGGACAGGCCCGTCTCCTGCTGCAGCTGGCGGGCGATGCGACCCCTGACCGCGGCGTTGACGGCGAGGAACCCGCGCCAGGCGCGCTGCTCCCGCTCGTCGAGCCAGTTGGGATCGGTCACACCGGAAGTCTACGCCCGTGGGTGACACATCACCGTTGGCGCGAGCTACTGTGTCGGTGACACGTCACCCATGACGAAAAGGTTGTGCAAATGACCAAGATCGGAATCATCCTCGGCAGCACCCGCCCCGGCCGGAACGGCGAGGCGGTCGCGAAGTGGGTCTACGACATCGCGAGCCGCCGGTCGGATGCCGAGTTCGAGCTGGTGGACCTGCTCGACTACAACCTGCCGCACCTCGACGAGGCCGTCCCGCCGTCCATGGGGCAGTACGCCAACGAGCACACCCGGCAGTGGGCCGCGAAGATCGCCGAGCTGGACGGCTTCGTGTTCGTGACGCCGGAGTACAACCACTCCACCAGCGGCGCACTGAAGAACGCGATCGACTTCGTCTACGCCGAGTGGAACAACAAGGCGGCGGGCTTCGTCAGCTACGGCTCGGCGGGCGGCACCCGCGCGGTGGAGCACCTGCGGCTGATCATGGGCGAGATCCAGGTCGCCGACGTCCGCGCGCAGGTGGCGCTGTCGCTGTTCACCGACTTCGAGAACTTCTCGACGTTCAAGCCGGGCCCGCAGCACGAGGGCACCCTCGGCGTCGTGCTCGACCAGACGGTCAGCTGGACCAAGGCCCTCGAGACCGTCCGCAAGGGCTGAGCGAGGTTCAGGCGGCGGCCGCCCGCGCGAAGCGGGCGGCCAACGCCACGACGGCCTCCCGCAGCTCGGGCGGGCCGACCACCTCGACCTCCGCGTCGAACATCGCGAACCACGCGGCCAGCCCGATCCACGACCACGACCCGGCACTGACCCGGCACCGGTCCGGGCCCAGCTCCTGCACGATCGCCTGGCCCCGGGTCCATTCGGTGACCCCCGCCGCCGGCGCGTGCAGGATCGCCTCCCCGCGGCACGGCAGCGGGTCGTGGCCCTCGAACCGCTCCGCCACGAACGCCGCGACGTCCGCCGCGGGCAGCGGCCGGGGCGTGAACCGCGGACCGTTGGGCGTGCGCAGGGTCATGCGGTCCACGCGGTACGTGCGCCAGTCCTCCCGGTCGAGGTCGAAGCCGATCAGGTACCACCGGCCGCCCCACGTCACCACGTGGCACGGCTCGACCCGGCGGCGGTCACCGGTGAGCCCGGCCGTGATCTCCCGGACACCCGCATAGTCGAACCGCAGCACCTCCCGGGCCCGCACCGCCTGCCCGATCGCCAGCAGGGCCCCGGTGTCGACCCGCGACGGCTGCCAGCCCGCCTTCGCCACCCTCGTCACCTGCAACGCGTCGACCCGCTGGCGGAGCCTGGCCGGCATCACCTGCCGTACCGTGGCGAGGGCTCGCAACGCGGCCTCCTCGACGCCTTCGACGGACATCGTCGCCGTCTGCAGCGCGACCGCCACGGCGACCGCCTGGTCGTCGTCGAACAGCAGCGGCGGCAGCTCCGAGCCGGCGTCGAGGCGGTAGCCGCCGTCGGGGCCGCGGGTGGCCAGCACCGGATAGCCGAGGTCACGCAGCCGGTCGACGTCGCGGCGGACCGTGCGCGGGCTCACCTCGAGGCGGTCGGCGAGGGTCTGGCCCGGCCAGTCACGGCGGGCCTGCAACAGCGACAGCAGTGCCAGGAGGCGGGCCGAGGTCTCCAACATGCGTCCAGTATCGCCTCCGGTTGAGGACAGAGACTGTCCGGATCTGCTGGCAATGTCCCCGGCATGATTCACACCAGAGCGCTGACGAAGGACTTCGTCGTCAGCCGCAAGACCACCGTGCACGCGGTCCGCGGCATCAGCCTGGACATCGGCCCGGGCGAGCTCGTGGCGGTGCTCGGCCCGAACGGCGCCGGCAAGACCACCACCCTGCGGATGCTCACCACCCTGATCCCGCCCACCAGCGGCACCGCCACGGTCGCGGGCCACGACGTGTCCACCGATGCCGCGTCGGTACGGCGGCAGATCGGCTACGTGGGACAGGGCAACGGCGCCGGCCATATCCACCGGGTCGGCGACGAGCTGCGGACCCAGGGCCGCATCTACGGCCTCGACCGGAAGGCGGCCGCGCGGCGCAGCGACGAGCTCCTCGACGCGCTCGACCTCACCGACCTGCGCGACCGGAAGGTGTCGGACCTGTCCGGCGGGCAGCGGCGGCGCCTCGACGTGGCGATCGGCCTGGTCCACGCGCCGAAGCTGCTGTTCCTCGACGAGCCGTCGACCGGCCTCGACCCGCAGAACCGGGCGAACCTGTGGCAGCACATCCTGCGCATGCGCGACGAGCACCGGATGACGATCGTGCTCACCACGCACTACCTCGACGAGGCCGACACCATGGCCGAGCGGGTCGTGGTCGTCGACCACGGCGAGGTCATCGCCGACGACACCGCGTCCGCGCTGAAGGCGAAGCTCGCCGGCGACAGGCTGCTCCTGACCGGCGACGACCTGCCGCTGCTGGCGAAGGCGGCCGCGCAGCTGCCGGGCGCCCGGGACATCGCCGAACGGTCCGGCGTGCTGCAGCTGCGGGTGAGCGACGGCCCTGCCGCCCTGCCGGAGCTGATCACCGCTGTTCCCGGCGCCGTCCGTACCGCGGAGCTCCAGCGCCCGACCCTCGACGACGTCTTCCTGTCCCTGACCGGCCGCAACCTCCGGGAGAACGCATGACCACCCTCGCTGTCCGCGATGTCGGGATCGTCGCGAGCCGGGAGCTGCGGCCGCTGCTGCGCTCCCCCTTCTCCCTCATCTTCGGCATGATCCAGCCGCTCGTCTTCCTGGCGCTGTTCGGGCCGCTGCTGGTCGGATCGCTGCGCGGCCAGGACGGCGGGCTCGGCGGCAACGTGTGGCAGTGGTTCGTGCCCGCGATCCTCGTCATGACGACCCTGTTCGGCACGTCGACCGTCGGGGCGAACCTGCTCAGCGAGTTCGTCACCGGCGCGCACGAGCGGATGCTCGTCACTCCCCTGGCCCGGCACGCGCTGCTCGTCGGCAGGGCGCTGAAGGAGATGGTGCCCCTGGCCGGGCAGGCGCTCATCATCGTCCTGGTCATGCTGCCGTTCGGCTTCGAGCTGCACCCGGCCGGCGCGCTGGTCGGCCTGGCGCTGCTCGCCGTCTTCGGGGTCGGGCTCGGCTCGCTCAGCTACGCCCTCGCCGTCGCGGTCCGGCGCAACGACTGGATGTTCTGGGTCGTGCACCAGACGCTGCTGTTCCCCCTGATGATCCTGTCCGGCATGCTGCTGCCCCTGGAGACAGGGCCCGGCTGGATGCGCGCAGTGGCGCACTTCAACCCGCTGGCGCACATGGTCACCGCCGAGCGCCTGCTCTTCGCCGGTACCGTCAGCGACCGCGCCGTCCTGTGGGGCTTCCTCGCCGCGGGCGCGACGGCGATCGTGGGACTCGCCGTCGGCATCCGCGCGATGCGCCGCTCCACCTGACCCCGGGGTCTACTCCCCTACGGCCTTGAAGAGTGCGCCGATCTCCGCCTGGGACAGGTGTCGCGTCCTGCCCGGGCGGAGATCGCCGAGCCGGATCGGCCCGATCTGCGTGCGGATCAGCCGCTGCACCGGGAACCCGACCGCGTCGAACATCCGCCGCACGATGTGGTTGCGCCCCTCGTGCAGCACGACCTCGACCAGCGCGACCTTGCCGTACGCGTCGACGACCTTGAACGAGTCGACCTTCGCCGGGCCGTCGTCGAGCTGCACGCCGGACTTGAGCTCGCGGCCCATCGCCCGCGGCACCGGACCGGGGATCTCGACCTGATAGGTCTTCGCCACCTCGTACGACGGGTGCATCAGCTTGTGCGCGAGCCCGCCGTCGTTCATGAGCAGCAGCAGACCCTCGCTCTCCAGGTCGAGCCGGCCGACGTGGAACACCCGCGTGGTGAGGTTCGGCACGTAGTCGGCGAGCGCCTCGCGGCCCTTCTCGTCGTCCATCGTGGACACCACACCGCGCGGCTTGTTCAGCGCGAGATACACCAGCCGCGTGTCGGTGACCAGGCGCGAACCGTCGACGTGGATGGCGTCCTTGATCGCGTCGGCCTTGTCGCCGAGGGTCGCCTCCTTGCCGTTGACGGTGACCCGGCCCTCGTCGATCATCCGCTCGCAGTTGCGCCGGGACCCGAGCCCCGCCGCCGCCAGGATCTTCTGCAGCCGCTCCTCGTTGCGCGGCACCTCGGCATCCGGCGGCGCGTCGAACGCGGAGCCTTCGAAGTCGGTTGGATTGGTGGACGGGTCAACGCTGGGCATCGGCGATCTCATCAATGTCGTCGGGAAGGAACGGGGCGAGCGGCGGCAACTGGTCGACGCTGTCCAGGCCGAGTTTCTCCAGGAACAACGACGTCGTCCGGTACAGGAACGCCCCGCTTTCGGGCTCACTGCCGGTCTCTTCGATCAGACCCCGCGTCACCAGCGTACGGACCACCCCGTCACAGTTGACACCGCGGATGGCCGAGATGCGCGACCTGGTGACAGGCTGCTTGTACGCGACCACGGCGAGTGTCTCCAGCGCCGCCTGCGTGAGCCGGATCTGCTGCCCGTCGAGGACGAACTTCTCCACGTACGGCGCGAACTCCGCCCTCGTGTACAACCGCCACCCCCCGGCCACCCTCCGCAGGTCGAACCCGAGCCCCAGCTGCGTGTACTGCCGGGCGATGTCCTCGAGCACCCCCCGGATCCGGTCGACGGGCTGGTCGAGCACCTGCGCGAGGGTGACCTCGGTGGCCGGCTCGTCGACGATGAGGAGGATCGCCTCGACCGCGCCCCGCAGCTCCGCCTCGGACATCTCCACCGGCGCCGGGGCAGCCTGGGGCGCCGCCACTGCGGGCACGGCAACCTCGAACAACGCCTCCGCCCCGCCGCCGTCCTCGGGTCCGGGGCCTTTGGGTGTGTCGCCGTGCTCAGGGAGGGATTCGGAGGAGACCGCCGGCTCGGCTTCGACCTCAACATCCGGCTCGACCTCAAGCACAGGCGCGGCCTCAGCTTCGGCTTCGGCTTCGGCTTCGGCTTCGGCTTCGGCTTCAGCTTCGGCTTCGGCCGCAGGCTCGGATACGGCCTCCCACTCCGGGCCGGGTTCGACCTCGGGCAGGACCTCGACCTGAGCCGCCCCCTCGGGCGCCGTCTCGACCTCGACCGCCGCTTCGGGCACGGCCCCGGCTTCGGTCACCACCTGGGACGCGGACTCGGCCTCCACCTCAGCCGCGACCTCAGATCCGGACTCAACCTCAGCCACGGCCTCAGGCTCGGACACAACCCCAGCCTCGGGTGCGGACTCGATCTCCGCCTCGCCGCCGACCTCAACCTCAGTCGCGGCCTCCGGCTCCGATTCCGGCTCAGCTTCGGCCTCAGTCACCGCCTCGGGCTCGGTGGCCGCCTCGGGCTCGGTCGCCGCCTCGGGCTCGGGGGTGGGGCCGGACTCGGGTTCGGTGGCCGGTCCGGTCTCGGCGGGGGGCACGGGGCGGGCCCAGGGCGGGACCCAGTTCGCGGCCTGGTCGGCGAGCGACCTCGACTGGTCGTCCTGGCTCACTGGTCCACCTCGCTGTCCACCTCGGCCGGGCCGCCGGCGGGACCGGCTGGCTCCTGACCGACTTCCGCACGCACATCTGCGTCCACGTCACCCACCTGGTCGGCGTCCCCGCCGTCCGCGGTCAGGTCCTCCGCGTCCACGTCACCCGTGTGGTCGGCGCCCGGCTCGTCCGCGTCCACGCCGTCCTCGGGCGCGCCCTCGACGGACTCCACGACCATCGCAGTCACGACACCCGCGTCCGCGTCCACAGCGTCCGCGTCATCCACAGCGTCCGCGTCATCCAGGTCCATGTCGTCCGCGGCGTCGGCGTCATCCTCGACGTGCACGTCGTCCAGGTCCACGTCGTCCGCGGCGTCGGCGTCATCCTCGACGTGCACGTCGTCCGCGGCTTCCACAGGTACAACGGCCGCGGCCGCGAGATCGGTGCCGTCTGCGGCCGGGTCCGCCTCGTCCGCGGCGTCGGGAGCGGCGGTGTCCGGCGGGGCCGGTGAGCCTTCGTACTCCTCGACCTCGATCGCGGTGGCCGCCGCGTCGTCGGGGCCGGTCCACCGGACCAGCAGCTCGCCCAGTGCCTGGATCTGTTCGAAGGAGACGAGGTCCTCGCGGTACAGCTCGAGGAGCGCGAGGAAGCGGGCGACGACCTCCAGCGTCGACTCGCAGTCGATGCACAGGGCGCTGAACGTGGCTTCGCGCTGTTCGATGAGGCGGTCGCGGACGATGTTGGCGTGTTCGCGGACGCTGACGCGGACCATGTGGATGTGGGCGATCGACACCAGGGGCGGGTCGGCCTTGGGGGTGAACGCGCGCAGTGCCAGTTTCAGCAGCCGGGCCGGGCCGACGCCGAGGACGAGGTCGGGCAGGGCCTCCGCGTACTGCGGCTCCAGGGACACCGACCGCGGGTAGCGCCGGGACCCGACCGCTTCCAGGCCGGCGATGTGGGCCGCCGCTTCCTTGAAGGCCTTGTACTGCAGCAGCCGCGCGAACAGCAGGTCGCGGGCTTCGAGCAGCGCCAGGTCCTCTTCGTTCTCGACGGTGGCGGACGGCAGGAGGCGGGCGGCCTTCAGGTCGAGGAGGGTGGCGGCGACGACCAGGAACTCCGACGCCTCGTCGAGGTCCCAGTCGTCGCCCATGGCGCGGATGTACGCGATGAAGTCGTCGGTGACGGTGTGCAGCGCCACCTCGGTCACGTCGAGCTTGTGCTTGCCGATCAGCTGCAGCAACAGGTCGAACGGCCCGGTGAAGTTGGCCAGCCGCACCTGGAAGCCCGAGGCCGCGACCTCCGGCGCCGCGACGGCATCCGGGGCAGCGGCGGCCGCGCCCGTGACGTCCGCGGGTGCGTCGTCCGGGGCGGCCACGACGTCGGCGGCGCCCGCGGAGTCCACGGTGGCGGGGTCGGTCACCGGAAGACCGTAGCGTAAGAGCCCGCGAAAACCGCTACAACCGCCGCTCGGCCTGCTGGGCGATGACCTCACGGGCGAGCTGCCGGTAGTTGCGGGCGCCGGAGGACGACGGGTCGAGCGTGGTGATGGGCGCGCCGGCGACCGTCGACTCGGGGAACTTGACGGTCTTGGTGATGACCGTCTGATACACCTTGTCGCCGAACGCCTCCACGACCCGCTGCAGGACCTGGCGGCAGTGGGTGGTGCGGCTGTCATACATGGTGGCGAGGATGCCTTCGAGCTCCAGGTCGAAGTTGAGCCGCTCGCGGACCTTGTCGATCGTGTCGAGCAGCAGCGCCACACCACGAAGTGAGAAGAATTCACATTCGAGCGGGATCATGACGCCGTGCGCGACGGTCAGCGCGTTGATCGCCAGGAGACCCAGCGACGGCTGGCAGTCGATCAGGATGTAGTCGTATTCCTTCAGGACCGGCCGCAGCACCCGCGCGAGGGCCATCTCCCGGGCGACCTCGGTGACCAGCTGGATCTCGGCCGCCGACAGGTCGATGTTGGCCGGCAGCAGGTGCAGGCCGGCGATGTCGGTCTTGATCCTGATGTCCTCGACGGTCACGTCGGAGTCCATCAGGATGTTGTAGATCGTCAGGTCGAGGTTGTGCGGGTTGACGCCGAGACCGACCGACAGGGCGCCCTGCGGGTCGAAGTCGACGAGCAGGACCCGTCGCCCGTATTCGGCGAGGGCCGCACCCAGGTTGATGGTCGACGTGGTCTTGCCCACGCCGCCCTTCTGGTTGGCCATCGCGATGATCCGCGCCGGGCCGTGCCGGTCCATCGGCATCGGCTCGGGGATCGGCTTGCGCATCGTGTATGCCGTCGGGTCGGCAGGTCCGAGCTCAGCACCGAGGTCGAGCGATGCCTGCTCAGCGCGCATCTGCGTCGTCCACGACTCCGCCTGGTCACCCATGCCTGTCATCGAACCTCTTCAGCCCCTCCCGGCGGCTCATCTCCACCCGGGTCCGATTCGTCGTCGGCGAGCTGGGGAAGCGGGACGGCCGTTGCCCGACTTTACGTCACTGCAGGGTACATACCCCAGTCCGCGCGCCCGGCGTGTCGCGAACGGCATCGTTGGGTACGGTCATCGTCGTGTTGGGACCAGGGGACGTGCTCGGCGACAGGTACCGCCTCGATGAGTTCGTCGCCAGCGGCGGCATGGGGCAGGTGTTCCGCGCCACCGACAAGACGCTCAACCGGACGGTCGCCGTGAAGGTGCTGCTACCGGGCCTGACCAGCGACGCCGAGTTCGGCAGCCGGTTCCGGGCCGAGGCGCGGATCATGGCGTCGATCGGGCACAAGGGCGTGGTCGGCGTCTATGACTACGGCGAGACGCCCGAGGGCACCATGTTCCTGGTCATGGCCTTCGTGGAGGGCCGCCCCCTCGGCGAGCGCATCACCCGTGAGGGTGCGCTGTCGCCCGAGGAGACCATGGCGATCGTGGCGCAGGCGGCCGACGCCCTGCACGCCGCGCACAGCAACGGGATCATCCACCGCGACGTGAAGCCCAACAATCTCCTGGTCGGGGACAACGGGGCAGTGACCCTCGTCGACTTCGGCGTGGCCCGCTCGTCCAACGTGACGTCCGTCACCAAGGTGAACGCGGTGATCGGCACCGCGCTGTACATGTCGCCCGAGCAGGCGTCGGGCAAGCCGATCGGGCCGGCGACCGACATCTACGCGCTCGGCGCGGTCGCCTACCACTGCCTGACGGGCGCGCCGCCGTTCACCGGCAACTCGCCGCTCGAGATCGCGATCAAGCACCTGCAGGACGATCCGCCACCGCTGCCGCAGGACCTGCCCGCCAATGTCCGCGCCCTGGTCGAGCGCGCGATGGAGAAGGACCCCGAGGACCGGTTCCCGACCGCCGCCGCGCTCGCCGCGGCCGCACGGGCCGCCGAGGACGGCACGCTCCAGGATCTCCCGGGTGTGGCACCGGTCCCCGCTCGACGTTCCGCGACGACCACGTCACCACGGGTAGGTGCCACCACCTCGGGCGGATCGTACGGCGGGAAGCCGCAACGGCCCGCCTGGATCCCGGTCGCGATCGGCCTGGCGCTGCTCGCCATGGCCGGCGGCGTGATCCTCGCGGTGATCGCGCTCACCCGCGACGGCGGCAAGGGCGACACGCCCAACGGCGTGCCGGGCATCTCGCAGTCCGCGACCGTGTCCACCTCCGCGCCGGTGCCCGGTGGCGGGGGCGCCACCCGTACCTCGGCGGCACCGACGGCCAGCGCGTCGGCCTCGGCGTCCCCGACGCCGGACACCTCCACCTCCCCGCCGCCGCCCGCGACGAGCGAGCCGCCCCCGCCGCCCCCGACGACGGCACCGCCCACCCCGACCGGAGGCGGCACCACACCCCCTGTCGGCGGCTCGGAGCCGGCCGCGTAGCCGGTCGGCCACTTCTCGCGGCGGCGGCGATTTTTCGTCGTACCCACGTGCAACCCTTCGTGCCGGGGCCTCGTCTACCCCGCGACGAAGGGAGCCCGATCGGGTGAACGAAGACGACGAAGCGCAGTTCCGGGAGTTCGTCGCCGCACGGTTCGACGGCCTGCGTTCGCTCGCCTACCTGACGTGCGGGGACTGGCACACGGCGGAGGACGCCGTCGCCGCGTCCCTGGCGAAGCTCTACGTGCACTGGCACCGCGTCGACACGCCCCTCGCCTATGTGCGCAGGGCGGTCGTGCACGCCCTCGTGGACGAGAGCCGCCGGCCGTGGCGGCGCAGGGAGCGCTCGGCCGGCTACAGCCTGCCCGACCTGCCCGGCCCCGACCACGCCGACCAGGTCGACGAGCGGCTCCGGATCCGCGCCGCGCTCGCCCGGATGGCGCCCGGCCAGCGCGCCGTGCTGGTCCTGCGGTACTACGAGGGGCTGAGCGTTGAGGAGACCGCCCAGGTGCTCGGCCGGCAGCCGGGCACCGTCAAGAGCCAGACCGCCCGCGGGCTCACCGCCCTCCGCGCCCTGCTCGGCGCGGAGCCGCGCGACGACAACGACGACCCCGGTCTCCCAGGCTTCGGAGCCGTCGACCGGCCCGGCACCGACGCGCGACCCGGCCGGCCCGCCCGGCCGTCGGCGGGCGCTCACGAGATGGAGAAGGGGAGGGAAGAGCATGGATCACGACCTGCACAGTCTGCTGTCGGCGGCCAGGGACGACGCGCCGCCACCGCGGCTCGGCATTGACGACATCACCGCCGCCGGTCGCCGGCTCGCCCGGCGTCGCCGCCGCCGCATCCTGTTCTCCTCCGTCGCCGGTGGCCTCGCCGCCATGATCGCCGGCACGGCCGCCGCGGTGGTGCTGCTCACCCCGCCGGCGATCGCCCCGTCCGCGGACCCCGCCGGCAACCCCGCCGTCGCCGAGGCGTCCCCGTCCCCGGCCCGCCGGGTGGAGTTCACGCAGGGCCGCGCCTTCGAGACCAACTACTCGGGGTATACCTCCGGGCGGTACATCGTCGGCGACCCCGACCTGGTCACCGCCGGCTATCAGCAGTCGACGATCGAGCTGAACCCGGCTCCCCCGGCCGCCACTGCCACGTCCGCGGCCGCGCTCGCCCGCACCGACCCGTCCGTCTCGCCCCGCGGCGCCGTCAGCGCCACCCCCACCGGCGACCTCGGCGACCCCGTGCCCCGCGAGGGCCGGCTCGTCGTCTACAACGCCGGCGCCTTCGACACCCGCGAGTTCACCGGCGGCGGCAAGCTCACCGTCGGCGGCAGGACCGCCCTGCTCCGCAACACCGGCAAGCCGTCGACGCCGGCGTCGGCGGACAAGTCCGGCTGCTGCCGGGAGCCGGTCGTCCCGACCCTCGCCTGGCAGTACATGCCCGACGCCTGGGCGGCGATCTACTGGTCGTCCCTGGAGACCGCCCCGACCCGCGACGAGCTGATCGCCCTCGCCGATGCGCTGCCCGCCGCCGACCCCCGCCCGTTCCCGACGGGCATCCGCGCCACGCCCGTCCCGAAGGGCTACCGCCTCCTCGCCGCCAGCACCCGCACGTCGTCCTACGACGAGACCAACCTGTCGGTCGTCCGGCTCGGCCTGAAACCCCTGACCGGCCCGTTCACCGCCCCGGTCGACCTCGACCGGTATCCGTCGATCATCCTGACCCTCGGCGTCGCCGACCAGCTCACCAGCGACAAGATCGACAAGATCGCCTGCCAGCCCGGCGGCTACATCTGCGCGACCCTCATCGAGAACCGTCAGTTCTTCCTCCAGGTCGAAAGCGTCGGCGACCGCCCCCTGACCGCGACGGAGCTCTCCGCGATCGTCGGCACCCTGACCGCCGAACAACCCGACGACAGAACCACCTGGCCCGCCGCCACGTCGGTCTTCACGCCCGACCCGTGACCCCGGTGCTGTTGCGTTGGTGGTCCGTGTGGTCAAGGCAGGCGGTAGCGGTGCAGCGTGCCGCGCGCCGGAGTCCTGTCCTGCCGGCTCGTCCGGCGTTCGCTGGATTCCGGTTCCGCCCGAGGTGATCATGGTCGCGGCCCGCTGGGACCTGCGCTACGGGCTCTCGTACCCGTGACGTCGAGGTCGACCACGTCACGATCCGCCGGTGGATTGGCCCACCCAGGAGTTGGCGGGCGGCGTCGAGCAGTCGGGCGTAGTCGGTCTCGGTCAACCCGCCGCTATCGGCGTACCTCATCCGCCAGCCGTATTCCCGCCGAGACCGGCACGACTTCACCCACAAGGGATGACAAACCCCAGCCCTTAAAGATCTCTAGATCAGGCCTCGAACCGCGGAACCCGGGTCTTTGGTATTTCCAGCTTCGGCACCTGGATGATCATCGAAAGGGCCGCACCCGCCTGTATACCGCCATGATCAGGCGCGGCCGACCTTCAGCATCCACAACGGTCTTGTCGCCACCTTTCCGGCTCTGGACATTTTCTCGCGATGTCCGGTGTCGTCAAGTAGGCTCCTGTCGATGTAGCTGTGCCTGGAGGGGGAGTCGGATGAGTGGTCTGCAAGTCGTGTCCCGCGAGGACTGGTTGCTCGCGCGGAAGGAGCTGCTCGCCAAGGAAAAGCAGCTGACCGACGCGCGGGACGAGGTATCCGCCGCTCGGCGGGCATTGCCGATGACGCGGGTTGAGAAGGAATACCGGTTCCAGGCGTCCTCGGGTGAGCAAAGTCTGCACGACTTGTTCGAAGGGCGCCGGCAGCTCATCACATACCACTTCATGTTCGACCCGAGCTGGGACGAGGGCTGCTCCAGCTGCTCGTTTCTCATCGACAATGTGGCGCACCTCGGGCATTTGCACTCCCGTGACACGTCGTTCGCGGCCGTTTCCCGGGCGCCGCTGGAGAAGATCGAGAAGTTCAAGGCGCGAATGGGCTGGACGATCCCCTGGGTCTCCTCTTTCGGCACTGACTTCAACTACGACTTCCAGGTCACGATGGACGAGTCGGTCGCCCCGATCGAATACAACTACAAAGACAAGGAGACGCTGGAGCGTGAGGGTCTGCTGCACCACGTGAGCGGGGAGCAGCACGGGCTGAGCGTCTTCCTCAGGGAAGACGCGAGCGTGTTCCACACCTACTCCACCTACGGGCGGGGGCCGGATATCGTGCTCGGCACGTACAACTACCTTGATCTGACACCGCTGGGCCGGCAGGAGGTCGGCACCGGCATCATGTTGTTCAAGCATCATGACAAATATGAGTCAACGGCGCACGGGGCAGGCTGTCACTGACCTGCGGGGCCTGCAAACTCGGATCAGGGGTGCGACGTGTGGCCTTGTCCGACGTCCACCCCGCCGGCAACGCGACGATCGAGGTCATGACGGCTTCGCCGGTGCATCTGCCGCTACGTCAGGTCTGCAGATGCTCATCCGACCCGCCAGCGACGACGGCGCCAAGGGCTGCGGAGTGCGCGAGTCGGGAGCCCGCCGGGCCGCCCCACCGGACAAAGGTGGAGCGGCCGGCGGGGAGGGTTTACTTGTGGCGGTTGTACATGCGGGGGGACTTGCCCTTGCCGCCCTTGCCGCCGCCGGCCTTGCCGCCGCCGTGTGGCTGGCTGCCCGGCGGGAGGGAGCGGTTGGCCTGGGCCCGGCGGATCGCCTCGAGCGGGTTCAGCGGGGCGGTGTCGGTTTCGGTGGTGGCCTGGGTGTCGTCGGGCTGGTTATCTGCGGTTGCGGCAGGCATGAGCGTCTCCTTCGCGGATGACTTGCGGATGGCCTCAAGGACATGGACAGGCGTCAGCCGCGCAGAGCACGAAGCGGGGATCGGACGAACCCACAACGGGGGCCGCTGGCAGACCCGGCGAAGGGTCGCGGCGGCACGCGCGGCGTTGGTGGGCTCAGAAACGCATGCGCCCACGGTAACACGGTTCACAGCCGTCCGGTGAGATACCGCTGCACCGTCTCCCCCACGTGGATCACCAGCAGGTCTGGGGTGGCGGCGACGACCGGGGTGAGGCGCAGGATCTGGCGGCAGAAGGCGAGGCCGAGCATCTGGGTGGCGACCAGCCCGGCGCGCAGCGCGGCCTCCGCGGGGTCGGGGCACACGGCGAGCGCGACCGGGGCGACCTGCGCGGCGAAGATCTCGCGCAGCCGGGAGGCGGCGTCGTCGTCGGTGGCGGCGGAGCGCAGCAGGGTCAGCAGGGCGTCGTCGGTCGGGTCGCCTTCCCAGCGTTTGATGAAGTGGACGACGAGGGTCTCGCCGAGTTTGTCGCGCGGGATGCCGGCGGCGTCTGGCAGGTGCAGGTGGACGTCGACGGCGGCGGCGAAGAGCTGGGCCTTGTTGCCGTAGTAGCGCATGACCATCGACGGGTCGATGCCGGCGTCGGCGGCGATTGCGCGGATGGTGGCCCGCTGGTAGCCGTCGGCGGCGAACCGGGCGCGGGCCGCGCGGAGGATCTCCGCGCGGGTGGTGTCGGACCGGCGCGGTGGCGGCGTCGAGGTCATGCCCGCAACCGTAGGCCAAAACGCATGCCCACAACTGTAGGCCAACAAGCGTTGACATTCTAGTCAACACGTGTTGGCATAGATGGGTGTACGACGTCATCGTGGTCGGCGCGCGGCCGGCGGGTGCCGCGACCGGCCTGCTCCTGGCCCGGCGCGGCGTGAAGGTCCTGGTGGTCGACCGGGCCCGGTTCCCGAGCGACACCCTGTCCACGCACCAGATCCAGCCGGCCGGCGTGCGGCGCCTGCAGCGCTGGGGGCTGCTCGACGCGCTGCTCGCCGCCGGTACACCGGTGACCGGAAGCGTCAGGTTCGACATCTCCGGGACCGTCATCAAAGGCCGCTACCCGGACGGTTTCCTGTGCAGCCCCCGGCGGACCGTCCTGGACAAGATCCTGGTCGACGCCGCCCGCGACGCCGGCGCCGAGGTGCGGGAGGGCTTCCACGTCGCGGGCGTGATCGACGACGGGGGCCGCGTGGCGGGCATCCGCGGGCGCGCCGGCGAGACGCTCCGCGCGCCGGTCGTCGTCGGCGCCGACGGGAAGCACTCGCTGGTCGCGAAGGAGGTCGGCGCCACGGTCCTGCGGGAGGCCGCCCCGAGCACCGTCGCCAGCTACTCCTACTGGGAGGGCGTCGACATGCCCGTCGGCGAGCTCTACCACCGCCCCGGCCGGGCCGTCGCCGCGTTCCCCACCAACGACGGCCTCACGATGGTGTACGCGGCGGCGCCCAGAGCGCAGTTCGACGCCTGGCGCGCGGACATCGAGGGGAACCTGCTGCGCACCGTCGACGGCTGCGGCGACCTCGGCGAGCGGGTCAGGGCCGGCCGGCGGGTCGAGCGCCTGCGCACCACCGTCGACCTGCCCAACGTCGTCCGCCGGGCGCAGGGCCCGGGCTGGTTCCTGGCCGGCGACGCGGGGCTGGTCATGGATCCGGTGACCGCCCAGGGCATCGGCAACGCCCTGGCCGACGCCGAGCTGCTCGCCGACGCGATCGTCCAGGGCAGGGGCGACTACCAGCGCCGCAGGGACGAGGCCCGCCGGGAGATCTTCGGCGTGACCACGGGGCTGGCCCGGCTGCGACCGGCGACGGGGATCACCGCCGCGCTGCTCAGGGCCGTCGCCCGCCGGGAGGAGAGCACGGCGCAGTTCCTCGGCGTGTTCGCCGGCACCGTGCCGGTGAGGACGTTCCGCAGCCCCGGCAACGTCCTGCGGATCCTCGCTCAGCGGGCCCGCGGGTGAGCGGTCGCGTAGACCTCGCGGAGCTTGTCGACGGTGACGAGGGTGTAGACCTGCGTCGTGGTCACCGACGCGTGCCCGAGCAGCTCCTGCACGACCCTGATGTCGGCGCCGCCGTCGAGCAGGTGCGTGGCGAACGAGTGCCGCAGCGTGTGCGGTGACACGCCGTGCGGGCCGTCGACGGGCAGCCCGGCGCGGACGGCGGCCTTGCGCAGGATCGTCCACGCGCTCTGCCGCGACAGCGCGCCGCCGCGGGCGTTGAGGAACACGGTAGGCACGCCGGTCCCTCTCGTCACCAGCGTGGGCCGGGCCCGGACGAGGTACACGTCCATGGCGGTGCGGGCGTAGCTGCCCATCGGCACGAGCCGGGTCTTGCCGCCCTTGCCGCGCAGCAGGACCATGCCGTGCGAGCCGGTGAGGTCGAGGTCGTCCACGGCGATGCCGACGGCCTCGGAGATGCGGGCGCCGGTGCCGTACAGGAACTCCAGCAGCGCCTGGTCGCGCAGCCCGAGGGGGCCGGCGTCGGCGGCGGTGGCGAGCAGCCGGGACACCTGGTCGACGTCGAGGGCCTTCGGCAGCCGCTTCGGCAGCGACGGTGGTTTCACGTCGCGTGACGGGTCGGTCGGCGCGAGCCCCTCGAGGAGCTGGAAGCGGTGCAGCCCGCGCACGGCGCTCGCGGCCCGGGCCGCCGACGACGCCGACAGCGGCGGGTGGTCCTCGTCGCCGGCCCGCAGCGCGGCCACGTGACCGGCGATGTCCCGCGCCCGGACGTCGGCGAGGTCGCCGATGCCGCCGGCGGCGAGCCATTCGACGTAGCGGTCGAGGTCGCGCCGGTACGACGCGAGCGTGTTCTCCGCCAGTGCCCGCTCGACGGTCAGGTGGTCCAGGTACACCTCGACGGACTTGCGCAGCCCGGCGGCCGCCGCGGCCTGGAAGTGGGCCGCGGCGGTGTCCGCCGGCTGTGAGGTCACCGCTAGGCCAGCACGTCCGCCAGCGCGAGGTGGGCCATCCCGTGCGCCTCGGCGACCGGCCCGTAGGTCACGTGCCCGGCGTGGGTGTTGAGCCCGAGCGCGAGGGCCGGGTCCCGGCGCAGCGCGTCCCGCCAGCCCCGGTTCGCCAGCTCCACCACGTACGGCAGGGTGACGTTGGTCAGCGCGTACGTGCTGGTGTGCGGGACCGCGCCGGGCATGTTCGCGACGCAGTAGAAGATCGAGTCGTGGACCCGGTAGGTCGGGTCGGCGTGCGTGGTGGGGCGGGAGTCCTCGAAGCAGCCGCCCTGGTCGATCGAGATGTCGACGAGGACGCTGCCGGGCTTCATCCGCTTCACCAGGTCGTTGGTGATGAGCTTCGGGGCCTTCGCGCCGGGTACCAGCACCGCGCCGATGACCAGGTCGGCGTCGAGGACGGCGCGTTCGATCTCGTAGCTGTTGGACGCGACCGTCTGCAGGTGCCCCTGGTAGATGGCGTCGGCGCCGCGCAGCCGGGAGATGTTCTTGTCCAGCAGCAGGACCTCGGCCTGCATGCCGAGGGCGATCGCGGCGGCGTTGAGCCCGGAGACGCCGGCGCCGATGACGACGACCTTCGCCGCGTACACGCCGGAGACCCCGCCGAGCAGGACCCCGCGGCCGCCACCGGCGCGCATCAGGTGGTATGCGCCGACCTGCGGGGCGAGCCGCCCGGCGACCTCCGACATGGGGGCCAGCAGCGGCAGCGACCGGTCGGCGAGCTCGACGGTCTCGTAGGCGATGCCGGTGACCTTGCGGTCGACGAGCGCGTCGGTGCACGGCTTGGAGGCGGCCAGGTGCAGGTACGTGAAGAGGACCTGCCCCTCACGCATGCGGTGGTACTCCTCGGCGATCGGCTCCTTGACCTTGAGGACCAGGTCGCCGGCGGCCCAGGTGTCGTCGGCGGTCGGCAGGATCTGCGCGCCGGCCTCACGGAACTCCTGGTCGGTGATCGACGATCCGTCACCGGCGCCGGCCTCGATGAGGACCTCGTGCCCGTTCGCGGCGAGCTCGTGGACTCCCGCCGGGGTGATCGCCACCCGGTACTCGTGGTTCTTGACCTCGCGTGGGACTGCGACCTTCACGTTCCGTGACCCCTCTCCACCAGCGACGACGGTGACGCTGCGTGTACCAGCGGCAGTCTATGGCGCCCGGGAGGCCGGCGAAGCCAGCACACTGTGAACTCCTCCGCAGCCGGATTGACACAGTGTTGCTTTCTCCGGTACGGCCGCCGGTGAAACCCATCCGGAAGCCGAGCGAACACGGCCGGGTGGTTGATCTATGCTGTGCGGCCATGACCGTCTACGGCGGACCCCGCCCGACCTCGCCCGGGGCGCCCGGTGGGCCCGCCGCGCCGCCGCCGCGCATCAAGCCTGACCCGCTGCTCTTCGGCGCGGCCGGGTTCCTCGTCGTGGCGCTGGTCCTCGGGCTGGTCTTCGCGTTCCAGGGCGGCGGTGACGGTGACGGCACGCCGAGCGCCGCCGAGCGGCTGAGCGCGGCTCCCGCGGAGCAGCCGTCGTCGCAGGCCGCGTCGAGCGCCGCTCCCCCGCCGCCGCCGTCGAGCGCGCCCCCGTCGCCGACCCCGCCGGCGGCGCTGATCCCGGCGAAGCCGACGCTGCTGCGCGCGTCGCACTCCGGCCTGTGCATGCAGGCGCAGGAGGGCAACGGCGGCATCGCCACCCAGATGCCGTGCGACAACAACCCCACGCAGGTGTGGATGCCGCAGTCGGTGGCCGGCACGCAGGACGTGTTCGCGTTCGTCAACACCAAGGACAACCGTTGTCTCGACGTCAACGGCGGCTCGAAGGACAACGGCGCCCAGGTCCTGCAGTGGGACTGCCACGGCGGCCCCAACCAGCAGTGGAAGCTGCAGCGCGACGGCGACGGCTTCCGCTTCGTCAGCATCAACAGCGGCCGCTGCATCGGTGTCGACTCCGGCAGCCCGGCTCCGGGTGCCGCCGCCCGCCAGTGGGACTGCGACGGCTCCCCCAACCAGCGCTGGCAGCTGCCGACCTGACCGTCCTACATGGCGGCGATGTCGCGGGACTCCAGGACGTGCTTGGTGCCGCCCTCGCGGGCGACGCGCAGCATGGCCAGGCCGATCTGCTGGGTGGTCGTGGCGATGCCGGGGGCGAAGCGGACGAGACCGGCGGTCACCGGGCGCAGGACCGTGTACATCACCCGGAACAGGCGGACCTTCGACACGGCGCCGTGTATCGGCTGGATGAAGCCGGGCCGGAACATGTAGGCGCGCAGGTCCATGGCGAGCAGGCTGTCCTCGACGGCGCCCTTCACCTGGGCCCACTTGGCCTTGCGGCCGCTGCCGGTGCCGGCGCCGGACACGTAGACGAAGACCGAGCCGGGTGACACGGCGCGCGCGGCGGCGAGGGTGTAGTCGACGGTGATCCGCCGGTACACCTCCTCGGACATGCCGACGGAGGAGACGCCGAGGCAGAAGAAGCAGGCGTCGTAGCCGGTGAGGTCGACGCCGGTGAAGTCCGTGAAGTCGGTGTGGGTGACCTCGCGCAGCTTCGGGTGCTGCTGGCCGGTGGCGCTGCGGCCCACGACGAGGACCTCGGTGACGTCCTGCGCCAGGAGGCACTCGCGCAGCACGCCCTTGCCGACCATGCCGGTGGCCCCGAAGACGATGACCTTCATGCCCGACATCATGCCCTTCACGGCCGCAGTACGGACAGGGTGGCGCCTTCGAGGGTGGTGTACAGGTCGGAGCCGGTGAAGTCGGCGCCGGTCTCCTCGCCGACGTAGACGTCGACGTGTTTCGAGCCGCCCATGCCGGGCGTGAACTCGTCGACGATCGTCCACGTCGGCGTCTTGAGCCGGGCGCAGACGGCGGCGGTGACCTCGGCGGTGCCGCACCGCTGGACGCTGAAGCGGGCACCGGCGCGCAGCACGTCACCGTCGGCGGCGGCGGACACCCACGGGACGAGCGGGCGGCCGGCGGTGTCGCGGGGGGCGGTGTCCATCCAGTACCCGGTGTCGTAGGACCAGTTGAGGTACCGCCCGTCGGTGGTCTTCCCGGTGCCCTCGTCCTTGACGGCCTTCACGAACGACGACTTGAACGTGCCGAGGTCGCGCTGGTTGCGGTTCTTCTGGCAGTCGATGCTCGGGCACCCGGTGACCTGCTGCGTCCCGCCCTGGTGCAGGTTCTCGACCGCCGTGTAGTAGACGGTGACCTCCCACCCCGTCGACGTCACCGGGGTCGCCGGCAGCGCCGGCAGCTCCGGCAGCTCCGACATCTCGGAGATTCCGGGCAGGGCGCCGGTCTGCGGTGGGTGTCCCGGCGTCTCCTCCGCCGCCGGCTGCGACGGTGCCGGGCCGGACGAGCACGCCGCCAGCAGCGTCACGACCAGGAACAGTGCTCGTACCACACCATGATCTTCTAATCCTGGGGGCGCCGCCGCTCCTGTTTCCGCAGCGCGGTGCGGCGCTTGTCCGTCAGCCGCCGCTCGATCGCACCCTTCGACGGCTTTGTCCGTTTGCGTGGCCGCGGCGGCGGCGCGATCGCCTGCGTGATGACCGCCACCAGGCGCTCCTCCGCGGCCCGCCGGTTCTGCAGCTGCGAGCGGTGCTCGGACGCGACGATCGACAGGACACCGTCGACGAGCCGGTTGCCGAGCCGCGCCAGGGCGCGCTCCTTCAGCGGCTCCGGCAGCGCCTGCGTGGCGGCCAGGTCGAACCGCAGCTCGACCCGGGAGTCGGTGGTGTTCACCGACTGCCCGCCGGGCCCGCCGGACCGGCTGAACCTCCAGCCCAGCTCAGCCCGCGGCAGTGCAATGTCGTCGGTGATCCGCAAGTCGTCGTCCACGTCGTCAAGGATGCGGGTGACGGTCTGCATCTTGCACTCCAGGGTGACTTCCCCGGTTGTTTCGGATCGGCGCGGGGTACTCTCGGCTTGGTCGCAGCGGAAACGCAGCGGAAAGGTGACACCGTGGCTGAGGCCGTCGAGACGGCGCTGCTGGTCGAGGAGTTCGACGCTGATCAGATCACCCCGGTGCGGCACGCCGTGAGCCGGGCGGCCGCCGCCGTCGGCCTGCTCGGGCAACGGCTCGAGGACTTCGTCCTGGCGGTCAACGAGATCGTCACCAACGCGGTCCGCCACGCCGGCGGGCGCGGTGCGGTGCGGCTGTGGACCCTCGACGGCACCCTGCTGTGCGAGGTCACCGACAAGGGCTCCGGCATCCCCGCCGAGCGGCTCGACGGCCGGGCGCTCCCGCCGAGCAACGCGGTCAGCGGCCGCGGCCTCTGGCTGGCCAGGCACCTCGTCGACGAGGTCACGGTGCAGTCGACGGCGGCCGGCACAATTGTCACGCTCCGGAGCGCTTTGGCGGGTTAGCATCCTGAACGTGCTGCGCCCCTCCTACCCCATCCGGACCGGCCGGCTGATCCTGCGCCCGTTCACCGAGGGCGACTTCGCCGACCTGCACGCCCTCACCGGCGATCCCGACGTCGTGCGGTATCTCTACTGGGACGTCCACGACGAGGAGATGACCCGGGCGTCGCTGAAGAACCGGATCGCCCAGGACGCGCTCACCGAGGAGGGCCAGTGGCTGGTCCTCGCCATGGACCTCGACGGCCGGGTCATCGGCCAGGTCGTGCTGAAGTGGGACAGCGCCCTGAGCCGCCAGGGCGAGCTCGGGTTCGTCCTGCACCCCGACTTCCAGGGCCGCGGCTACGCCCGCGAGGCGTCGGAGGCGATGCTGCGGCTCGGCTTCGAGGACCTCGGCCTGCACCGCATCTGCGGCAAGTGCGACACCCGCAACGTGCCCTCGTGGCAGCTGCTGTCCCGGCTCGGGATGCGCCGCGAGGCGCACTTCGTCGAGGACGAGCTGTTCAAGGGCGAGTTCGGCGACCAGTACGTCTACGCGATGCTCGACCGTGAGTGGCGGGCCCGTCAGACCTCGTCGACCGTCTCGTCCAAATAGAGCCAGACCCCGTCCTCCTTCACGAACCTGCTCGTGTCGTGCATCACGCCCGGCTTGCCGTCCGCCTCGTAGCGCGCCCTGAACTCGACCGTGCCCTCGCTGTCGAACAGCCCGCCGCCGGTGCGCGCCAGGATGTACAGGCCCTTCCAGTGCTGCCCGTCCTCGACCGTCAGCATCCGCGGCCGGGTCTTCTCGTGCCAGGTGCGCAGCAGGAAGTCGCGGTCGCCGACCACATAGGCGCTGTACCGGGCCCGCATGAGCAGCTCGGCGCTCGGCGGCGCCTCGGTGCCCCGGTGGAAGCGTCCGCAGCAGTCGTCATAGGGCTCGCCGAGCCCGCACGGGCAGAGTGACATGTCAGGATTGTCCACGATGCTGCTGCGGGCTCACACCGCGGACACGCTTGAACGCGGCGCTCAACGCGAAAGCACCCCCGTAACCCACCCGCCGCGCGACCGCGCCGAGGGTCGCACCGGGCTCAAGCAGCAGGTCGGCGGCGAGCGCCAGGCGCCACCCCGCCAGATACGCCATCGGCGGCTCCCCCACGACGTCGGCGAACCGCCGCGCCAGCAACGCCCGGGACACGCCCACCTTCTCGGCGAGCGCGGCGACCGTCCACGGGTGCGCCGGGTTGTGGTGCAGCAGCTGCAACGCGGGCCCGACGACCGGGTCGGCCTGGGCCCGGTACCAGCCCGGCGCCCCGTCCCCGGCCCCGTCCAGCCAGGCCCTGATCGCGGAGATGAGCATCAGGTCGAGCAGCCGGTCCAGGACCGCCTCCTGCCCCGGCCGGTCCTTGGCGATCTCGGCGGCGAGCAGCGCGACGAGCGGCCCCTCCTCCCGCACCACGATCGCGTCCGGCAACGCGCCGAGCAGCCGCCGGCCGACCTCGCCGGCCAGCTCGTATGCCCCGGTGATGACGAGCGTCGGGCCGTCGGCGTCGGTGCCCCACGTGCGCACCCCCAGATGCATCACCTCGGCGAGATCCCGGCCGTCGGGGGTCGTGCACCGCTGCCCGGGATGGATGACGATCTGCGGCGCGGTGCCCGGCGGGTCGGCGACCGTGTAATGCCCCGGCCCGCGGATGACCATCACGTCCCCGGGACCGATGCTGCGGACGTCCCCGTCGTCGGGGATGTACGTGGCTTCGCCCCGGACCATCGCCACCAGCGCCAGCGCGGCCTCGTCCCGGATCCGCAGCGACCACGGCGGCCTCATCACCGACCGCAGCAGAAACGCGCCCCTCGCCCGCGGCCCGTCGAGCAACGCCGTCAACGCATCCACGCCGTAGACGATGACACATGCATCGGCGATGCTCGACCATGGCGCGTCTGCGCCGCCCGCGATTGACTCATCCGCATGGAACAGTTGCGCAGCGCCGTCCTCGCCACGGCGACCCTCTTCGTCGGCCTGTCCGCGGGCGTCTTCTTCGCCTACTCCACCTCGGTCATGCTCGCCCTGCGCCGCGTCGACGACCGCACCTTCGTCGACGTCATGCAGAAGATCAACACCGCCATCCTCAACGGCTGGTTCCTCACCGCGTACGTCGGCGCTCTCCTCGCCGCCGTCGCCGCGGTCCTGCTCCACCTCGGCGGCGCCCACCGGCCGATGCTGCCGTGGCTCATCGCGGCGACGGTGCTGTACGCCATCGTGTTCGCCGCCACGGCAGCGGTGAACGTCCCGCTGAACAACCAGCTCGACGCGGCGGGTCCGGTCGCCTCGATCCCTGACCTGGCCTCGGTGCGCGCGGTCTTCGAGGACACCTGGAACCGCTGGAACACGGTCCGGACGGTGTCCTCGGCCGGTGCCCTGCTCTGCCTGGCGGTCGCGCTGCTGCGGCACTGATGGTCCGGGGCTTCGGTTTCCGGATCCGCGGGGCTTGTCGCAGGGACGCTTACTGTTCCCCAGCCCGTGTGGGGGCGGCCGATCGCTGGGCCGATGGTTCCGCGCAGCCTCCGGCCACGCGTACGGGTGGCGTGGTTGCGGTGGCTGCCGTGCCTGAGGTGACCTCCGCGCCGCCGTCCACACATGGTTCCCGCCGTCGAGGTACCTATGTTGTGGCGCGCCGCCGTCGCCGGCCTCAAAACACATGGTGGGCTGAACGGTCCATGTCCGCGCGCCGCCGTCGTGGGTTTTCGGTACGAAAACCTTGGATTGGTCTTCGCTTTGCACCACGGGCGGTGGTGCGCCACGACATAGGTACCTCGACGGCGGTGGCAGGGTGGGCGCGGAGGTGCGGAGGTCACCTCAGGCACGGCACTCAGGGTGACCACGCCACCCCATACGCGTGGCCGAAGGCTGCGCGGAACCATCGGCCCAGCGAATCGCCGCCCACACACGGGCAGGACGACAGAAAGCGCCCCCCGCGACACGGGCCCGGTCGCGAAAAGGTAAGCGCGACCAGGCCCGTTACCCGTCAGGTCGCGGAGGCCGCCGGGCGGAGCGTCGACCAGTCACGAGCGCGGGCATGGGCAGCGCCCAGGATGCCAACCATGCACGCCGCGTTGGTGACCTCACCGCTCAAGGCCATACCCACAGCCACATCGAGGTCGATCCAGTGCAGCTCCATCTCCGCCTCCTCGTGGGTACGAGCGTGGCGGTCCCCCTCCGGTACCGGCGTGATGTCCCGGGCGAGGAAGAGCCGGATCTTCTCGTTGGAGCACCCCGGCGACGGATGCACCTCGGCGAGAAGGTCCCAGGTCGCGGCGGCGAGGTCGACCTCCTCGGCGAGCTCCCGCGCGGCCGCGTCGACGAGCGGCTCGCCTTCCACGTCGACGAGGCCTGCGGGAAGCTCCCACAGGACCTGCCGCACGGCGGGCCGGTACTGGCGGACCAGCGCGACCCGGCCGTCGGTGTCGACCGCGACCACCCCGACCGCACCCACGTGCACCATGTAGTCCCGCAGCGCGGTCCCGCCGCCGGGCATGACGACGTCGTCGGTGAAGATGGCGAAGACCTTGTTACGCAGCCGTTCGGTGTGCGAAAGGACCTCGTAGGTCATGCCGTCCCCTCCGCTTCGCTCCGGCGACGGCTCAAGCTGAGCCCATGGTGAGCAGTCTCTACGCTGCGCTCCGGACCGCTCACGCGTCGACGGTTTCCAGCTCGACGGGGAGGCGGTCGGCGGCGTTGTAGGCGACCGCCGCGCCCACGAACGCGGCGAACAGCGGGTGCGCGCGCGTCGGGCGGCTCTTGAGCTCGGGGTGGGCCTGGGTGGCGACGAAGAACGGGTGCCGCTCCCGGTCCAGTTCGACGAACTCGACGAGCCGGCCGTCGGGGGACGTGCCGGAGATGAGCAGGCCGGCGGAGGTCATGGCCTCGCGGTAGGCGTTGTTCACCTCGTACCGGTGGCGGTGCCGCTCCGACACCTCCGGCGCGCCGTACGCCTCGGCGGTGAGCGTGCCGGGGGCGAGGACCGCCGGGTAGGCGCCGAGGCGCATCGTGCCGCCGAGGTCGCCCTTGCCGGCGACGATGTCCTCCTGGTCGGCCATGGTGGAGATGACCGGGTCGGTGGCGTCGCCGTCGAACTCCAGGGAGTTGGCGCCCTCGAGGCCGGCGACGTTGCGCAGCACCTCGATCGTCATGCACTGCAGGCCGAGGCACAGGCCGAGGGTCGGGATGCCGCGCTCGCGGGTGTACTGCGCGGCGCCGATCTTGCCTTCGATGCCGCGGACGCCGAAGCCGCCGGGGATGACGACACCGTCGACGCCGGCGAGGGCCTGGGCGGCGCTCGCCGGGGTGGTGCAGGCGTCGCTGGGCACCCAGCGGATCTCGACGCGGGCGCGGTGCGCGAAGCCGGCGGCGCGGACGGCCTCGGTGACCGACAGGTACGCGTCGGGCAGGTCGACGTACTTGCCGACGATCGCGACGGTGACCGTCTGGCGGGGGTGGTGGACCCGCTCGAGGAGGTCGTCCCACTTCTTCCACGCCACGTCGCGGAAGGACAGGCCGAGGCGGCGCACGACGTACGCGTCGAGGCCCTCCTCGTGCAGGACCCGCGGGATGTCGTAGATGCTGGGCGCGTCGGGCGCGGACACGACCGCTTCGGCGTCGACGTCGCAGTACAGCGCCAGCTTGTTCTTGGTCTTCTCCGGGATCTGCCGGTCGGAGCGGCAGACGAGCGCGTCGGGCTGGATGCCGATGCTGCGCAGGGCGGCGACGGAGTGCTGGGTCGGTTTGGTCTTCAGCTCGCCGCTGGGCGCGAGGTACGGCACCAGGGAGACGTGCAGGAAGAAGCAGTTGTCGCGGCCGATGTCGTGGCGGACCTGGCGGATCGCCTCGAGGAACGGCAGCGACTCGATGTCGCCGACGGTCCCGCCGACCTCGGTGATGATGACGTCCGGTGCGACGCCGTCCGCGTCGGGCGCGGACATCGCCCGGATGCGGGCCTTGATCTCGTTGGTGACGTGCGGGATGACCTGGACGGTGTCGCCGAGATACTCGCCGCGCCGCTCCTTGGCGATGACGGCGGAGTAGATCTGGCCGGTGGTGACGTTGGCGTTGCGGGACAGGTCCTGGTCGAGGAACCGCTCGTAGTGACCGATGTCGAGGTCGGTCTCGGCGCCGTCCTCGGTGACGAACACCTCGCCGTGCTGGAACGGGTTCATGGTCCCGGGGTCGACGTTGAGATACGGGTCCAGCTTCTGCATGACGACCCGCAGTCCGCGGGCGCTGAGGAGACTGCCGAGGCTGGAGCCGGTCAGACCCTTGCCGAGTGAGGAGGCGACGCCCCCGGTGACGAAGATGTGCTTAGCCTGCCGGCTCGCACCGGTCCGTGTCGAAGAGCGATCCACGGGAGTTCAGCCTAACAGCAGGTGAACGGCCCCGCCTCAGACACTCCGCGCCGCTCAAGCGGTGGGACGCCCGGCAGACGCGCGAAAGCCGCCCCGCGGACATCCGGCAGACGCCCGGCGGGCACCTAGCGGGTGCGGTCGTCGGCGTGGTCGAGCACGCGCAGACACGCGAGGACGGTCAATGGCGCGGCGGTCGCGAGCGCGGCGCCGAGGACGTTGAGCGACACGCCCTCCACGACCCCGGCGAGCAGGCTGGCCAGCACCAACCCGGCGAGCGCGCCGCGGACCGGCGGGAAGACGCCGAGCAGCCGGCGGAAGCCGCCCCAGTCGCGCAGCAGCACGAACGTCGCGTAGAGGACCGTGCCGACGACCAGGATCGTCAGCGGGCTGGTGACGGTCGTCACCACGTTCGCCTCGCCGATCCGCCGGGCGATGTAGCCGGCGGTGCCGTCCTGGGTCCGCATGAGGAGCCGGCCGACGCTGCTGCGCTGGTCGTCGGGGCGGAACAGGTCGAGCACGCCGATCCCGGCGGTGACGGTCAGCGCGGCGACGACCGCCCAGCTGAGCCTGGTGAACGTCAGCCAGCCGCCGACGGCCATCGCGGCGGCGGCGCAGACCCCGGCGGTGAGGGCGACCGCCCCGGAGGCGTCGGCACCGAGGTACGGGCTGCCGATGACGACGAGCCCGGCGGCGCCGACGACGGCCATGACGAACGGCCGCCACCGCCGCTCGAAGCGTTGCGCGAGGCTGGCACCGCCCAGGAGGACCCCGGTGACGAGGATGCCCAGGCCGATGACGCCGACACCCGCGTACCGCCCACCGGCGGCCGCGGAGTAGCCGGCGACGCCGTTGAGCTGCAGGCGCGCGCCGGTGAGCACGTCCAGGGCGACGGCGAGCGCGGCGACGGCGGCGACCCCGCCGAGCGGCGCGTTGGCGCGGCTGCGCGAGGACGTGAGGGCGATGACGGCGGTGGCGACGGCGAGCGCGGCGAGGGTCACCCCGCCGAACCCGAGCCCCGGCGACGACCACCGCCACCACGGCAGCAGGTCCGCGACCAGCGCGGCCGGCACGGCGAGGGACGCGGCGATGAGCAGGACCTCGGCGGCGCGCACGACGAGCCGCGGCGCGGGCGGGTGCGCGACCGGGCCCGCCGGCCGGCGGGCCCACCGCAGCAGCGGCACGACCAGCACGAACAGCGCCAGTTCGGCGACGACGAGCAGGGTGAAGAACGTGGACCCGACCCGCTGCTGGACGCTGGCCTCGCGGTCGGCGTCGGCGAGCCGCTCGACGGCCTGGTCGACGGATGCCGGCCTGCCGTCGTCCATGGTGGCGGCGCCGCCGGCGAAGAGCTTGCCGGGGATCGGCCGGTCCAGGGCGGACAGCGCGGTCGGGGCGAGGTCGACGACCTGCACGTAGCCGGGGCGCGACGTCGACGGCGAGGTGAGCCAGCCGCCGGTGTAGCCGGGGCCCTGCGCGATCGCGACGTGCAGGCGGCTGCTGGCGTCCAGGTCGGACAGGCCGGCGAGGACGACGACGGCGCGTTCGGGACGGGCCTCGATGACCCGGGCCAGGGCGGCGTCGGCGCGGCGGGCGTCCATGGCGCGGGACGCGGCGTCGGCCCCGCCGATCTGGCCGGCGTCGACGAGGGTCAGCGCGCACGCGGACAGCAGGTTCTCATCGACGGTGTCGGCGTACCGGTCGACCCGCCCGTACGGCCTGGCGGCGGCGATCGCGGCGCCCGGCCCGACGGCGGTGGTGCACCGCACGCCCTCGGCGAGCGCGCCCGGCTGGGCACCCCAGTGCAGGGCCCGGTTCTTCGCCACGACGCTGCCGTGCGCGGGCAGCGACGCGCCGGTCTTGGTCCCGTCCGGGGAGATCGTCACGGCGAGCGGCGGGCAGGTCGAGGTGATCGGGCCGGTCGTGAACGTCGCGTAGTTGCCGGCGCCGAGCGTGAGCCAGCCGTCGCCGGCGCAGGTGACCCGCCGCGCGGACCGCACCGACAGGGCCCCGATCGCGCCGTGCTCGGCCAGCTGCCACATCGTCGGCGTGTCGGTGGGGTTGACGTCGTCCCAGCGCAGCCCGGCGACCCCGACGACGATCACGTAGTCGGCGGACGGCGGGACGGCCTCCGCGGCGGGCCGCGGGATCAGCGCGAGCAGCGCCAGGACCCCGACGAACAGGGACAGCAGCGCCGGCGTGAAACGGTGCAGCCGCTGCCGCATCACCGCTCCCCGCGGGTGCGGCGGGTCACGCCGATCCGGCAGCTCCCGGCAGCTGCGCGTACACCGCCTCGACCTGCTCCAGGGTGTCGCGTTCGGTCGGCCAGGTCGCCGCCCTCGCCAGGCCGCGCTTGCCGAGCTCCTGCAGCGCGGCCGGGTCGGCGAGGAGCTCCTCGACGGTGGCGGTGAACGCCTCCACGTCGTGCGGCTCGACCAGCCGGGCGCCGTCGCCGACCACCTCGGGGATGCCGCCGACGGCGGTCGCGACGAGCGGTACACCGGCGGCCAGGGTCTCCTGGACGAACAGCGGCTGCCCCTCCCACACGCTGGTCACCACGACCAGGTCGGCGGCGGCGAGCAGGTCGGGGATGTCGTCGCGGTAGCCGAGCAGGTGCACCGGCGCGTGCTCGGCGGAGATCCGCTGGGCGAGGGACATGTAGGACGGTCCGCTGCCCGCGATCGCCACGAACGGCTGCGGCCGGTCACCGTCCGCCGACCAGCGCGCCGCGACGAGCGACTCGAACCCCTTCTGCGGGTGCAGGCGGCCGACGGCGAGCAGCAGCGGCCGGCCCTCCTCGACGCCGAGCTCCTCGCGGACCTCGTCGCGGGTGCGCGCCGGCGGCGGCAGCACGGGGGCAGGCACGAGCGCCAGGCGCACGTCCCGGCCGCCGAGCTCGCGGACCCGCTCGACGAGGTCGGTGGAGACGCCGAGGGTCACGTCGGCGGTGCGGGCGACCCGCCGCTCCAGGGGGTGGTAGAGCTTGGCGCGCAGGCCCTGCGCCAGGACGAGGTTGTGCCAGGTGACGACGAGCGGGGTGCCGGCCGGCCGGGCGAGCGCGGCGACGAACCCGGCCCGCAACCCGTGCGCGTGGATGACGTCGACACCTTTGAGTGAACGCCGCAACGCCCGGACGGCGAGGACGTCACCCGGTTGAGGACTCGCGGGGATCTCGACGGGGACGAACGTGGCGCCCCGCCGGGCGAACCCGAACTGCTCGCCGGTCGCGGCGGGCCCGTGCACGCTGACGTCGTGGCCACCCGCGACGAGGCCGTCGACCAGCATGCCGACGTGCCGGCCGACGCCGCCGGTGCTCGACGCCAGGACCAACGCGATGCGGGCGGCTCCCACCCTCAGCTCCTCCTGTGTCCGAGTCGCTGCAGGGTCCGCCGATCCATGACCGCCACCCCGGCGAGGAACACCACCGCCACCGCGACTCCGCACAGCATGCCCTGTGCGATCGCGTCGGGCACACCTGGGGTGTCGCCGCCCCAGACGACATCTTTGAGCGTCAATGCCACGGTCGCGGCGACGGCTGCCGATGTCACGGCGGCGGCGGCGGTACGACCTGCGCCACCGACGGCCGGCGCGCCGGCCCTGGCCCGGACGGTGAGCGCCAGAGCGGCGGCGAGCACGAGCATGCCGATCGAGTTGGCGGCGGCCAGCGCGGCGACCCGCCGGTCGAGCGGCAGCGCGACGGACAGCGGCACGGCGGCGGCCGCGACGACGGCCCAGCCGAGCCCGGTCGCCCACGCGGCGGCGTAGGCGTTCCCGCCCGCGTACAGGGCCCGGGACAGCAGCGCGAACACGCCGTAGCCGACCAGTCCCGGCGCGAACCAGGTGATGCCGCCGGCGAGCTGCCCGATGTCCGGCGGTCTCGACGACAGCTCGGCGAGGACGACCGCGACCGGCTCGGCGAGCACGACCAGCGCCGCCGCGCCGAGGCACGTCACGACGAGCACCGTGCGCAGTGCCGGCGCGAGCACCTCGGCGAACCGCTGCCCGTCCTTCGCCTCGCCCGCCTCCGCCAGGCCCGGGTACGCGGTCGTCGCCACCGGCACCGCGAGGACCGCCCACGGCAGCAGGAAGATCGTCTGGGCGAGGCTGTAGACGACGACGGCGCCCTCACCGGCGTAGCCGCTCAACGCGATCGCCAGCCCGAGGACCAGCTGCTGGCTGCCGACGGTGACGATCCCGGCGACGACGAGCGGCTTGAGCGTGCTGATCCCGGCGACGTCGAAGCGCAGCGTCGGCCGGATCGTGAGCCGCAGCCGGCGCAGCGGGACGAGCAGGCTCAGCGTCAGCACCGCGACGGCGAGGGTCGTGCCGCCGGACAGCAGCCACAGGTCGGCGGTGCTGACCTGGCCGAGGTCCGCGCCGCGCCCGGCGAGCACGCCGAACGTCACGTACACCGTCATCACCGTCACGCTCGACAGCAGCGGGGCGATCACCGGCCAGGCGAACCGCCGGTACGTCTGCAGCGTCCCGGTGAGCACGATGCCGATGCCGTACAGGGGCAGCTGCGGGGCGAACACGCGCAGCATGTCGGCGCCCGCGTCGACGGCACCCGCCGGCTGGCCCGGCATCAGCAGCGTCACCAGCGGCCGGGCGAGCAGCGCGACGAGGACCGCGGCGGGGACGAGCAGGACGACGACCCAGCCGAGCAGCGCCGACACCGTCCGCGCGACGGCCTGCCGGTCCTGCCGGGCGACCGCCCCGGCGAGCATCGGCACCACGAGACTCGCGAGGGCACCGCCGGCGACGAGCTCGAAGATGATGTTCGGGATGGTGTTGGCCGCGGTGTACGCGTTGCCGAGGAACGTCGGCCCGACGGACCAGTTGAACACCAGAATGCGTGCAAATCCGGCAATCCGGCTCAGCATGGTGAGCGCCGCGACCAACGCCGCGGCCCCGATCAGCCGCTTACCGGTCACCCGTCGCGTCGTGGTCTCGGCGACGGCCTCGGCTTCCCCCGGCCGGCGCCGTCCGCGTCGGCCTCGGCCTGCGCCGCCATCCTGACCGCGGCCGGACCGTCACCCGCGTCGCCGCCGGGCGTCTCCCGGGCCTCTTCGGGCGTGCTGTTTCCGGCCGCCGCGGCGATGTCGTCGGGGCTCACCGCGGGTGGCGTGGCCATCGCGGCGGGTGACGTGGGCTTCAGGCGGCCGAAGTGGTCGATCGCCCGCAGCGCGGGCGTCCGCTCGATGACCCCCGTGAAGCTGACCTTCTCGCTCGCCGCCGTCAGCGCGACCAGCCCCGCGAGCGCGGCGAGCCGTCCGAAGGTGCCGGTGCGTGCCACATACGCCGTGCCGAGCACCGCACCGAGCGCGTTCGCCCCCGCGTCGCCGAGCATGATCTCCTCGCCCAGGTCGTCGGCGAGCAGCGCCCCGGCCGCCCCGAGCGCCCCGGCCGCGACCCCGCCGCCCTTCCCCGCCGCGAGCGGCGCGCCGACCAGGATCCCCGCCTTGATCGCCCGCCCCGGACGCAGGTCGAGCAGGTTGAACAGGTTCGCCGTCCCCGCGATGACCCCGGCGCCGAGCAGCACGTCGACGGCCCGCCGCCGCGGCAGCAACGCCGCCGCCACGAGGCCCGCGGCGCCGACCCCGGCGATCTTCACGAGGCCACTGGTCACCCGGCCTTCCCGCAGCGCGCCGAGATGCCCCCGGAACCCTTTCGCCGAATGCTCGGGCCGCCCGCCGACCAGGTCGTCGTAGAACCCGACCGCCCCGGCCCCGAGCCCGGCGACCGCCGCCGCGCCCATGACGGCAGGCCCGCGGCCACTGCGGTCCAACCGGTCCTTCCGGCGCCCGTCCCGCCGCGCGGCCCCGCCGCGTCGTCCCCGACCCGGCTCGCCGCGCTCTGCCGCGTCCCGCCCGGCCGTGTCCCGCCCTGCCCGGCCCGACGCGAACCCGCCGCGCTCAGCCGCGTCCCGCCCCGCCCGGTCCGATGCGGGACCGTCGTGGCCGCCCGCGTCACCCCGGGACCTGCGCGAGCCGAGGCCGCCGCGCTCAGGCGCGTCTCGACCGGTTGCGGCATGCCCTGCCCGGCTCGAGCCACGGTCGGACGTGTCGTGTCCGTGGTCCGGTCCGGAAGCGTGTTGCTCGTCGGCCCGCGTGAACCCGTGGGACGTGACCCGTGCGGGCTTCTTCTCGGCACGGCCGGGGCGGGTGCCGGAGCGGCCGGCGGCGCCCAGGACCGCGCCGGCGGCGGCGCCGACGGCGAGGGCGGGGCCGCCGGCGAGGGAGACGGTGCGGCCGCGGAAGTTGGTGCGGTCGAGGGCCGGGCGGCCGCGCAGCTCGCGCAGGGCGGCCCGGGCGGCGGCGGCACCGGCGGCGGCCGCGAGCAGCTTACGAACCACTGGCCGCGCTCGCCGTCTTGGGCAGGAGGCTGGTGGCGCCGCTGCCGATGCCGTAGTGGCCGGTCTTGCCGCCGATGCGCTCGACGAGGGCGAGGACCGCGGCGACCTGGCCGTTGGCGGTGACGGCGTTGTCGACGGTCGAGACGCTCTTGGCGATGGAGGCGTCGGCGCGGACCGAGGAGACCAGGCCGTTGGCGGACAGGCCGGCGACCACCATGTCGTCGGACAGGGCGAGGGCGAAGCGGGACACGGTGGTCAGGGCGACCGCGTTGCGCTCCTTCGCGTCCTTGCCGCTGGCGGGCGCGCCGGCGATGACGATGACCGCGTCCGCGCGGGTCTTCAGGTCGCCGTCGAGGTCGATGTAGCCGCCCGACTCGTACGCCGACAGGACGGCCCGCATGCCGTCGACCGGCGGCGCGCCGGGCTTGTCGGCGACGAGGACCGCGGCGAGCAGCGCGGCCGAGGTCTCCTGGCCCTTGCCGTTGGCGGGCAGGGCGCCGCTGACCGCCGGCGGGGCGAAGGACTCGGCGAGGTCGAGCAGGGTGTCGTCGCTGGCCGCGGCGGTGAACCGCTCCTTGATCGTGACGGTGCCGGTGACCTTGGCGCCGGCGGTCTGCAGCGTCGTGGCGATGCCCGTGGTGGCGGTGTCGACGTCCTTGTCGCTGCCCTCGAACTTGACGAGGAGGACGCTGTGGCCGGCGAGCTTGCCGCTGAGCAGCATCGGGGCGACCTCGGTCGCGAAGTCCGAGTTCTTCTTCAGCTCCGACCGCGACTGGTCCAGGTCGTCACGCAACTGTTCCTTCTCGTCGGTGATCTTGTTGACCTGGTCGTTGAGGTTCTCGGCGAGCGGCCCGTTCGCCGCCGCGGTCCCGACGACGAGGCCGATGGCGAGCGCCAGGAAAACGGCGGCCAGCGACACCACGTGGTACCGGAAGTTGATCAAGGTCGGTCCCGTCCAGAAGGCAACAGCGGAGCTAGGAGAACAGCGTGAAGATCAGGTTGTCCCACCACTCGGCGATGACGCTCAGATAGGCCCGGCCGATCGTCGTCACCGCCAGGGCCGCCGCCATCGCGGCGATCGCCGAGGCCAGCAGCAGGATCAGCGACGAGCCCGACAGGCTCTGCCGATAGAGCCGGCTGACGCCCTTGGCGTCGACCAGCTTGCCACCGAGCTTGAGCCGGGTGAGGAAGGTGGAGGCCATGCCGCCGCGACCCTTGTCGAGGAACTCGATGAGGGTGTTGTGGGTGCCGACCGCCACGAGCAGCGACGCGCCCTTCTCGTCGGCGAGCAGCATCGCGATGTCCTCGCTCGTCGCCGCCGCCGGGAACGTGATCGCCTCGACGCCGAGCCGCTGCACGCGGGCCAGCCCGGGCGCCCGACCGTCGGGATAGGCGTGCACGACGACCTCGGCGCCGCAGCGCAGCACGTCGTCGGAGACCGAGTCCATGTCACCGATGATCATGTCGGGCGTGTAGCCGGCCTCGACGAGCGCGTCAGCGCCACCGTCGACGCCGATGAGCACCGGCTTGTATTCCCGGATGTACGGCCGCAGGACGTCGATGTCGGCCTTGTAGTCATACCCGCGGACCACGATCAGGCAGTGCCGCCCGGCGATCTCGGTCTGCACCTCTGGCACGCCGACGCCGTCGAGCAGCAGCGCGCGCTCCTGCTTCAGATACTCCATCGTGTTGGCGGCGAACGCCTCCAGCTGCACCGACAGGCCCTCACGAGCGTCGGCCATGGACAGCGCGACCGTCTCGGCGTCCTGCCGCTGCCCCTTGGCGACCGCGTCGTCACCGACATAGACGGTGTCGCCGTCGATCCGGACCGGCTCACCCTCGCGGAGCCGCTCGAACAGCTCCTCGCCCAGGTCGTCCACCAGCGGGATCCCGGCCTTGATCAGACCCTCGGGCCCCAGGTTGGGATAGCGGCCCGACACGGACGGCTTCGCGTTGAGCACCGCGGCGACGCCGGCCG
The DNA here is from genome assembly GCF_055586325.1 of Dactylosporangium sp. NPDC051087. Taxonomy (NCBI): domain Bacteria; kingdom Bacillati; phylum Actinomycetota; class Actinomycetes; order Micromonosporales; family Micromonosporaceae; genus Dactylosporangium; species Dactylosporangium sp. NPDC051087. The sequence continues at coordinate 12,583 of NZ_JBVJIJ010000018.1, read as the reverse complement.
CGACGAGCGAGTCGGCGGCGACGCGGTCGAGGTCGACGTGGTCGATGACCGCGATCTCACCGGGGCGCAGCCGTCCCACCAGACGTTTGGTCCGCCGATCCAGCCGCACGACGCCACCGATGACACCCGGCTCGGCGGGCCGGGTGCGGCGCAAGGTTGGAAGTCGCATCTCAACCATCCTGGCATGGACCTCTGACAAAAGCCGCGCGCGACATGTCCACTACCAGGTGGAAGGGGGCTTTTCGTGCACGGGGTGACGCCCGTCACCCTCCACGACTGTCAGCCAGGCGACACATTTTCGGCGTATTCACGACGGCACCGCGCTGCTCTAGTCCCTGGAAGCATCGGAAAGGAGCCGCCGTGACCCTCTCGTCGATCAGCCTGACCCTGGTGCCGAATCTCACCGGGAAGTCACCCACCGAGGCCGCCACCGAGCTGCGGGCCGCCGGGCTCGAGCTCGGGGTGATCCGCGAGGTCGGCCCGGGCGGCACCATGATCGTGCTGGAGCAGTCGACCCTCCCCCTCACCGTCGCCCCGCGCGGCACCAGGGTCAACCTGCTGGTCGGCGTCCCGTGACGGGACCCGCCCGCCGGCCTCCGGCGCGGTGACCCGCCGCAGGACCTCGGCGACCACGAGCAGGCCGGCCGCACCCGCGTAGGCGAGCAGCAACGCCTGCCAGGGCCGCCCGTCCAGGAACCGCCCGCACGCGTAGCCGATGCCACCGGCCATCGCCGCCCAGACGCTGACGCCGAGCGCGGTCCACGCCTGGAAGCGCGCCGCCGGGTAGCCGACCACCCCGGCGGCCAGCGCGGACGCCGACCGGCCGCCCGGCAGGTACCGGGCGAACACGAGCACCTGACCGCCGCGGCTGTTCAGGGTGCGCTGCGCCCAGCCGTACACCCGCAGCCCGCGCCGCCTCGTCCGCAGCCGCCGCAGCACGCCCGCCCCGGCCCTGACCCCGATCCGGAACGACACCACGTCACCCGCGAACGCTCCCGCCGCCGCGGCGGCGACGACCAGCCAGATCGCGGGCCGTCCCGTCTGCGCCGACACCACCGAGACCGCGATCAGCGTCGACTCGCTCGGCGACAACGGCACGACCGCGTCCAGCGCCGCCACGACGAACACGACCAGCACCACCCACGGCGTCGCCGCGAACGACTCAACGAGGTCCCGCATCGACCGACTGTCCCCCGGCGCGCCGAACTGCGACCGTCGCGGGAACGACCATCACCCGTCGGTTTCGATACGTCCCGTCTGCGTCACCGTGGCGTACCAGCCGAAGCACGCCGCCGTCCCGAACTGCCCCACCGGCATCCGGTAGTGCCGGGCGAGGGTCCGCAGCAGCCCGCCGTCCATCACCTCACCGTTGCCGGGCTCCAGCGACGGCACCACACACCGCGGCGTCGGCACCTGTACCCGCAGCCGCACGCCCCCGACCGTGACCTCCTCACCGGGTGCGGGGTCCCGCGGCAGGTCGAGCAGGAGGTTCGGCCGGAACCGCCGGTGGTCGACCGCCGTCCCGTGCACCGCGGCGAGCTGCCGCAGCGCGCCGGTGGTGACGACGTGCACCGCCCCGAAGTCGTGGAACCGCCCGCTGCCGATCACGCTGAGCACGTCACTGCCGGCCTCGGCGCCCGCCGCCCAGGATGGGATCATGCCGGCCTCCCGGGGCCAGAACCGGTGCAGCACCGCCCCTTCCGGCACCACATCGGTCACGGTCACCGCCCGCCCCAGCCACGACGACAGCACCTCGGCGGCCTCCCCGCCACCGTCGAGGACCGCGGTCCTCCCGTCCGGCAGGTGCACGCGGCCGCCGCCCGCCCGGACCCGCAGCAGCCTGCCCCAGAGCCTGGGCTGCTTCGCGCTGACGACGACCCCGTCACCGTCCACGCACGCCCACCGCCGGTCACCGGCCAGTCCGTCGGCGGTGACCTCAGCGGCGTCGAGCCGCTCCCCCGCGGCGGACTTCAGCGCGTACCGCCACACCTCCACCACCCGCACACTGCCTCCCCGTCGTCGCGTGGCCACGGTAGCCCGCCGCCCGGTCAGCGGGCCGCCCGGTGGCGCGGCGATCCGGCCGTCCGGTCGTCTCCGGCTGCGGCCCGTCCAGCGGCGCGGCGATCCCGCCGTTCGGGGTTCCCGGTGGCGCGGTGATCCCGCCGCCCGGGAGGCTCCGGCGGCGGCCGTCTGTGCGGGTGGGCCTCGACCGTCTGGGCTGAACAGGTCGGACGCGCCCGGCCGGGTCGAGCGGCCTGGCGGGCCGTGGCAGCCGACCGGCCACGCCTCCGGGGCGATCCGAGGACCGGCGGGGCGCCGGCGCGGCGGGTCAACGGTTGGACTGCTCCCGGCCGCGGGCGCGACGCCCAGGTCCCAAGTGGCGCCGCCGCCCGCGAGACCCCGACCGGCGACCGGCCACGTACGCGACGCTCAGATCCAGTGGCGATCCGGCCGCCCGCGAGTCTTCGGCAGTCGTCAGGGCGGGCGAGCCTCGACCGGCCGCACCGAGCCGGACATGCCCAGGCAACCCTGCGGCGGCCAGCCGTGCCCGGGGCGATCCGAGGACCGGCGGGGGTCGACGCGGCGGGTCAGGCGGGTCGACGGTGGGACTGCTCCCGGCCGTCGACCGGCAGCGTGCGCGACGCCTAGGTCCGACCGAGTGGCGATCCGACCGGCGGTGAATCCCCGGCGGCCGTCTGAGCGGGCGAGCCTCGACCGGCCGCACCGAGCCGGGCCGGGCACGCCCGGGCAGCCCGCGGCGGCCGGCCGTGCCCCGGAAGCCGATTCGAGGGCCGCCGGGGCGTCGGGCGCGGTGGTCAGTGATGGCGGGTCAGTGGTTGGTCTTCTCCCGGTCGGCGACCGACAGCAGCTCCTCCGCGTGCGCGATGCCCAGGTCCGAGTCGGGCAGGCCGGCCAGCATCCGGGCCAGCTCCCGCGCCCTGTCGGTGTGCTCGACGACCCGGACGCCGCTGGTGGTGACGGCGCCGCCGGGGCGTCGGGCGCGGTGGTCAGTGATGGCGGGTCAGTGGTTGGTCTTCTCCCGGTCGGCGACCGACAGCAGCTCCTCCGCGTGCGCGAT
>NZ_JBVJIJ010000018.1:0-9405 GCF_055586325.1 Dactylosporangium sp. NPDC051087 | reverse complement strand
CGAGTCGGGCAGGCCGGCCAGCATCCGGGCCAGCTCCCGCGCCCTGTCGGTGTGCTCGACGACCCGGACGCCGCTGGTGGTGACGGCGCCGCCGGTGTCCTTGGCGACGACCAGGTGACGGTCGGCGAACGCGGCCACCTGCGGCAGGTGGGTCACGACGAGGACCTGGTGGTCGCGGGCGAGGCGGGCCAGCCGCTTGCCGATCTCGACCGCCGCGGTGCCGCCGACGCCGGCGTCGACCTCGTCGAAGACCAGGGTGGGCGGGCCGCCGACGCCGGCGAAGACGACCTCGATCGCCAGCATGACGCGGGACAGCTCGCCGCCGGAGGCGCCCTTCTGCAGGGGCTGGGCGGGGGCGCCCGGGTGCGGCAGGAGACGCAGCTCGATGTCGTCGGCGCCGTCGGGGCCCACGCCGGCGTCGGTGCCGTCGGCGGTGGGGACGGTGGGGCCGCCGCCGGCGGCCTTGGGGGCGACGACGACGTGGATGCGGGCGTGCGGCATGGCGAGGCCGGCCAGCTCGACGGTCACGTCGGCGGCGAACCTGCCGGCCGCCTCCTGGCGGGCCGCGGACAGGGTCGCGGCGACCTCGGCGACCTCGCCGTGCAGCCGGCGGCGCTCCTTGTCGAGCTCTTCGAGGAGCTCGTCGGAGGTGTCGAGCTCGCCGAGCTTGGTGCGGGCCCGGTCGGCCCAGGCGACGACGCCGTCGACGTCCTCGGCGTATTTGCGGGTCAGGGCGCGCAGCGCGGCGCGGCGCTCATAGACCTCCTGGAGGCGGCCGGGGTCGGCGTCCAGGGAGGCGAGATAGCTGCCGAGCTCGGTGGTGACGTCACCGGCGAGGGTGGCGACCTCGTCGAGGCGGGCGGCGAGCTCGCCGAGGACCCGGTCGACGCCGGTCTGCGCCTCGAGGGTGCGCCGGGCCGTCGACAGCAGGCTCAGCACGTCGACGACGTCGTCGCCGTCACCGGTGCCGGTCAGCGACACGTGCGCGAGCTGTGCGGCGCTGCGCAGGCCCTCGACGTGCTCCAGGCGCTGCGCCTCCTCGCGCAGCAGCTCGTCCTCGCCGGGCTGCGGGTCGACGCGGCTGATCTCGTCGAGGCCGAGCCGGAGCAGGTCGGCCTCCTGGCTGCGCTGCCTGGCGTTGGCGCGGCGGTCGGCGAGGTCGTCCTCGACCGCGCGCCAGCGCGTGTACAGCTCGGCGAAGCGCCCCAGCAGCTTCTCGTGCTCCGGTCCCGCGTAACGGTCCAGGGCGGCGCGCTGCTCGGCCGGGCGCAGCAGGCGCAGCTGGTCGGACTGGCCGTGCAGGGCGAACACGCGCTCACCGACCTCGCCGAGGACCGCGACGGGCACGGTGCGGCCGCCGACGTGCGCACGGGAGCGGCCCTCGGCCGTCAGGGTGCGGCTCATCAGCAGGGTGCCGTCGTCGTCGACCTCGGCGCCGGCGTCCACGATGCGGCTCTCGACCGCCGCGCGCAGGTGCGCGGGCAGCTTGACGCGGCCGTCGACGGTGGCGCGACCAGGGTCGGCACGGACCCGGCCCGCGTCGGCGCGACCGCCGAACAGCAGACCGAGGCTCGTCACGACCATGGTCTTCCCCGCGCCTGTCTCGCCGGTGATGACGGTCAGGCCCGGGCCAAGGGGCAGTGTGGCGTCTTCGATCACGCCAAGTCCGGTAATGCGGAGTTCCTCCAGCACAGTGACAGACACTAGCTGCGGGGTACGACACTTCTCCACTCAGCCGTGCCGTTTGTTGTGTCTCCAACCGTCGACCGGCAGGCCGAACTTCGCGACGAGGCGGTCCGTGAACGGTCGCTCACGCAGCCGGACCACCCGGACGGGCAGGGCGCCGCGCCGGACGGTGACCGTCGATCCGGGGGCGAGGTCCATGACCCGCCGGCCGTCGCAGGACAGCAGCGCGAAGCTGGTGAACGGCTCGACGTTGACCGTGATCGTCGAGGACGGCGCGATGACCAGAGGCCTGCTGAACAGGGCGTGCGCGCTGATCGGCACCAGCAGCAGCGCCTCCAGCTCCGGCCACACGACCGGGCCGCCGGCCGAGAACGCGTACGCCGTGGAACCCGTCGGCGTGGCGCACACGACACCGTCGCAGCCGTAGCGGGACAGGGGGCGGCCGTCGACCTCGACGAGCACCTCCAGCATCTTCTCCCGGGCGCCCTTCTCGACCGTCACCTCGTTGAGCGCCCACGACGACCCGACCGGGTGACCGTCGTGCTCGGCGAAGACATCGATCGTGAGCCGCTCGTCCACCGTGTACGACCGCTCGACGACCTCACGGACGGCCTTATCGACGTCGCCGATCTCGGCCTCGGCGAGGAACCCGACCTTGCCGAGGTTGATGCCGAGCAGCGGCGCCTTCGCGGGCCGGGCCAGCTCCGCCGCCCGCAGCAGGGTGCCGTCGCCGCCGAGCGCGAACACGATCTCCACGCCCTGCGCGGCGGTCTCCCCGCTGACGAGGACGGCGCGGGGGATGTCGAGCTCGCCGGCCTCCTCGGCGAGGACCCGGACCGTGAAGCCGTTGTCGAGCAGGTCCGCGGCCACGGTCCGGGCGTGCTCGTTGTTGCTCCGCTTCCCCGTATGGGTGACGAGCAGGGCCTCCCTCACGCCGCCACCTCCGCCGCGCTCCAGCGCCGCTGCGGACCGCTCACGCCGCCACCTCCGCTACGCTCCGGCGCCGCCGCGAGACCACACTGCGCCCATGGTGACCGGTCACTGCGCTGCGCTCCGGACCGCTCACGAAAGCCGCCCTTCCGGCACGGAGGCCGCGGCGTACACCGCGTCGGGTGACACGGGCGGCGCGTCGCGGCGCAGCCAGAGGAAGAACTCGACGTTGCCGGACGGTCCCGGCAGCGGGCTGACCGTCACCCCGGCGACGCCGAGGCCGAGCCCGGCGGCGACGGCGGCCACGTCCAGCACCGCCTCCGCCCGCAGCGCCGGATCCCGCACGACGCCACCCTCGCCGACGCGCTCCCGGCCGACCTCGAACTGCGGTTTCACCATCGGTACCAGATCACCGTCGGCCGCCGTGCAGGCTGCGAGAGCCTCCAGGACGAGCCGCAGGGAGATGAACGACAGGTCGGCGACGGTCAGGTCGGCCGGACCGCCGATCACGTCCGGCGTGAGCGTGCGCACATTCGTGCGTTCGATCACAGTGACCCGCTCGTCGGTGCGCAGCGACCACGCGATCTGGCCGTAGCCGACGTCGACGGCCGCGACGGAGGCCGCCCCGCGGCGCAGCAGCACGTCGGTGAACCCGCCGGTGGAAGCTCCGGCGTCAAGGCAGCGCCGCCCCTGTACCGGCAGCGCCTCGAACGCCGTGAGCGCCCCGGCGAGCTTGTGACCGCCACGGGAGACGTAGTCGTCGCCCGTGGCCGCGGACAGGACGTTGACCGGGTCGGCCGGGTCGACCTGGGCGGCGGCCTTCCCGGCCAGGACGCCCCGCACCTCGACGCGTCCCTCGGCGATCAACGCGGCCGCCTGCTCCCGTGAGCGGGCCAGGCCGCGGCGCACCAGCTCGGCATCGAGTCGTGTCCGCCGCGCCATCACCGTTCCTCGATCGTGCCCAATGTCTCCTGCAGCGCGCGGTGGGCTTCGGCGTACACCGAAACCTGCCGCTGCAACGGCAGCGACGCTACCCCGTTGAGGGCCTCGACCGCTGCCTCGACCCGCCCGAGCGCCGCGGCACCCGGCGGACCGGGCATCGGCCCGCCGGGGAAGCCCGGCTGCCCGCCCGGTCGCGGGACGGGCTGAGGGGTGCTGCTCACGAGGACGACGACCGCTTACGCGGCGCGGCCTTCTTCACCGGCGGCACGTCGGACGCCGCGGCGATCTGCTCGACCGCGGCCTTCGCCGCCGCCTTCTTCGCCGGCGCGCCCCGCTTGGCCGGCGCCGTCTTGACCGCGGCGGCCGGAGCGGCCTTCGCGGCGGGCGCGGTCTTCGCGGCGGGCGCGGCCTTCGCGGCGGGCGCGGCCTTCGCGGCGGGCGCGGTCTTGGCGGCGGCGGGCGCGGCCTTCTTCACGGGCAGCACGTCGGACGCCGGGCCGGCCTTCTTGGCGACCGCGCGCTTCGCCACCGTCTTCTTCGCGGCCGTCACCGCCGGCGTCGCGGCCGGCTCCGGCTCGACGACCTCGGCACCGACCGGCAGCGCCGGCTCCGGCTCGACCGCCGCCGCGGACTTCGCCGCCGCCTTCAGCTGCGCCTCGAGCTCGTGCACGCGGCTGGTCAGCGCCGCGACCTCCTCGGCGGTGGCGAGGCCGACGGCGCCGAGGGCGCGGTCCAGCTCGTACCGGACGAGCTTGGTCATCGCCTCACGGTTGGCCGTGCCGGCCTTCACGAGGTCCTCGGCCATCACCTGGAGCTGCTCCGCCGTCGCGCCGCTCCTGCCGACGAGCCGGCGGACCGTCTTGGTCGCCTTCTTCGTCGTCGACTCGGTCATGCCGTAGGCCAGTTCCAGGTATGCCCGCCAGGCTTCCTGAGCCATGCTCGCGCCTCTCCTCCTAGTGGTGTACCGCTGCTCACGCTACCGGGCGGTCCGTGACGCCGTACGGTACGGTCACAATCCAAGTGTCCGCATTGGACATTTGAATGCACGGAAACGGGGAAAAGATGGCCACGGTCGAGGAATGCCGCGCCGCGCTGCAGAAGCTCGCGGCGAAGCTCGCCGAGAACGCCGCGGCGGCCAGGGAGAAGCTCGACTTCGACCGCTCCCTCGCCTGCCGGGTCACGGACCTCGGCGTGGCGTTCCACGGTCAGCTGCAGGGCGGGCAGATCTCCGGCCTGACCGACGGCGACGACCCCCGCGCGAAGATCAAGCTCACCGCCTCCAGTGACGACCTCGTCGCCCTCGTCAACGGTGAGCTCAACGTCATGCAGGCCTGGACCAGCGGCCGGATCAAGATCGACGCCGGCGTGTTCGACCTGTTGAAGCTGCGGAAACTGCTCTAGATCCCCATCCACGACAGGGCGGCCGCGGCGGCCTCGCCCTTCGCGGTCACCGGCCGGACCTCGCCGGCCGCCCACGCCACCGCGCACAGCGCCTTCAACGCGTCGACGCGGCGCCCGTCGCCGGACAGCACCCACCGGTCGCCGTGGTCGTCGACCCGCCACTGGTTCGTCCCCGCCTGCGGTGCCGTCTCGAACAGCCCCGCCAGGTCCTCGGCGATGAACGTGGGCCGCCGCTCGACCGGCGCGGCGAGCAGCTCGGCCGCGTCGCTCACCCCGGTGAGCACGAGCAGGCTGTCCATGCCCGCCCGGTACGCGCCCTCGATGTCCGTGTCGAGCCGGTCGCCGACGACGATCGGGTGCGTCGCGGACCGCTCCCGCGCCGCCTCCAGGAACAGCGTCGGGTCGGGCTTGCCGACGATCGTGTCCGGCTGCCGCCCGAGCGCCGTGGCCATGGCCACGACCAGCGACCCGTTGCCGGGCAGCGGCCCGCGCGGCGACGGCAGCGTCTTGTCGGCGTTCGTGGCGATCCACTTCGCGCCGCCCCGGATCGCGACCGACGCGTCGCCGAGGTCCCGCATGGCGACGTCGGGCCCGTAGCCCTGCACGACCACCTCGGCCTCCTCCGCCACGGTGACCGGCCGGAGCCCGACGGCCTCGACCTCCTCCCGCAGCGCCGGAGCGCCCAGGATCAGCACCGGCGTCCCGGCCGCGAACCGCTCCGCGAGCAGCAGCGCCGTCGCGTGCGCGGACGTCACGACCTCCCGCACCTCGGCGGGGATGCCGATCCGGGTCAGCAGCGCCGCGACGTCACCGGGCAGCCGTGAGGCGTTGTTGGTGGCGTACGCGCTGGGAATCCCCCGCTCACGCAGCCGCGCACACGCCTCGGCGGCGCCGGGGATCACCTGGTCGACGAGGTACAGCACCCCGTCGAGGTCGAAGATGACCAGGTCGTAGTGGCTGACGAGATCCCCGCCGGCGGCTGCGCCGGCGGGGGCCCCGGTGGTCTGCCCGTCAGGCACGCTTCGTCCCGTTGTCGTCACCGTCGGTCCCGGTGCCGTGCTCGGGGGTGGCGTCACCGTCGCGGTCGTCGTCGTCCGCGTCGCCGCTCGCCGTCTCAGCTGCGTCGCGTGTACGGCCAGCGCCCGTCACCCGGTCGTCGTCCCCGACGGGCGCGTCGGTGTCGCGGTCGTCGTCCGCGCCGTCCTGGTCCTCGTCGTCTTCGTCGTCGTAGTCGTCATCGTCGCGGTCGTCTTCGTCGTCGTAGTCATCGTCGTCCGCGTCCTCGTCGTCGCGGTCGTCGTCCTCGTCGTCGCGGTCGTCCTCGTCGTCCTCGTCGTCCTCGTCGTCGTAGTCGTCTTCGTCGTCGCGGTCGTCGTCCTCGTCGTCCGCGTCTTCGTCGTCGTAGTCGTCCGCGTCGTCGCCGTCGTCGCCGTCGTCGTAGTCGCCGGCGTCGTCTTCGTCGTCCTCGTCGCGGTCGTCGTCCTCGGCGTCCTCGTCGTGGTCGCGGTCGGGGGTGTGGGCGTCGGCGAGGTCCTCGTCGTCGTCATCGTCGCCGTCGAGCGTGATGCCGTCGAGCTCCAGGAGCCGCTCGGCGGCGTCGGTGGCGAGGTCCTCGTCCAGGTCGGCGGCGCGCGCGAACCACTCGCGTGCCTCTTCCCGGCGGCCCGCGCGCAGGAGCGCGTCGGCGTAGGCGTACCGCAGCCGGGCGGCCCAGACCGCCTCAGGTGCCGACGTCAGCTCACGCACCTGCAGCATCGCCACGGCGGCGTCGTGCTGTCCCATGTCCCCGCGCGCACCGGCGGCGACGATGAGCAGCTCCACGATCTCCTCGGCGGTCAGCTTCTCCCGGTCCGCGGTCCGGAAGAGGTCGATCGCCTTCTCCGGCCGGTCCAGGGCCCGCTCACAGTCGGCGATGACCGCGATGTGCGTCTGCCGCCCCGTCATCCGGTGATACGTCCGCAGCTCCCCGAGCGCCGTCTGCCACTCGCCCGCGTGGTACGCGGCGAGCCCTGCGGCCTCCCGTACCACAGCGATCCGCGACGCCTTCCGCCGCGCGACGAGCGCGTGGGCGAGCGCCAGCTCAGGGTCGTCGTCGATGAGCTGCCCCGTGGCGACCAGCCGCCGGGCGACCTCCTCGGCGACGGGCCGGGCGAGGGAGCTCAGCTCGCTGCGCACCTCACGGTCCAGCTCCGACGGGTCGATGTCGTCGGCGAGCACCGGGTCCGCGACGCGGGTGACGGTCTCCTCGCCCTCGACCTCCTCGGCGACGAAGCCGGGGTCGCTCTGCCGCGGCCGGTACCCGCCGGCGTCGTCGCGCCGCAGGCCCTCGGACCGCTGGAACCCAGCGCCCCGCCCAGCGTCGCGGCGCGGCCCACCCCGGTCACCGTCACGGAACCCGCCGCCACGCGGCCCGCCGTCGCGGAAGCCACCCGGACGGTCGCCGCGGGGGCCACCGTCACGGGATCCGCCGTCGCGGTCGCGGAAGCCACCGGGACGGTCGCCACGGTCACGGAAGCCGCCGGGGCGGTCGCCGCGGTCCCGATCGCGGAAGCCACCGGGGCGGTCGCCACGGTCGCGGTACGCGGGACGGTCGCCGCCGTCACGGTCGCGGAAGCCGCCGGAGCCGGCCGGACGGTCGCCGCGGGGGGCGCCGTCGCGGTCGCGGAAGCCGCCGGGACGGTCGCCGCGGGGGCCACCGTCGCGGGATCCGCCGTCGCGGTCGCGGAAGCCGCCGGGGCGGTCGCCACGGTCGCGGTACGCCGGACGGTCGCCGCCGTCACGGTCACGGAACCCACCACCGCGGGGGCCGCCGTCACGGTCACGGAAACCACCGGAGCCGGCCGGACGGTCGCCGCGCTGCGCGCCGTCGCGGTCTCGGAAGCCGCCCGGACGGTCACCACGGGCGTTGTCACGGAACTGGGGACGGTCGCCACGCGGTCCGCCGTCACGGGACCCGCCGTCGCGGTCTCGGAAGCCACCCGGACGGTCGCCGCGGGGGCCACCGTCGCGGTCACGGAAGCCACCGGAGCCGCTGGGCCGGTCGCCGCGGGGCGCGCCGTCGCGGTCGCGGAAGCCACCGGGGCGGTCGCCACGGTCGCGGTACGCCGGACGGTCGCCGCCGTCACGGTCACGGAACCCACCACCGCGCGGGCCGCCGTCGCGGTCACGGAAACCACCGGAACCGGTCGGACGGTCACCACGGGGGCCACCGTCGCGGAAGCCACCTGGACGGTCACCGCGGTCACCGCGGGGCGCGCCGTCGCGGTCGCGGAAGCCACCCGGACGGTCGCCACGGGGGCCGCCGTCACGGTCACGGAACCCGCCGGAACCGGACGGACGGTCGCCACGGGGGGCGCCGTCGCGGTCACGTAAGCCACCCGGACGGTCACCACGGGGGCCACCGTCACGATCGCGGAAGCCGCCGGAGCCGCTGGGCCGGTCACCACGGGGGGCGCCGTCGCGGTCGCGGAAGCCACCCGGACGGTCGCCACGGGGGCCGCCGTCACGGTCACGGAACCCGCCGGAACCGGACGGACGGTCACCACGGGGCGCGCCGTCGCGGAAGCCGGGGCGGTCGCCACGGTCCGCGCCACCCCGGAACGGGGGACGGTCGCCGCGCGGGCCACCGTCACGGAACCCACCGGAACGCTCACCGTCACGGAAGTTCGGGCGGTCGCCGCCGTCGCGGTCGCGGAAACCACCACCGCCGGCGCGATATCCGCCCGTACGGTCGCCGCGGGGGCCACCGTCACGGTCCCGGAAACCACCGGAACCGGTCGGACGGTCACCACGGGGCGCGCCGTCACGGTCACGGAAGCCACCCGGACGGTCGCCACGATCGCCACGGTCGCCGCGCGGGCCGCCGTCGCGGTAGCCGCCGGAACGCTCACCGTCACGGAAACCCGGACGGTCACCGCCGGCGCCGCCCGAGCGGTAGCCGCCGGAGCGGTCGCCGCCACCGGAGCGGAAGCCACCGGACCGCTCGCCGCCAGGGCCGCCGGAACGGTAGCCGCCGGACGTACGGTCACCTGAGCGGTAGCCGCCGGAGCCGCCGGAGCGGTCTCCGTCACGGTCGCGGTAGCCGCCGGAGCGGTCGCCGCTGGCCCGCGGGGCGCCGTCGCGCGGGGTTCGGGAACCTGAAGCCGAGCCGCGGTCGCGGTCGGCGCCGGTCCAACGGGGTTTGCGGTCGCCGGAGGCGGGGCGCTCGCCCCGGTCCTTGCCGCCGCCGCCCTGATTGTCGCGGTCGTGGGGTCCTGCAGTCACGACTTCATCCTTCCCGACCGGGGTGCGCCGCATGCGCTCGACCCGGTAAACGAATTAAGGGCCGCCCTAGGACAGGGCGGCCCTTAATCGAAATTTTGTCCGGCGGCGTCCTACTCTCCCACACTCTCTCGGGTGCAGTACCATCGGCGCTGGAGGGCTTAGCTTCCGGGTTCGGAATGGGAC